>CAYZII010000068.1:0-10895 GCA_964478415.1 uncultured Methyloversatilis sp.
CAATTTTACCCCAGCGTCGCCAGCGGGCCAGCCGGCCGTTCAACGCGAAACGACGCAGCGCGCCCGCCGGGCCGCCACTGTTGCGCGCGGGAGGCGCCGAAGGCGCAAACCGCTGCGCGGGTAGATCGGAGTGCCCCTTAGGTTTGCGAGCGCAGCGAGCCAGTTTGGAACCCCCAGTGAGGGGGGCGAAGGGGGGCTTTTCATGCCGCGGGGGTGCCGCAACCGCGGCATGAACGTTAGCTCGTGATGTAGTGCTCGAGCTGCTCGATGATGAATTCCTGTTCGGAAATCTTCGCCTTGACGAGATCGCCGATCGAGACGACGCCGAGCAGATTCTGGTCATCATCCAGCACCGGCAGATGGCGGAAGAAGCGCTCCGTCATCAGCGCCAGTCCCTCGGAGACATCTAGGCTGGGTTTCGCATAGCGCACTTTCACGCTCATCACCTCACGCACCTTGGTGGTCGCCGGATCACGGCCGGCCGCCACCATCTTTTGTAGGCAATCGCGCTCGGTAAACATGCCGACCAGTTTGCCATTCTCGAGCACCAGCGCGGCACCAACATCGCGCTCACTCATCAAACGCGCAGCGAACAGCACCGTGTCGTCAGGCGACACCACGGTCAAAGGCTTGGTCTTCTCGGCGAGAATCTGCTTGATGGTCTTCATGATCTTCTCCCCCTCATTCGGTTCAATGGAAGCCCATTATCGCTCAAGCAAAATGTTGCAGATCGTCTCGGCGTGCACCCTCAGGCGGTGCCGCCGACTGTCATGCCATCGATGCGCAGCGTCGGCTGGCCGACGCCGACCGGCACGCTCTGCCCCTCCTTGCCACAAATGCCGACACCGGGATCAAGCGCGAGATCGTTGCCGATCATCGTCACGCGGGTGAGCACGTCGGGGCCATTGCCGATCAGTGTCGCCCCCTTCACTGGCCGGGTGATTCTGCCGTTTTCGATCAAATAGGCTTCGGCAGCGGAGAACACGAACTTGCCACTGGTGATGTCGACCTGGCCGCCGCCGAAATTGGCGGCATACAGCCCGCGCTTCACCGAGGCGATGATCTCCTCGGGCGGGAAATCGCCGGCGAGCATCATCGTGTTGGTCATGCGCGGGATCGGCAGATGGGCGAAGGATTCACGCCGACCGTTGCCGGTAGGGGCCATACCCATCAAGCGGGCATTGAGCGCATCCTGCAGATAGCCGACGAGGATGCCGTCCTCGATCAGCACGGTGCGCTGGGTCGGATTGCCTTCGTCATCGACGGCGAGTGAGCCGCGCCGTTGCGGAATGCTGCCGTCGTCGACGACGGTGACGCCCGGCGCGGCAACGCGCTGGCCGATGCGCCCCGAGAAGGCGGAGCTGCCCTTGCGATTGAAATCGCCCTCGAGGCCGTGGCCGATCGCCTCGTGCAGCAGGATGCCGGGCCAGCCGGGGCCGAGCACGACGGTCATCTCTCCGGCCGGTGCGGGTGCCGCGACGAGATTGACGCGCGCCTGCTGCACGGCCTTCTGCGCATAGTCTTTCAGCACCTCCTCGGTGAAATAGCCGTAGTCGAAGCGACCGCCCCCGCCGGCGCTGCCCTGTTCGCGGCGACCGTTTTCTTCGATGATCACGGTCAGCGAGACGCGCACCAGAGGCCGCACATCGGCGGCGAGCCGACCGTCCGAACGCACTACCAGGATCGTTTCCCAACTGCCGGCGACATGGGCCATCACCTGCACGACACGCGGGTCGGCAGCCCGTGCCAGGGCTTCGAGGCGCTCCAGCAGGCGCACCTTTTCGGCATCGGGCAGTGAAGCCAACGGGTCTTCTGGGGCATACAGCGGCGTCACCGGCTGGTGCTGGATCATCGGCAGGGCACCATCGCCGCCGGCAGCGGCAATCGCCCGCACGGCGCGCGCGGCATCGAGCAGCGCTGTCAGACTGATGTCGTCGGAATAGGCAAAGGCGGTTTTCTCGCCGCTGATCGCGCGCACGCCGACACCCTGCTCGATGTTGAAGCTGCCGGATTTGACGATGCCTTCCTCGAGGCTCCAGGCCTCGGAGCGCGCGAACTGGAAATACAGATCGGCATAATCGATGCGGTGGCCGAACAGCTCGCCGAACACGTGCTCCAGTTGCCCGCTGGTCAGGCCATAGGGTGTCAGCAGATAACGTTCAGCAGTGGTGATGTGGGTCGTCGCATCCATCTCATCGCGGGCGCCGTGCCGTATCGCCAGCGCCGAGTTTCGTCAGCGGGAAAGTTTACAGCCTTCTGTGCTGCAGTGCCGGCAGGCTCGTTCTGATTTCGGCCATGCGCACCGGGTCGAATCCCGCCGTGATCACGCCTTCGCCCTTGTCGAGCCGGGAGAGCACGCTGCCCCAAGGATCGATGATCATGCTGTTGCCGTGCGTGATACGACCGGTCGGATGGCGCCCGCCCTGGGCGGCGGCGAGAACGTAGCATTGGTTCTCGATCGCGCGGGCGCGCAGCAGGATTTCCCAATGGGCCTGCCCGGTGGTCTCCGTGAAAGCGGCCGGCAACACGATCAGATCGAGCGCGCCCATCGCCCGGAACAGTTCGGGAAAACGCAAGTCGTAACAGATGCCCAGGCCGATGCGCAGTGTCGCGGCGCCGATCGTCGCCTCGAACGTCACCGGCTGCGATGCCCCGGCCTCGATGGTCTGCGCTTCATCGTAATGTTCCTCTCCCTTGTCGAAGCCGAACAAGTGGATCTTGTCGTAGCGGGCCACTCGCCGGCCGTCCGGATCGAATACCAGACAGCTGTTTCTGAGCTTCGCCGGATCAATGGCGGTGAGCGGAATCGAGCCACCGACCAGCCACAAACGATGGCGTATGGCTTGTTCGGCAAGGAAATCTTGCAGCGGCCCATGAGTGTCGGCCTCGCGCCAGGCCAGCCAGTCGGCGTCCTGGCCAGCGATGATCGGAAAGTATTCGGGTAGTGCGACGAGCCGCGCGCCGCGCTCGGCGGCCTCAGCGATCAGCCGGGACGCCGTGGCGAGATTCGCCTGCGGCTCGGGGGTCGAGATCATCTGCACGGCAGCGAGGAGAATGGGATCGCTCATGGTGCGCTTCCGGAAGGGGCGGTGACGGTATCTGGCGTGACGCGGGAGAGTTTCTCGACCTGGGGATCGCTCCATGAACCGGTAACGGCATACTCATAGGCGAAGATTTGGTCGAGCGGATTCTTCAGCACTTTCTGCGCCGCCCAGGCGACGGCACCGGCCACCGGATGGGCGAGCATCGCACCGACCGCAAGCGACTCGCCGATGGCCGGCTCGACGCGCACTTTCAGCTTCTGCGTCTCGGCAAGCAAATCCACCTCGCCGGCGAGCAGCACCTTCGCGGCAGGTCCCTGGATGCGTAGTTCCTCGCTGGACATCACACCCTTGGCGATCTTGGCCTCGCCAGTGATGCTGTCGAATGCAAAGCCCTCGCTGAAGATGTCGCGGAAGTCCAGCGTGATGCGGCGCGGCAACGCCTGTAGCGACAGCACACCGAGCAGGCGCCCGACGCCGGGTTCGAGTTTCTTGAACTGGCCCTTGCCGACATCGACCTTGACGCTGCCGGCGAGGCTGGGCAGATCGAAGGCGAGCGGACTACCTGCCCAGCGCACTTCGCCGCTGACCACGCCTTCGCCACGCCGCACCGCATCGGGCAGCTGCAAACGCTCGAGCAGCTTTTCCGCATTGCCTACTTCCAGCCGAAAGGCAAGCGCCGTCTGCGCCGTTTGACCTCCCCGTCGCCAACGTCCGTCGCCCGTCAGCTTGGCGGCCTCGTTACTCAACTCGAATCGGCCTTGCCACAACCCGGCGCGGTTCTCCGCCTGGAGCTTGAGCGCACCGAGGGCCTTCTCGCCGAGGCGGAAACTGTCGACGGCGAGATCCAGCGCCGGCATTTCGTGCGTCGTATCGGCCGCAGGCTCGCTGCCAGATGCTACGCTGTCGCCCGCAGGCAAATGCAAGCGGCTGAGACGCCCGCTGATCCGTCCGGCGCCCGCCGTATCCCAGACGAGATTGCCCTGCACCTCACGGCTGGCCAGGGCCACTTGCCAGCGCCCGACATGGCGCGCCGCCTCGAGGCGCACCTCGTGGAAACGGCGCTGTAGCAGCTCGAGTTCGGCACACCGCAGATCGATGCCCGTCATGGCAAGCGGCGCAGCGCTGTCATTCTCCGAGCTGCTGGCTGCCAGGCTGCGTAAGGCATCACCGTCGATGCGGGGCAGATCCACCGCCAGCACCACTCCCTCCGGCGGCAGCACCGGCGACGCGGCGAGGGCTTTTTCGCCGATCGCCAGACGCCCCCGCCATGTCTCCCCCGCACGTTGCAGCGCGAGTCTGGCGATCTTGCCGAGCGTCGCATTCAACTGTGCCTGGCGGCCATCGAAACGTCCCTGGACGAGCAGGGGCAAACCTTCCCGTGCCGACTTGTTGAGCGGCTCGGGCAGAGAGGAAGCGAGCCCACTAAGATCAGACTCGATGCGCAGTTCGGCGACCGGTTTCTTCACCGAAAGACTGCCACGCCAAGGCGTCTGGCCGGACAAATGATCCAAAGCGGGCCAGCCGAAATGACGGCGTAGCGCATTGGCTTCGAGGTTGCCGGTGGCAACGATGCGCACCGTACCGCCAGTAAGGGTGGTGATCTCGAGGTTGAGCGGCTGATCAAGGAAACGCGCCCGCAAGCCTCTCGCCTGCATCCGCTCGGACGAGAACGTGAGCTCGCCAGTGACGTCGGTGAACGGCGGCAGCCCTTCGAGCACCTCGATCTGGTTGCCGACAAAACGATAACGTCCATCGATTCGGGTATTGGCAATGTGTCTCAACGGCATCACGAGTTTCAAATCGAGCGTGCCATTGCCTTGCGCCGTCATGTCGTCAGTGAAATTGTCGATGCGATCAGCGACCGGACTGGCGGTGATGAAAGCGAGGAAACGCTGCGTCTCGCCTTCCGCCCGACCGCTGATGGAAAGTATTTCCTCGGGTGCCTCGAGATCCGCAATCTCCGCACGCACGCCGCTCAGTGCCACGCCCAGGATCGTCGCCCGATGGGCCTGGATCACCATGCGTTCGTTCTCAAACAGCAGCTCGCCATCGATGCCATCGATGGCCGGCCAGCCTGGCGCATACTCGAGCGTGGCGCCGCGGATACTGCCTTTCACCTGAAAGATGCCCCCTTTTCCACCCCGGAACGGGAACTGCGCCAATGGCCCTTTCAGGCGCAGCGTCGTACTGTCGGCATGCCCACCGCGGATGCTGGCCTTCAGCCAGTCGCGCGCGTCCTTGTTCACGACGCGCGGCAGATAGCGCCAGACGGCGCTGCCCGCGGCGTCGGTCAGTTTCGCCGTCAGATCGATCTCGCCAGGCCCCTCGCCGATGTAGCGGTAACTGCCGAATGACTCACCCTTCGCGTCGGCATTGGCGAAATTCAGATGCTGGATCAAGAATTCGAGCGCACGATCTTTCGTGCGCCAGCCGATCTCGGCATCGAAGCGACCCAACTGCAGCATCGGTTCGGGAAAGACCTCAGGCAGGATGAGTCCTACGTCTTCGCCGGACAGGTTCAGCCGTCCGGAGCGGTCATCACCGTCGACGCGTCCGGAGAGGCCGTGAAACCCCGGCAGCGTTCGATACGGCGCCAGTGCGAGGTGCGCAAACTCACCGCGGATGCGGAAGCCACTCACCGCCTCGAGCGTCCCTTGCCAGGAGAAATCCAGATCGCTGACCACACCACGGGGCGCGAAAACCGCAAGGCGTTCGTGCAAGTCTTTCGGCACGGGCAGATAGGGCATCAAAGCCGCCAGCTGCTCGAGCTCGAGCCGATTGACGAGGAAATCCCCACCCTCCTTTCCCACGGCTGTCTTCAAACGCAGACGCGCATCGGTCGCAGGCAGCACGATGCTCTCTGCAGTCGTCAGCGTAAAGCGTTTCAGTTCGCCGGCATAGCCGTCGCGCGTGCGGCGCGCCGAGAAACGCCCCGCCACCCGTGACGTGGCGAGCGTAGGCAGCGCCGCATCCAGGCGGAGAGAGAGTCCGTCGAGTGCGAGATCGGTCGTCAGCGCCGTCGGTTGCGCATCGGCGAAGTCGAGCCACAGGCGCACGTCACCCTGGCCTTGTGTCATTTCGAAGGGCAGGGTGAGCCAAGGCGCGGTCGCGGCCAGATCGAGACCGGTGACATCGAGATAAATCTGTCCCGCCCAGCGGGAGAGTTCGGAAAGGCTTCTGCCGCTCAGATTGCCGCGCAGATCGATGTGGGTGGCGATACCACCCGAGGGTTCTGCCACCATGCCGAAGCTGTGATGGCGGCCGAGGTTGCGCAACTGAAAGTCGAGTCTGGAGAATTCCAGCGGCGGTGCGGCGCGCAATTCGTCGCGCCAGACGAGACGGGCATCGCGCACGACGATGCGATATTGCTCGAGCAGCCAGTCGGCCAGCCGGCTCTCACCTTCCGCACGCACCGGCAGGCCGGCGACGAAGAGATTGCCCTCTGGATCACGACGCACTTCGAGGAAGGGCGCGAAGATTTCCAGCCGATGCAGGCGCAGTTCGAAGAACAGTAGCGATGTCCAGCCGATCTCGGCCTCGACGCGTTCGAGCGCCAAGGCCTGCTGTCCAAGGCGATCCGTGATGCGCAGCCGACCGACGCTCAAATGGGGATGGAGACCCCGCCAGTCGGCGGAAAGCTCGCCGATCTCGACCGGCAGGCCGATCGCCTGGGAAAGCTCCTGTTCGATCGTCGTGCGCCAGCGGCCGATCTCCGGCATCAGCCAGTAGCGCCCCACCAGGATCAGTGTCGCGGCGGCGAAATAGGCGACCACCAGCAGCCGTCCGCTCCAGCGCAGTACGGAACGGAGCATACGGACAAAAGGATGTAAAGCAGTGGACAAGGCGTCGGCGCGACTAGAATCGGGAATGGCTGGAATGTCGTGATTTTACCGTTCATGCCCCTCTCCCCGACCGAATACTCCCGCTATCTCGCCCGGCTGGTGCAGGCCCGCCCCGAACTCACCGCCGAGCTGTGTGCCGAAGTGCCTTTCAGCACGGCGCTGGCACAGGCCTGGCTGCATGAACAGCCGCTGAACGAAACCAATCTGAAGCCGGCGCTCAGGCGCCTGAAGCAGCGCGCGCTGGCACGCATCATGAGCCGCGATCTGACCGGCCACGCCGATCTCGCCGAAGTCGTCGAGAGCATGACGGTGCTCGCCGAAACCGTGATCGACGCGGCGCTGACGGTGTGCGAGCAGACACTGGTCGAGCGCTACGGCACACCCAGAAACCCTGCCGGCGAACGCCAACGGTTGATCGTCGTCGGCATGGGCAAGCTCGGTGGCCGCGAGCTGAATGTTTCATCAGACATCGACCTGATCTTCGTCTATCCGGAAGACGGGGATACCGACGGTACCCGATCGATCTCGAACTTCGAATTTTTCACGCGGCTGGGGCGCAGCCTGATCAATACGATCGCCGACATCACCGCCGACGGCCAGGTGTTCCGCGTCGACATGCGCTTGAGACCGAATGGCGACTCCGGCCCGCTGGTGGCCTCGTTCGAGATGCTGGAAAACTATTTCTACACCCAGGGTCGCGAATGGGAGCGCTATGCCTGGGTCAAGGCGCGACCACTGACGGGTGGGCGTTGGGACGAGCTGGAAGCGATCCGCCAACCGTTCGTGTTTCGCAAATATCTCGACTTCGGCACGCTCGAGGCGATGCGCGAACTACATGCGCAAATCCGCCGCGAGGTGGCGAAAAAAGACATGGCGACGAACATCAAGCTCGGTCCCGGCGGCATCCGTGAAATCGAGTTCATCGCCCAGGCATTCCAGCTCATTCGCGCTGGCCGTGACCCGGCGCTGCGTGTGCGAGCCACGCTCGAAGTGCTCAAGCTGCTCGTCGATCGTGGCCAGCTCGATCTCGATGCGGCGGTCGAGCTCTCCGCCGCCTACCGCTTCCTGCGCCGGCTCGAACACCGGCTGCAATATCTCGACGATCAGCAAACGCAAAGCCTGCCGGAAAATCCGGACGACCAGCAGCGCGTCGCTGCGGCAATGGGCTTCAACGACTGGCAGGCGCTGCTGATGGAACTGGACGACCATCGCCAGAATGTCGCGCGCCATTTCGCGGCGATCTTCGCCGCGCCCGATGGCCAAGGCAGCGAACCCGCCTGGCAGGAAGGCGATGGCCAGGCCGCCGAACTGACGAAACTCGGCTATCACGACCCGGCAGCATTGTGCTCACGGCTGGCGGCAATCCGCAGCGGCACGCGCTACCAGCAGATGGGCGAGGTGGCGCGAAAGCGCTTCGACGCCTTGGTACCGCGCGCGATCCAGGTCGCGGCGGCGACGCCGAATCCCGATGCCACCCTGTCGCGCATACTCGACCTGCTCGAGGCGATCGCCCGCCGCGCGGCCTATCTGGCCTTGCTGCTGCAATACCCACAGGCGCTCGAACAAGTGGCGAAAATCGTCAGCGCCTCTTCCTGGGCAGCCGCATACCTGCTCAATCATCCGGTGTTACTCGACGAACTGCTCGATGCGCGCACCCTGCAGATGGCACCCGACTGGCCCGCCTTCCGCCAGCAGCTCAGCGACCAGACCGATGCGCTCGAACCAGACACCGAAGCGCAGATGGACGCGCTGCGCGAGGCACACCATGCCCAGGTGTTCCACCTGCTCGCCCAGGACATCGCCGGCTTGCTGAGCGTAGAAAAGCTTTCCGACCACCTCTCGGAACTGGCCGACATCATGGTGGACCGTGCCCTGATGCTTGCCTGGCGCAAGCTGCTGAAGAAACACCGCGAGCAGCCGGCTTTTGCGGTGATCGGCTATGGCAAGCTGGGTGGCAAGGAACTCGGCTATGCCTCAGACCTCGACCTCGTTTATCTCTACGACGACCCTGCACCTGATGCCGCCAGCATCTACGCGAAACTCGCCACGCGGCTGACGAACTGGCTGTCGACGCGTACCGCGGCCGGCATCCTGTTCGAGACCGATCTGCGCCTGCGCCCAGACGGCGAGGCCGGCCTGATCGTCAACTCGCTCGAGACCTTCCGCAAATACCAGCTCGAGAGCGCCTGGGTCTGGGAGCACCAGGCACTGACGCGCGCCCGCTACGTCGCCGGCGATGCGGCGATCGGAGCAGCCTTCGAGTCGATTCGCCGCGAAGTCCTGCAACTGCGCCGCGATCGCAGCCAGTTACGCGCCGAAGTGCTGGCGATGCGCGCGAAGATGCGCGAAAACCTCGGCAGCAAGGAGACGGAGGGGGTATTCGACCTGAAGCATGATCGCGGCGGCCTCGTCGATGTCGAGTTCATCGTCCAGTATCTGATCCTCGCCCATGCCTGCGATTTTCCCCAACTCACCGGCAACCTCGGCAACATTGCGCTGCTAGGCATTGCCGCGCAATGCGGCCTGATTCCCGCCGATCAGGCGGAAGCCGCACGCTCAGCCTATCGTGAATACCGCCGCATCCAGCATTTGCGGCGTCTGAACGATCTCGACAGCCGTGTCGAGGCCGCCCCTCATGCCATGCGCATCGCAGCGGTGCGCGCCCTGTGGCAGTATGTTTTCGGAGAATGAACCATGCCCGTCAACTATGTCACCCCTGCTCCAGAGCAACTGCATCCCGTCGCCGGTGTGCTGCTAGGTACCGCGGCTGCCGGCATCCGCAAGGTGGGCCGCCGCGATCTGACGCTGATCACGCTCGCGCCCGGCAGCCGCGTGGCCGGCGTGTTCACGCAAAACCGCTTCTGCGCCGCCCCGGTGCAGGTCTGCCGCGAACATCTGCAGAATGATGCGATCCGCGCGCTGGTGATCAATACCGGCATTGCCAATGCCGGTACCGGCGAGGCCGGACTCCTTGCCGCACGGCAAACCTGCGCCGCCGTCGCCAAGCTGATGGACCTGCGTGCCGAACAAGTGCTGCCCTTTTCGACTGGCGTGATCCTCGAACCGCTGCCAGTCGAACGTCTGAAAGCCGGCCTGCCCGCGGCACTGGCAGACCTCAGGGCCGACGGCTGGTTCGCTGCTGCGCAGGCGATCATGACCACCGACACGGTGGCGAAGGCTGCCTCGCGCAAAATCGGCGCTGGCGAGACGGCAGCCACGATCACCGGCATCGCGAAGGGCGCCGGCATGATCCAGCCGAACATGGCGACGATGCTAGGCTTCATCGCCACCGATGCGGCAATCGCCCAGCCGTTGCTCGAGCGCCTCGTCAAGGAAGCCGCCGATGCTTCGTTCAACTGCATCAGCGTCGATGGCGATACCTCTACGAACGATTCTTTCGTGCTGATTGCCACCGGCCAGGGGCCGGCGAGGTTCGACAGCATCGAGGCTTTCGGCTGGCATGAATTCAAACTGGCCGTGATCGAGACTGCGCGCGAGCTCGCTCAGGCGATCGTGCGTGACGGCGAAGGCGCGACGAAGTTCATCGAGATCAGGGTAGATGGCGGCCGCAGCAGCGCGGAATGCAAGGCGGTCGGTTATGCGATCGCCCATTCGCCGCTGGTGAAGACGGCTTTTTTTGCTTCCGATCCGAATCTCGGCCGGATCCTCGCCGCGATCGGCTATGCGTGGAAGAATGATCCGCTGCTGGCCGATCTCGATGCCGGCCGCGTCAAAGTCTGGCTGGGAAGTCATGGCGAGGAGGTGCTGGTCGCCGAAAACGGCGGCCGCGCCACCAGTTATCGGGAGGAAGACGGCGCGCGCATCATGAAGGCGGCCGAAATCCGCGTGCGCGTCGATCTCGGCCGCGGCGGCCAGCAGGCCAGCGTATGGACCTGCGATCTCTCCTATGACTACGTGAAGATCAACGCAGACTACCGTTCCTAACGCCGCATCGCCGACCTCGAGCCACCCACGGTCAATGAAACGCAGGCGGCCACGGTCGGCACGC
>CAYZII010000069.1:0-4836 GCA_964478415.1 uncultured Methyloversatilis sp.
GAGCGGACAGTTTATGTGCTACGAAACCGGACAGTTCTATTTGTTGACAACACACCTTGGCCACCATCCTGGGCGATTACGCCACGAGCGCGCCGATGGACACCTTCATGGAGACGCGCAGCGACCGCCACCCGACCGATATGGCTGGCCTGCGCGGGGCGCGTTTCGTGGCGGCCATCGAGACCGAGCAGGGCCGGCGTTGGGCCGAGTCCAAGGTCAAGAGCCTGACCGGCGGCGACAAGATCTCGGCGCGCTTCATGCGCCAGGACTTCTTCGAGTTCTTCCCGCAGTTCAAGTTGTTCGTGGCGGGCAACCACAAGCCCGCCATCCGCAACATCGACGAGGCGATGAAGCGGCGGCTGCACCTGATCCCCTTCACGATCACCGTACCGCCGCAGCAGAGGGATAAGCACCTGCAGCAGAAATTGCTGGCCGAGCGCGACGGCATCCTGGCCTGGGCGGTGGAAGGGTGCCTCGCCTGGCAGCGCCTGGGACGGCTCGATCCGCCGCGTTGCGTGGTGGAAGCCACCGAGGAGTATTTCGAGGCCGAGGATGCGCTGGGCCGCTGGCTCGATGAGCGCTGCGTGCGCGAGCCCAATGCCAAGTCGCTGACGGCCGAGCTGTTCAACGACTGGCGGAAGTGGGCAGAAGCCGCGGGCGAGTTTGTCGGCGCACAGCGACGCTTTTCCGATCTGATGATCACGCGCGGGTTCGACAAATGGCGCAACAGCATGGGCGTGCGCGGGTTTCAAGGCATTGGCCTCAAGCACCCGCCGACCGCTTCCTACACCCCTTACGCGGACGACTAGCCCATGAAAACCATCCAGTCTGACGCAGCTGACGCAGTTTGTCGTAACTCCTACGCGCGCGTGCGTGCGCGCGCCTCACGGAGGGTTTCGACAGTCCGTGTCAGCTGCGTCAGTCCCACACCGGATAAGGACTGACACCATGAGCACCACCTTGCTTGCCCTCGATCTGGGCACCACCACCGGCTGGGCGCTGCGCAGCAGCGACGGCCACATCACCAGCGGCAGCGAGAGCTTCCGGCCGCAGCGCTTCGAAGGCGGCGGCATGCGCTTTCTGCGCTTCAAACGCTGGCTCACCGAACTCAAGGGCCATGCGGACGGCATCGGCGCGCTGTATTTCGAGGAAGTGCGCCGCCACGTCTCGACCGATGCGGCGCACGCCTACGGCGGGTTCCTCGCCACGCTCACCGCCTGGTGTGAGCACCACGGCATCCCTTACCAGGGCGTGCCCGTGGGCACGATCAAGAAGCACGCCACGGGCAAGGGAAACGCCAGCAAAGACGAGATCATTGCGTCTGCCCTTACTCGTGGCCATGCCCCAGCTGACGACAACGAAGCTGACGCGCTGGCCCTCCTGTACTGGGCTGTCCACCACCACCTGGGACAGGAGGTGTGACGTGGCCCGCAAGGACTGGACGGTTGAGGACGTGGCGGCACGCTTCGAGGAGGCGGCGCACACCGGGCGGCGCCTGCCACCCGTGCGCGTGCAGGGCTACTTCAACACCTGGCCGGCCTTCGTGCGCCAGGAGTGGGAGTCCTTCGCAGCAGACGAGAAGGTCTACCGCCCCTTTCCACCGAGCCCCGAGGCCATCGACCGGATGCTGGAGACGATGCGCTGGGTGCAGTGGCTGGAAATCGAGCAGCGCCACCTGGTGTGGATGCGCGCCAAGCGCTACGGCTGGCGCGACATCACGATCCGCTTCGCCTGCGACCGCACCACTGCGTGGCGTCGCTGGCAGCGGGCGCTGCAGACGGTGGCTGACCAGCTCAACGATTGCACCGTCGCGGTATCGTCTTTGAACGCGAATGAGCGTAGATAGGCTGTTATGCGCTGCCATCGGATACCTACAGCGGTTTTTGCCCCTGCAACAAACCACCCCGGTCGGGAGTAGTATTTCCGCTATCTTCTGGACAGCGGTGACGGTTCGGCAAGTGGCCCGATGCAAAACGGGTCCTTCCTGCCGAAAGTCCCATGCGGGGGGCGCGAGCGCGGCGCTTCGATAGCGTCAGGGCGCAAAACAGGTTACCACCCGGCCGGGTTACCGGCCCCGGTTACCACCCCACCCGAGTCCTCATTCACCCAACCCGCCCGGCGGCAGCGCTTGGCGGGTTTTGCTTTTGGACTTGCCCTTTGAACACGCTCAACGTCGAGTACCGCAAGGTCGAGGCGCTGATTCCCTACGCCCGTAACCCGCGCACGCACGCCGAGAGCCAGATCGCCAAGATCGCCGCCTCCATCGTCGAGTTCGGCTGGACCAACCCGATCCTTGTCGATGGCGCGAACGGCATCATCGCCGGCCACGGGCGCCTGGCCGCCGCGCGCAAGCTGGGGCTGGAGCAGGTGCCGGTGATCGAACTGGCGCATCTGACCCCCGCGCAGAAGCGGGCGCTGGTCATCGCCGACAACCGACTGGCGCTTGATGCCGGCTGGGACGAGGAGATGCTCGCCCTCGAACTGACCGACCTGTCCGAGGCCGGCTACGAGCTCGCGCTCACCGGCTTCGAGGAGGGCGAGATCGGACGCCTGCTGGACGCGCTCGGGAGGCAGGCCACGACCGAGGAGGCCGGCGCCGACGAGGATGCAACCGAGATTGAGCTCCCCGCCCCGCCCGAGGTCCCGGTCACCCGACCGGGCGATCTGTGGTGGCTGGGCGAACACCGGCTGCTGTGCGCCGATGCGTCCGACCCCGCAGCCGTGGAGCGCCTGATGGCCGGCGAGCGGGCGCACCTGGTTCTCACCAGCCCGCCGTATGCCAACCAGCGCGACTACACCACCGGCGGCATCAAAGACTGGGATGCCTTGATGCAGGGCGTGTTCGGCGCGGTGCAAACGGCCTTGCGCGAGGACGCACAGATCCTGGTGAATCTGGGCCTCGTCCACCGCGACAACGAATGGCAGCCGTACTGGGACGGCTGGATCGCGTGGATGCGCGCGCAGGGCTGGCGCCGCTTCGGCTGGTACGTCTGGGACCAGGCCGT
Source organism: uncultured Methyloversatilis sp. (assembly GCA_964478415.1). Classification (GTDB taxonomy): domain Bacteria; phylum Pseudomonadota; class Gammaproteobacteria; order Burkholderiales; family Rhodocyclaceae; genus Sulfuricystis. Next base: position 3,006 of record CAYZII010000069.1, read on the forward strand.
GACGGTGCCCGGCGATTGGGCCGGGCGGCTGGCCCCTCGGCACGAATTCGTCTTCCACTTCAACCGCCGCGCGCGCAAGCCGAACAAGATCGTGCCCTGCAAGTGGGCCGGCCAAGACACCCACCTGCGCGCCGACGGATCAAGCACCGCGATGCGCGGCAAGGATGGCACGGTGGGCGCATGGAACCATGCCGGGCGGCCCACGCAGGACTTCCGCATTCCGGATTCGGTGATCGAAGTCACCCGCCAGCGCGGCCGCATCGGTGAGGGCATCGACCATCCGGCGGTATTCCCGGTGGGGCTGCCCCAGTTCTTCATCGAGGCCTATACCGACACGGGCGAGATTGTCCTGGAGCCGTTCGCAGGCTCGGGCACCACGATCCTCGCCGGTGAACTCACGGGTCGCCGGGTGCGCGCGGTCGAACTCGCCCCCGCGTACGTGGACGTGGCCTTGCGCCGCTGGATGCAGCACCACCCCGACAGCGTGCCGATGCTGCAGGAGAGCGGCCAGAGCTTCGACGAGGTGGCGGCCGAACGCCTGGGCAAGACGGCGGAGACGGCCGCATGAACTGGCTTGCCGACAAGATCGAGCACTGGCCGACGGACAAGCTCATCCCCTACGCCAGGAATGCCCGCACGCACTCGGACGCACAGGTGGCGCAGATCGCCGCCAGCATCGCCGAGTTCGGCTTCACCAACCCGATCCTGGCGGGCAGCGATGGCGTGATCGTCGCCGGGCATGGCCGGCTCGCCGCGGCGCGCAAGCTGGGTCTGGCGACCGTGCCCGTGGTGGTGCTCGACCACCTGACGCCCACCCAGCGGCGCGCGCTGGTGATCGCCGACAACCGCATCGCTGAAGCCGCGGGCTGGGATGAAGCGATGCTGCGCGTCGAATTGGAAGCACTCCAGGACGAAGGCTTCGATCTGGACCTCACCGGTTTCGACGCCGACGCGCTGGACGATCTGCTGGCGGGCGAGGAGCCCGCGCACAGCGGCCAGACCGACGACGATGCGGTGCCCGAGGCTCCGGAAGATGCGGTGTCCCAGCCCGGCGACGTGTGGGTGCTCGGCCCCCATCGCTTGGTGTGCGGGGACGCGACCACTGCCGAGGCCTACGCACGCCTGTTCCCGTCCGGCGAGCGCGCGGACATGGTCTTCACCGATCCGCCCTACAACGTGAACTACGGGAGCAGCGCGAAGGACAAGCTGCGCGGCAAGCACCGCCCGATCCTCAACGACGCGCTGGGCGACGGGTTCGGCGACTTCCTGCGCGATGCGCTGACGCTCTTGATCGCCCACACCCAAGGCGCGATCTACGTGGCCATGTCCTCCAGCGAACTCGACACCCTGCAAGCGGCCTTCCGCGCCGCCGGCGGCCACTGGTCCACCTTCATCATCTGGGCCAAGCACACCTTCACGCTGGGCCGGTCTGACTACCAACGCCAGTACGAGCCGATCCTGTACGGCTGGCCTGAAGGCGCGCAGCGCCACTGGTGCGGCGACCGCGACCAGGGCGACGTGTGGCATGTCGACAAGCCGCACAAAAACGACCTGCACCCGACGATGAAGCCGGTGGAACTGGTCGAGCGCGCGATCCGCAACTCCAGCCGTCCCGGCGATGTGGTGCTCGACCCCTTCGGCGGCTCGGGCACAACGCTGATCGCCGCCGAGAAGTCAGGCCGGTCCGCGCGCCTCATCGAACTCGACCCGAAGTATTGCGACGTGATCGTGCGCCGGTGGCAAAATTTCGCTGGGCAACAAGCTACCCGCTTGGCGGATGGCGAGGCGTTCGATAGGCTCCCCTCAGATCCGGGCTCGACCCTGGCATGAA
>CAYZII010000069.1:4880-9039 GCA_964478415.1 uncultured Methyloversatilis sp.
TGGCGGATGGCGAGGCGTTCGATAGGCTCCCCTCAGATCCGGGCTCGACCCTGGGGGGGCGGACAGTGACAGCGATGGACAGCCCTGTCGAAACGCGTCGCGCCTTTGCTTCTGCTTGGCCAGGTTTGCGAGATGGTTTCCCGCCTCCCTAGCCGAATATGTCATGAGCGCTGATTACTACTGGTACCGTCTACATTTCAAGCTCCGTTTGTACGAGGCAGACGGCCAGTTGTTCCAGCGGCTAGTGTCAGACGTTTTGCATGCCCGCTTCTCCGGCTTCGTGGCAGTGGCGCCCGCCGGCGCGCTGGGCGATGGTGGCAACGATGGCTTCGTACCGCAGGAAGGGCGTTATTTCCAGGTGTATGGCCCACGGGCCGGAACATCCCTGCGACCTGCCGCCATGGTTCGCAAGGCGAAAGAGGACTTTGCCAAGCTGCGCCGGAACTTCCCAGGCGTCCAACGCTATAGCTTCGTCTGCAATGATCGCTATCAGGGCGTGCCGAGGGACGTGCTCGACGCGCTGGCCGAGATGCAGGAGCAGACCGGCCTTCCATGCGACCCCGTCGCCAGCCGCGATCTGACCGACTGGTTCATGGTGCTGCCCGAGGATCGGCGTGCCGAGATCGTAGCCGGCGTACCGACGGTGTTGCCGACGTGGGTCGACCCGCGCGCCGTTGGGGAAGTGTTGGCGCATCTAGCGGGCACCGATGCCGGTTGGCGCGCGACCAAGGACCGCGCGCCGGATTTCGATGCCAAAATCCGCTTCAATGGACTGGATGGGTTGGCGGCCGACCGGCTGCGCATTCTGTCCTACCAAACTGGCCTCATCGACGAATTCCTCGCGCCTCGCGGCGCTCACCTCGCGCAAGCGATCGCGGAAGAACTTCGGCAGCTCTACCAGCAAAGTCTGGAGGGGGTGCCAGACCACGAGAAGGATGCGCCTGCGGTGCGCTACGTCTGGATGGCCGAGAGACTTATCCCGGAAGCGGCGCGCGCCCATCTGCTCACGCTCAAGGCCTACCGCGAGGCCGCGGCGGTGGTGCTGGCTAAGTATTTCGAGACCTGCGACATCTATGAAGAACCTGGAGCTGGCCGTCGCCCCACATGAGCATGTGCGCTTTGCCGACAGCCTGGTGGGATTGGCGGGCTACGTTCGCACGCTACTGGCCGGCGGTGCGCGCACGCTGGACGAGCTCTACGCGGCCCTGTCGCGCGAGGATAGCCCTTGGCCCACGCGGCCGTCATTCGAGCAGGTGGCGCTGGCCGCGACTCTGCTGTTTGCCATCGGCGTAGCGCAGCGCGCGCACGAAGATCGTATCGAGGCCGCGCCATGCGCCTGATTGCCCTGACCTGCGACCAATCATCGTTCAAGTCGCTCGAATTCCGGCCGCATGGGATATCAGTGATCGTCGGCGATGCTGCCGAACGCGAAGGCAGTGCCAACGGCGTCGGCAAGACACTAGCGTTGACGCTGGTACACCATTGCCTGGGGGCGCAGGTCCAGCGGCTGCTGGCCGATGGCGTTGGGCGTTGGCGTTTTGCCCTGCAGTTCGAGCAGGCGGGTCAGGTGCATCGCATCGAGCGCAACGGTGATGGTTCGGACATCCAACTTGATGATCGCGCCATCAGCCTGGCTGCGCTGCGCAACTGGCTCGATCGGCACGGGCCTTTCGTCCTGCCCGAGGATCGTGCAGGCCTAAGTTTCCGGGCGTTATACGGACGCTTTGCACGCCGCAGCCGGGGTGACCGGCTCGATCCGATGCGCCTGGAGAGGGAGCAACCTCACGAGGCGCTGCTGCGTACGCTGTATCTGCTCGGTGTCGACATCAGCTTGGTGCAGCGCAAGATCGTGCTGCGCGAGCGGTGGCTTCAGATCGACGCCGCCCGTAAGCTACTCCGGCAGAGCGATGGCCGGCTGCACGAACTGCTCCGCACCGGGATGGACGCTCAGGCGCAGACGGCGGATCTGACCGATCGCATCGCCACCCTTCGCCGACGGCTCGACGCCATGCAGGTGGCCGAGGATTACGAGCAGGTGCGTCAGGAGGCCGACGCACTGACGCGGGGCGTGCGCGCGCGCGAGTCGCGCCTGGCACAGATCGATTTTCAACTGGCAGGCATCGAGCGTTCCTTGCAGATGCGCCCAGACGTCGAGCGCGAGGCGTTGTTGGGGTTCTACCGCGGTCTGGAAAGGGTTTTCAAGGCGGAGGCGTTGGCCCACTTCGAGGCAGTGGAGCGCTTCCACCGCTCGCTGGCCGAACAACGGCGCGCGCGCCTGACCCGCGACCGGCTGACGATGCTCGCAGAGCGGGAGCATATCGAGAGCGAGCGTGCCGAGCTGGCGCGCCAGCGCGACGCGCGCTTGGCGTTTCTCGGGCAGCACCATGCGCTGGACGATTACCTGGCGGTGGCGCAGGAACTGGCGCGCATGGAATCCGATCTGGCTCTACTGCGGCAGTACCGCGGCGCTATGCAGGAGTGGCAGGCTGAGGAGCTGCACCTGCGCGAGGCGCTTACGCAGGACGACGTGCGTGCTGGCGACTACGCGGCCAGCCAGCCCTTGGCAGGGACTGACCGGCGCTTTCGTGCGCTAGTGCACGCGCTGTATCCGCGCGAGGCCGCCGGTATCGTGCTCAACAACAACACCGGGCGTAACAAGCTGCGCTACGACCTGAAGGTGCAAGTCCAGGGCCAGGGGTCGGATGGCATCAATGCTGTGCGGGTCATGGCCTTTGACTGGCTCGTCTTTCGCCACGGCGCGCATCACACGATGCGCCACCTCTGGCACGACAATGGCTTGTTCGACCTAGTGGATCCCAACCAGCGTGCGGCCTGGCTGCGTTTGACCCGGAGCGAGCTGGCTGGCTCAGACATGCAGTACATCGTCTCTATCAACACCGAGAACTTCACCTCCACTCGAGCGCTGCTCGGGCCCGACGAGGCCAGTGCGCTTGATGATGCGGTGATAGCACGATTGCAAGGCGACGATGACCGGCACAAGCTGCTGGGGGTGCGTATCGGAGCGGCGGTGGCGGGGGCGTCATGACCTACCGGCGAAAGGTATACAGCCGAGTTCGATTTTCTCAGGTGATGACGTCTTCCTCGACGATGCCGCAATGAATCACGAAGCCCGTGAGGTACGGCAGGCCGCGCGGGATGCCGTAGTCGCGGCTGGTCTGGCGTCCGATCGTCCAGCCCATCCACTGCTCGGTGGCGGCCCGGATCGCGTCCGCCAGGGCGCGGCCTGCGTGCATCTGAATCAGCACATCGTCTGCGAAGTGCCGTCCGTGGCGGCTGTCGAGGAAGGCCCTCACCGATTCGAGGGGCTGGCCGGTGGCATCCGAGATCGCGGCGCACGCCTGCGGCCATGCGGCCTTGGCATGCTCGTTCATCGTGCCCCAGAAGCCCCAGGCGTCGTTGCGGGTGGCGGGGATCGCGTGTGTGGTGGTCATGGTCGGCTCCTGGGCGTCGATCGTTGCGACACCCGTATGAACGCGCTGTTCGATGGACAAGCCAAGCGCTTTTTGCATCGTGTGGCAGGGGGCGGCGGGGTTCGCCGTCCCACCGTCGCTCACGCAAGACGGTAGACGCGCTCGCCACCCGGCACCTTCTCGGAGACGATGGTCAGGCCCAGCTTCTTCTTGAAGGCCCCGGCGAAGGTGCCGCGCACCGTGTGCGCCTGCCAGCCGGTGGCTTGGCAGATCTGGCGGATCGTCGCGCCCTCGGGGCGCTGCAACATCCGGATCACCTCGGCCTGCTTGCTGTTCGCCCGGGTGCGCGGTTGGGCCCAGGTGGCCTCGGCCGCCGCAACCGCAGCCTCCAGTTCGGGGTCGCCCGTCTCGGCGGTCAGCCCTTCAGCGTTGGCGATGATCCGGTCGAGATGGGCTTCGAATCGACCGATGTGCGTCTGGCCGACGCCGGGGCGCGCAAGCCCCAAGGCGTCGTAGCCCTCGGCGGCGACGCGCCACCCCTCGCCATCGGGCGCGATCAGGGCGCGGTTGAACATCCCGTCGAGCACTTTCTGGCGGGCGCCGCCTTTGATGTGGTCGGGGAACCAGTCGATCCTGCCGTCGGCGTGGTGGACGGCGTGGGCGAGGATGGCGTGCTGGGCCGGGGTCAGGGGCGTGGTGCTCATGGGCTGCTCCTTCGGGAAGTGGCG
>CAYZII010000069.1:9081-10332 GCA_964478415.1 uncultured Methyloversatilis sp.
CGCGCTGTTCCACCCAGAAGCCAAGCGTTTTGTGCTGGGCGTTCAGGGCGTGCCATCAGGCGTGGGTCTTCTCCGACGGCGTGGCTTGGCGGCCTTGCTCGACACCGGCGTTGAAGGCGGCTTCGAGCGCCTCGCGCAAACGCCAGACCGCCACGTCGTGGAAGTCGAGGCGGTCGGCGTGGCGGGTTTGCAGGGTGTCGATGCCGAGATGCTTCTGGGCGATCTGGGTGAGGAGGGTGTCGATCGGGCTCATGGCGTTTCCTTTCGGGGATGGTTGGCGTGACGTGATGAACGCGCTGTTCCCGATGGAAGCCAAGCTCAATCCGAAGGAATGACGAACAAATGATTGAAGAAGGTGACGATGGGACTCTCGATTCGCGCCTACGCGCGCCACCGTGGCGTGTCGCACGTGGCCGTGAAAAAGGCCATCGACACCGGGCGGATCACGCCGCTACCGGACGGCACGATTGACCCGGACACGGCGGACGCCCAGTGGGCACAAAACACCTTGCACGCCCGCAGGGCAATCGCGCAGGAGAAGGTCCGCCCCGCGAAGGCGCGGGCACTGCCCGGGCGCGATGTGCCCGAACCCGCTACCCCACCGCTGTCGACGGGCGGAACCTCGCTGCTGCAGGCGCGCACGGTCAACGAAGTGCTCAAAGCCAAGCTCAACAACCTGGAGCTGGCCCACCGCAAAAAGGAACTGGTGGATCGGGCGCAGGCCGTGGCGCACGTGTTCAAGCTCGCGCGCATCGAGCGCGATGCATGGTTGAACTGGCCCGCGCGCATCTCCGGCCAGATGGCCTCCGCGCTCGGGGTCGATGCGCACCGGATGCACGTGGCCCTGGAGACGGCCGTGCGTGAGCACCTGATCGAGCTGGGCGAATTGCGCCCCAGAGTCGATTGATCTGGGTTGGATGAAGATGGACTACGAGGGCGCGCAGGAGATCGAGCGGGCCTGGCGCGAGGGACTGACGCCCGATCCGCTGCTGACGGTGTCCGAGTGGGCCGACCGCCACCGGGTGCTTTCCAGCAAGGCCTCGGCCGAGCCGGGGCGCTGGCGCACCAGCCGCACGCCGTACCTGAAGGCCATCATGGACTGCCTGTCGCCGACCTCGCCCGTCGAGCGGGTGGTGTTCATGAAGGCCGCCCAGTTGGGCGCGACCGAGATGGGCTCGAACTGGATCGGCTATGTGATCCACCACGCGCCGGGGCCGATGATGGCGGTGTGGCCCACGGTGGAGATGGCCA
>CAYZII010000070.1:0-10289 GCA_964478415.1 uncultured Methyloversatilis sp.
GCCGGCTGGTGGTTGCTTCCCGTGGCAAAAAGACCGATGCCATATTCGGCACAGGCCGAGAGTACTGGATGGGTCAGCGTGATCTCGCGGTGATTGAGGACGATGACGGCGATGTCTTCGAAAGGCACGAAAGCTGTCTCTTCCTGCTCGATGGCGAGCGAATAATGTTCCCGCCGCAAGCGGGCAGGGGAGGAGATCATCACGCTACGCCAGACCACGGCGCTGCTCCGGCGGTGCAGGGTAGATGTTGCCGAGGACATCGACGTGAAACTTCTCGAAAGCGACGGCGGTTTTTACGCCTGTGCGGATGAAGCCCTCTTTACCGACGCCTGAATTGCGGTCATGGACCCAAAGCCCGACGTTTCCGGTTGAGCGGTCGCATCCCGAGAAGTAGCCAGACAGAATTTCCTTTCTCATGGTAACACGCACGAAGTCGTTGGGATGGAGAGAAAACAGAAATTCGTAATTCTGTTCATCGATCATCGTCCATTCCTCTTCATCCTTGAACGCGACGATCGCCCGGTTCGGCAGCTCTCCGGTGCGCCGATAGATCGCGGCATGATGCACATAGATCGGCACCAGATGGAACTTGCCATCCCGCTTGTTGCGGAAGACATCGACGCGCAGCATCGTGTCGTTCTTGGCGATGCCGCCGCGTACGGGGATGCCGGAGAGCTTGTCGATCACCATCGTGACAGTGCGCACGATCGGGCCGGTCGGGTTGCCATTCTTGTCTGGCTTGCGTAGCGGATTGTCTGGCGGGAAGGCCTTGTCGCCCTTGCCGCCATGCGCTTCTAGCCGTGCGCGGATCGCGGCGTAGAGTTTTTCGTTGCGGTGCGGGTCGATCAGCTTGTCGAGGTCGGAAAGCCTCAAGCTGGTAAGCGGTACTCTCTGTGTGACACTGCCGAGCGCCTTGAATCTTTCGGGTTGGCCGTAGATCGTATCCTTGTGCGCGGCGCCGCCATTGCGCCGCTGCGGTGCGCGCGACACGAATAGCGGCTTTACGGCAGCGAGCGCATCGCGTGGATAGGTGCCGAACATTTCCAGTTGCGCGCGCAGTTCGTTCGGGTCGTCGATGAACAGCCGGGCTTCGAGTTCCTGCCGGAAGTGAGGCCAGGGCTCGGGGAAATGCGTGGCGAGTTTCTGGAACATTGCCGGATCGAGGATTTCGCCGGTTTCCGGGTCCGGGAAACCGTTGCGTACATTGGCGAGCTCTTTGGTGCGCGAGTAATCCGCCAGCCGTTTGACCATGCCGTGACTGCAGGCGGCGACCACGGCGGCGTCGAGGGCATGATGCCGGTCGCTATCGCTGCGTAGCTTGAGCAGGCCCCAACGGGCGCGCAAAAAGGCGGTGGTCTGGCCGTTGACGACGACGCAGCGCTTGGCTGCCGTGCCGTCAGCGCCGACTTTCAGTTGCAGGTGTTCCTCGACATAGTTCTTGAAGAAGCGGCAGATGTAGCGCGTATCGTTGAGATTGCGTTCTCGGAATTCCTCGGCGGCTTGGCCCGAGAAGTCCTTGCGTAGCAGGCGCTGACGTTTGGCGAGGCGGTAGTTTTTGTTCGCCTCGACAAAGGCGACGAAGGCACGCCAACGTTCGCCTTCTCCGCCATCGAGGGCGGTGAGGTATTCGTAGGGCGTGCGGTTGCCCTTGTTGCGGTTTTCCTCCGCCAGCACCAGCACCTTGTTGTTCTTGCTGTCATCGAAGCTGCGCGAATAGGGCAGCACATGGTCGACCTCGGCATAGCCGATGTCGAAGAGCACGCGATGCAGGTCGAGGGGTTTCAGCGAATAGGCGCACTTACCCTGCTGCTCGCGGTAGAGCTGGAACTTCTCGAACTCGCGGCTCTTGGCGGCGATGCCATATTCTGCGGCGAAGGCGGCTTTGGCTTTCTCGTTTCGCTCGCGGTATTCCTCCTGCGCTTTTCGGATTTTGTTGCGCTCGTCGAAGGGACGCGACAAATCGCGCGCCATTTCGATATGCACGGAGGATGGTGAGCCATACCGGTGCACCAGGGCATTGAGCACTTTGCGCGCCTGGTTGAGTGCGCGCAGCACGACCGGATTACGCGGCACGTCCATGTCCTCGGCGAACACCATGCGTCCGTCCCTGTCGCGACGGGCGTAGAAGGGCGGCAGATATTTGTGTTCGCCCGCGCCGGTTTCGTGCAACTGGCTGTGGTGATAGCCGGCGGCCTGACAGGCTTCATCGTAGCGCAGGCCGGCTTCCATGTGCGGGACGATCTTGCGCAAGGCCTTGAGCGAGAGCGCGTGGAACTTGCCGAAGCTGACTACCGACAAGGCCGCGATCATCTTTTCGCCACCAGGAAGATTAAGCTTGCGCAATTCGGCCTCAACCTCGGTGCCGTCTTTGAAGACGGACAGCACGCGGGCGATCTCGTCGAGCAGCCGTGGGTCGCCGCTCATCGCCTTGCCTGCCATGCCTTCCCACTCGGTTTCGAGCCCCGCGTCCTTGAGAGCTTTGCGCAGGGTTTGCCAGGCCGGCAGCTTGACGAGGACATCTTTTTCCTTCTCTTCACTGATGCCGGCAAAACTGAAATCCTTTAACCCCGCTTTGGTCAGCGCGGCGCGTAACTGCTTGTAGGTGAAGTCGCCGGCTTGCTTGTAGGGCAGGGGCAGGGCGATGCGCCGTTCGGCTTCGTTCAAAGGACGTGTCCTGCCATCGACGACGATGCGCAGGTTGTTGAGGCGGGTGAGCCAGACATGGCGCTCGGCGGTGAAGCTCGCTTTCGGCGCACGGTATTCGCCTTTCTCGAACGTGCATTTGCCGAGCATCTTGAGAAGGTCGGCCCCGGCGAGCGGCGGTTTCTGTTCCCAGAACAGGCCGCTCTTCTGATCGCCGCAGCCGAGAATCTGCGCTTCCAGATCGGCACCGGCATGCGGGTTGCCGAGTTCGCGTTGGCGGCGGAACAGCAGTGCCAGTTCCTCGGCGAGCAGCACGCGCGACAGCGCCTTGCTGTATTCGCCCGCCTTGTTTCGTTGAGCATCCGGAAATTCGTTCAGAATCATTTCGGCGGCGCTGCGATAGCCTTTTTCGCTCATACGGCGCTGAGTGTCGGAAAGTCCCTGTATGACCTTGCCGCCTTCCTTCTTGTCGCCCTCGGCCTTCTTTTCCTCGGCGCGGCTGATCCAGTGGAAGCCGCGATGTTTGCAGATGTGATAGATGACGCGCGCCCACTCCTCGTTGGATAGACGGTGCTCGAGCCCCTCGACCCTGAGTCGCCAGGGGGAGACCGGCGCCGGGCTTCGAACTGTGGAAGGGCTGTCGATCAAACCCGCTCGCTTGAGCAGCCTTGCCAGCTTGACGAGCCGCCAGGCGCGACGCCGCAGGCGGCGACGCAGGAGCCGTGCGTCGCGGCGCGCCTTGTTGAGCGATTCGCCCTTGTCGGGTGTTTCCGCTTTGTCGAAACAGCGCACGCCCAGATCGACGATGCGGTTTTCACCGAGTACGCACCAGCCGACCGAGGCGATGCCGATGTCGAAGCCGAAGGTCAGGTTTGCGAGGCTCTTGTCGCCCATGCCATCCTCCATTATGATTTACCCCGTTGTAGCTATCCGGGGTGAGAGCCGTTGCTACAATAAGCTGGAGTCGCAAGACTCCGTGTCGTATCCGGCCCGGCGGGGAAACCCGTCGGGCCTTTCCATTTTATGCACAGGATTTCATTCTGTGCCCATGTCATGGAAGGGCTCCGTTTTTTATCGCAAAGGTCTGCGGTCATGGCAATGTGTGTGCAAAAGTGCGGCTGTTTTTTCACGATGAGCGGCATCCAGTAGAATCTTTGCCATGAAGACGACCTTTCTGGATTTCGAGCAGCCGATCGCCGAACTCGAAGAGAAGATCGAGCAGTTGCGCTATGTCCAGGATGATTCGGCGGTGGATATTTCCGACGAGATCGGCCGCCTGGAGGCGAAGAGTGCGGCGCTCGTCAAGGACATCTATGCCAAGCTGACGCCTTGGCAGATCGCGCAGGTGGCGCGCCATCCGCAGCGACCTTATACCCTTGATTACATCGGCATGATCTTCAGCGACTTCGTCGAGCTGCATGGGGATCGCGCGTTTGCCGACGATCCAGCGATCGTCGGCGGTCTGGCGCGCTTCAATGGTCAGTCCTGTGTGGTGATCGGCCATCAGAAGGGTCGTGATACCAAGGACAAGATCTACCGTAACTTCGGCATGCCACGGCCAGAAGGCTATCGCAAGGCATTACGCCTGATGCAACTGGCGGAGAAGTTCGGCATGCCGGTGTTCGCTTTCGTCGATACGCCCGGCGCTTATCCCGGCATCGGAGCCGAGGAGCGTGGCCAGTCCGAGGCGATCGGGCGCAACATCTATGTGATGGCCGAGCTGAAAGTGCCGCTGATCGCTACCATCATCGGTGAAGGCGGCTCGGGGGGCGCGCTAGCGATCGCGGTCGGCGACGTGGTGATGATGTTGCAATATGCGACCTATTCGGTGATCTCACCGGAAGGTTGCGCGTCGATTCTTTGGAAGAGCGCCGAGCGTGCGCCAGAGGCGGCGGAAACGCTCGGTATCACGGCTGCGCGTTTGAAAACGCTCGGTCTGATCGACCGTGTGATCAGCGAGCCGCCCGGTGGGGCACACCGGGATCCTCGAGCAGCCGCTGCTCAGCTCAAGAAAGCCTTGCAGGATGCGTTGCGCAGCCTGCAGGGGCTGTCTGCCGACGAACTTGTCGAGCGCCGTTACCAGCGCTTGATGAGTCATGGCAAATTCAAGGAACTCGCCGTCCGCTGAGCGGCTGACGGCGACGCTGGCGGCGAGTCTGCAACGCCACGCCCCGCATGGCTCACGCCTGGTGGTCGGGTTTTCGGGCGGTATCGACTCGGTCGTGCTGTTGCATGTGCTGGTGAGCCTGCGACGCGAGGGCGTGAGCGCCTTGCATGTCCATCATGGTTTGAGCCCACATGCCGATGCTTGGGCGGATTTCTGCGCTGCTTTCGCTGGGCAGCTGGGAGTGCCTTTCCAGTGTGTGCATGTCACTGTCGAACGGGGCTCTAAAGACGGCCTCGAAGCGGCAGCGCGACGCGCACGCCATGCGGTGTTCTCGCGCACTGCGGCGGACTGGATCGTGCTGGCGCACCAGCGCGACGATCAGGCCGAGACCCTGCTCTTCAATCTGCTGCGTGGCACGGGACTGGCCGGTGCAGCGGCGATGCAGGAGGCCAGTGGCCGCTTGCTGCGCCCGCTGCTGACGGTAGGCCGCGCCGAGATCGCCGCCTATGCGCGGGCCCATGCGCTGACATGGGTCGAGGACGAGAGCAATGTAGACGTTCGTCATAGCCGGAATTTCCTGCGTCATCGCATTCTTGGCCTGCTGGCACAGCGTTTCCCGGCCGCTTCGCGCAATCTCGCTGCGGCGGCGGCGCGATTTGCCGAGGCGCAGCAGCTGATCGATGCGCTGGCGCGTAGCGATCTGGTGGGTGGTGAGGATTTCCCGCTGCCCGTCGAGCGGCTACAACGACTCGAGGAGTCCCGCGCCCGCAATGCGCTGCGCTATCTGTTGACCAAAAATGGGGTGGCAATCCCGAGCGAGGCGCGGCTGCGCGAAGCCTTGCGCCAGATGTGCAGCGCCGCCGACGATCGCCAGCCGGTCGTGATGCTCGGTGTGCATCGTCTGCGGCGTCGGCACGGGATGATTTACCTGGAGCCAGGCGGGCCGAGCAGCGAGAGCCGCTGAGCGAGTTCGACCGCTGAGCGCACGCCCATCTTTTCGAAGATGTGCGCGCGATGTACTTCGACGGTGCGCATCGCGATCGAGAGCTCTGCGGCGATCACCTTGTTCAGCTTGCCGGCGAGGATGTGCTCCATCACCTCGCGTTCGCGTTCCGTGAGCGTGGCGAGCCGTTCGACGACTTGCGCCTTCATGCTGTCGCGCCAGCGCCGATTTTTTTCGTATCGCAGTGCTTCCTGGACGCGGTCGACGAGTTCGTTGTCGTTGAAGGGTTTTTCGATGAAATCGAACGCGCCGCGTTTCAACGCCTGGACGGCATGGGGCACGTCGCCGTGGCCGGTGAGGAAGATCACCGGCATTGCACAGCCGCGCTCGATCAGGCGCTCGTGCAATTCGCTGCCGGTCATGCCCTCCATGCGCAGGTCGAGGATCAGACAACCGCTCATCTCGTCGGAATAGTCGACGAGGAAAGCTTCTGCCGACTCCCAGGCGCGGCAGGGGATGCCACGCGAGCGCAGCAGCCAGGGGAGCGCGTCGCGGATCGCGGCGTCGTCATCGACGAGATAAGCCATGCCGGAAGTCATGTCACGCTGCATGGTAGCGCGATATGGAAAATCGTGCCGCCGTCCGGATTGGCTTCGAACCACAGTCGGCCATGATGCGCCTCGACGACCGAACGGCAGATCTTCAGGCCGACACCGAGCCCTTCTTGTTTCGTAGTATAGAACGGCAGGAAGAGCTGGACGGCGGTTTCCGGGTCGATGCCGCAGCCGCGATCGGCGACCGAAATCAGCACCTGATCGGCGCTGGCGCTGGCGCGCAGGGTCAGCACCCGTGCCGTTTCCGGGCTTTGGCTCATCGCCTCGATGCCGTTCTTCATCAAGTTGAGGATGGCCTGGCCGAGCAGGATGCGATCGGCCTGCAAGATCGGCAGATCGGGGGCGATTTCGCGCTGGATGCGCACGCGATGGTGACGCGCGTCACCTTCCAGCAGGTTGGCCAGATCGGCGAGCAGCAGCGCTACATCGCAGGGCTCGTTTTTCGGTTCCTGGCGCCGCACGAACTCGTAGATACGGCGGATGATGCGCCCGGCGCGCTGGGCCTGTTCCTGACACTTGGCGATCGCCTCATCGATTTCGCTGCGCGAGGCGCCGGCAGCGAGCAGGTTGCGGCTGCCGGCAGCGTAGCTGGAAATCGCCGCGAGCGGCTGATTCAGCTCGTGGGCGAGGCTTGATGCCATTTCCCCCATCGTGATCAGCCGGGCACTCGCCTGCAGACGCTCCTGCTGCTGGCGCGCCAGTTCGGCGACGCGTTTCCTTTCCGTGATGTCGACGACCGAGCCCATCCACCCAGTATGTCTGCCCTGGCTGTCGATCAACGGCGCTTCGATGATTAGGGCATCGAAGATTTCGCCATTCTTGCGCTTCAGTTTGATCTCGAAACCTTCGCTGGGGGCCTGGCCGGCGAGCACTTTCGCATGCATCGCACGGGTTTCGTCGAGATACTCCTCTGCCCAGTAGGGCATCGGCGGCATGCGGCCAATCAACTCCTCAGGAGAGAAGCCGACCATGCGGCAGAACGCAGGATTGACGTAGGTGATGCGGCCGTCGAGGTTACGTGCGCGCAAACCGGTCTGTACCGAATCCTCCATCGCCTTGCGGAAAGCCACTTCGTTCTGCAGGGCGCTTTCCGCAACGAGCCGGCCTTGCACATGCCTGCGTAGCGTCCACAAGCTGAACAGCACCAGCGCGGCCAAGAGGGCCAGGCCGGCCATGATGACCCGATTGGTCAATGGCTCGATGCTGCGGTAGGGGGTCGCGTGCAGGATCAAGCCGTGACCGGGCGGATCGAAAGGCATCTGGTAGGTATTTTCCGTTGCCAATTCCGCGATGTTGGAACGCTGGCCGAGCACTTGGCTCGACTGATCGACGATCGCGATCCGGTAGCGTTCCGCGATCCACCACGGCACGGTGTCGGCGAGCAGACGGCGGATCGAATAGACGCCGATGGCGATGCCGGCGAGCTCACCCTCGCGATACACCGGCACGAGGACGTCGAATTGCCAGTCAGCGGCGACGGGATAGGGGGCGCCGTAGACCGCGCGGGAGACGGAACCGACGAGCTTCTGCAGTGCTACGCCGGCGGTAGAGATTTCCGACGGAACGGGCGGGTAGGCATCGAGTAGGGCGCCGCTCGGCGTCAGCCAGAGCGCCTGAATGACACCTGAATTGCTGTTGATCAGCGGTGCGGCATAGGCCTGGAAGCCTTCGCGCTGGACGACGCGCTGTGGATCGAAGCGGCTGAGCAGTTCCTCGTTGTGCTCGAGCATGAAACGCAGATTCTGCTCGAGCCAGAGCATGTCACCGATCAGCGTGGCGCGTTTTTCTTCGCTGTCGCTGCGTTCGATGTACCAGAACAGCGCGAAGATCGCCGTGATGAACAGCAGGATCGAGATGCGCGGCAACCACCACCATAGTTGTCCGCTACTGACGACGGTCCGGGACGGGGCGGGGGCGGACATTCAGACGGTGAGGCGCTTCGTCACCGAGACTGGAAGACAGGCATCCGTCGTGCAGGATTCAGGCCGGCCGTGGCTTGTGAGGCGCATGCTGCGGCTTTCCGCCTTGCGGACGGTTGCCGCCCGCACCAGCCTTGCCCTTGTTCTTGCCTTTGGGGCGGAGTTTGGCGTGGAACGCAGGCTTGCCGCCATAGCTTCCCGGCGGTTGATTACCGATCCGGTTGCCTGGTGCAGTCTGGATCTCGAGCTCGTTCAATTCGTCCCATTCTGCGTCGGTGCGATCGCGCTCCGGGATGGCCAGCAATTCACGGATGCGGCGGCGCGGATCGAATGCCGGGGGGGGCGGCGTGATCGCCGCGGGAGCCGTGCCAGGGACATCTGGTGCGGGGGGAGAGGAAAGGTCTTCGTTCTCCAAGGGATTACCGATCATTCAAAAAAGTTACGAAAGAAAAACGGCATCACGCGGATGCCACTGCCTCTCTGATGAGGGCCGGATGCACGGATGCCACGACGGGCATCCCGATTCATTGTGCTCCTTGAGGTCATGGATCAGGCATAAGATCATGCCCGAGACCGTATTTTCAATTTACCAGAAATTTCAGCCCGGGGGTATCCCCGGCCGTCGCCGGCTTTAGCCGCAGGCACCGACCGCACCGCAGGCGGTGCAAAAGTCACAGCCGTCCTTGCGGATCACGGTCATGTTGCCGCACTCGGGGCAAAGCGAACCTTGCGTTACCTTGAGTTCACCTTTCTTTTCGCTCGGCCGTTCGAGGATGCCCATCTCGCGCGTCGGGAAACCCTGCTCGTCGAGGATGCCGAGCATCGCGTAACGGTGGATGATCAGCCGTGCGATGTATGCGACGGTCGAAGGCCAGTTTTGCTGCCGGTTGGAGCCGGGTACGCGCGCCATGAAATCGCCCAGGGGCTCGGGATAGTTGAGGAGCTTCCTGAGTTTCATACCGATCCAGGCGGGGTCCATCACGCGCATGTCGAGAGAGAGTAGCTTCGTCAAACCATCGAGTGCGCGCGGATAGTTGCCGGATAGCCAGCAGGAATAGGGGCGTGTGACGCCATCGGGCAGCGTGATTTCTTTCAGGCCGAGCACGAAGTCCTCGCGCGAGGCCGGGTTCGCGATATCGACCGTCCAGGAGAGGGTGCCGTCGGTGCCTGTCTTAGGTTCGTCGCGGCTGAACATGCAGTCGAGCACCGGCGTGGTTCCGTCGGTAGCGAGGGCACCGAGCTGTTCGCAACGGTAGCGGATCACCTGGGCCATCGCAGAGACTACACCGGGCATCAGCTTCGGCTCGCCGTGGGGTGGGAAGGGCATCTCGAAGGGTTCGTCACCGATGGTACTGGCCAGTACATCGAGCTTGAGTTTCAGCCATGCTGGGTCGTTGGCGCGCATGTCCATCGACAAGGTCTTGGCCACGGCGCCCAAGCCGCGTGGCTGCTCGGTGCCATTGACCCAGACTTCGAAGGGTACCTGCTGGTGTTTTTCGTTCTCGATCTGGCCGACGAACAGCGCGAACTCCCCATGCGGCGTTTCGATCATGTAGGTCCAGGCGGCGTTGCCATCCGGCAGGCGCGGCCGTCCCGGCCAACGCAGACTGGCCAGCACTGGCGCAGGCAGCGAGCCGATCGACAGCCGGCGGTTGGCGCCGTCGAGCGTGACGTCCTGAGGCTGTTTCTGGGTGTTCTGAGCCTGGCCGGACGACTGGGGTTCGACCGACAGCACACTCCCAAGCACCGCATTCGGCCGGTAAGTCGCCAAGCCCTTGAGACCGGATTTCCAGGCGACCATGTAGAGGTCTTCGAATTCGCTGTAAGGATAGTCGGCCGGCACATTGACGGTCTTCGAGATCGAGGTGTCGATGTAGGGCGCGACGGCAGCCACCATTTCCTCATGGGCCTTGGCAGAAATGTCCAGTGCGGTGACGAAATAGTCTGGCAACGCGTTGGTGTCGCCACCCAGGTGCTTGTAGAGCCGCCAGGCATAATCTTCGACCGCATATTCCTTGTGGGTGCCATCGGGCATGCGCTTCTTGCGCAGGTAGGTCCAGGAG
>CAYZII010000071.1:0-9029 GCA_964478415.1 uncultured Methyloversatilis sp.
CGCGGACGCATCTATCTGCCGCAGGACGAACTGGCGCGTTTCGGTATCGCGGAACACGACATCCTCGCCGCGCGGCATACGCCGGCTTTCGCCGCGTTGCTGGCCTTTCAGGCACAACGGGCGCGCGCCCTGTTCGCGGAGGCCTTCCGGCTCTTGCCCGTCACCGACCGCAAGGCGCAGCGGCCGGGTCTGGTGATGGCGGCGATTTATCAAGCCCTGCTCGACGAGATCGAACGAGACGGTTTCCTCGTCCTCGACCGTCGCACCTTCCTGCCGCCAGCACGCAAGGCCTGGCTGGCGCTCACGGCATGGCTGCGCACCTGACCGGACGGGTCGCCGTCGTCGGCGGCGGCTGGGCAGGGCTGGCCTGTGCGGTGGAGCTCGCCGCATCCGGCATTTCCGTCGATGTCTTCGAAGCCTCGCGCACGCTGGGCGGACGCGCCCGCGCGGTCGATCTCGAGGGGCTCACAGTCGATAACGGCGCGCACCTGCTTGTCGGTGCCTATCACGAGACGCTGCGGTTGATGCGCAAAGTCGGCGCTGGTGACACGGCACTCAAACGCCTGCCGCTGCGGCTGGAATTCCCGGGCGCTTTCCGCCTCGCCGCACCGGCTTGGCCGCTCCCATTTCCGCTCGATCTGATCTTGGCGCTCATCACCGCCCGCGGCTTGACCCTCTCGGACAAGCTGGCAGCGCTGCGTTTCCTGCGCGCGTTGAAAAAAATACGCTTTCGTCTGTCACGCGACTTTCCGGTCAGCCGGCTGATCGCGAACCAGCCGCCTGTGTTGCGCCGCTTCCTCTGGGGCCCGCTGTGTCTCGCGGCATTGAATACGCCGATCCAGGAGGCCTCTTCCCAACTCTTCCTCAACGTGTTGCGCGATTCGCTGGCGGCAGGCCGGGGCGCCTCCGACCTACTGCTGCCGGCCACTGACCTGTCCAGTCTTTTCCCTGAACCGGCGGCGCGTTTCATCGAGGCGCATGGCGGCAACGTGCATCGTGGCACACGCATCGAGCATCTCGCCCAGCTGGAAGGCTACAGCCATTGCGTGCTCGCCGTCGCCCCCTGGCATCTGTCCGCGCTGGCGCCGCAGATTCCGCTGCCCGCGATGCGTTGGCTGCCGATCGCGACGATCTACCTGTTCTATCCGCAAGAAGTGCGCCTGCCCTTCCCGAAGCTCGGTCTCAGTGAAGGGCATGGCCAATGGGTGTTCGACCGTGGCCAGCTCACCGGCCAAGCAGGGCTGTTGACGGTCGTGATCAGTGGCGAAGGGCCCTGGCAGGTGCTCGATCACCAGCAGCTCGGCTGGGCCGTACACCGCCAGCTCGTCCCGCTGCTGTCGGGCCTCGTGATGCCAAAGAAAATCCGCGTGATCGAGGAAAAGCGCGCCACCTTCGCCGCGACACCCGGTCTTACACGGCCCACGACGGCCACCGCCGATCCATCCCTGTGGCTTGCCGGCGACTATCTGGCAGGCGACTATCCGGCAACCCTCGAAGGCGCAGTCAGGAGCGGCATCGCCGCCGCGCGTTCAATCCTGCGCCAGGCGGCCGGCATTCAAACGCAGTGAGCGGCGGCAGCGGCCGGCCAGTGCCGCGTCATGGGTGACGAGGATCAGCGTCGTCCCCTGTTCGGCGTTCATCGCGAACATCAGATCGATGACCTGCTGGCCGGTCGCTGCATCGAGATTGCCCGTCGGCTCGTCGGCAAGCAGCAGGCGTGGATGCACCGCGAAGGCGCGCGCGAGCGCCACACGCTGCTGTTCGCCACCCGAGAGGTGTTTCGGATAGTGGTTCAGCCGGTCGGCGAGGCCGACGCGCGCAAGCATCGTTTCGGCATTGCCGCGCGGATCGGGCAGGCCGAGCAGTTCCAGGGGCAGCATCACGTTTTCCAACGCGGTGAGCGCCGGCAGCAACTGGAACGACTGGAAAACGAAACCGAGCAGGCGGCCCCGCAGGGCAGCGCGGCCATCCTCGTCGAGCGCGGCAAGATCCTGACCGGCAAGCAGAACCCGACCGCGCGTCGGCAGATCCAGGCCGGCCAGCAAGCCCAGCAGCGTCGATTTGCCCGAGCCGGAAGGACCGAGAATCGCCAGCGATTCGCCAGCCTCCACCGTGAAACCGATGCCGTCGAGAATGGTCAGGGTAGACTCGCCACTGACGACATCCTTGCCAAGATTTTCCACTGCCAACACTATGCTCATGCTCCGGATTCTCGCATTGTTCGCCTGCCTGCTGATCGGCTCCACCCACGCTGCGGAAAAAATCCTCGTCTTCGGCGACAGTCTCTCGGCCGGCTACGGGATGGCCAGCGAACAAAGCTGGCCGGCCTTGCTGCAAGGACGGCTCAGCGGCCAAGGCACGCAATGGCAGGTGGTCAATGCCAGCATCAGCGGCGAGACGACGGCCGGAGGGAAAAGCCGTCTGCCGGCACTGCTCGAGCGCGAGCGACCACGCATCGTGATTCTCGCGTTGGGTGCCAACGATGGTCTGCGCGGACTGCCGCTTTCGCAAATGCGCGAGAACCTGACGGCAATGGTGCGACAGGCCAAAGGCGCAGGCGCGCGCGTGCTGCTCGTTGGCATGCGCCTGCCGCCGAACTATGGACCGGAATACACACGCGAATTCAGCGCGCTCTTCGCCACGATCGCAAAACAAGAGAAGACGGCGCTTGTGCCTTTTCTGCTCGAACCGATCGCGTTCGACGATGCCGCCTTCCAGGCAGACCGGCTGCACCCGGCTGCCGCGGCTCAGCCGGCGATCCTCGAACACATCTGGCGGGCGTTGCAGCCGCTGCTCAAACGACCGTGACGCGCGCTACCCCCGGCTCGAACCGTCCGATCACCGCGGCACGCTCGCAGCCACTCGCGGCAAACGCTGCCAGCACGTCCGGGACGCTCTCCGGCGCACAGGCGACGAGCAGTCCGCCGCTGGTCTGCGGATCGCTGAGGAGCTTCTGCTGCCATTCCGGGGAGCCGTCCGGCAGAGTGACCTCGGCGCCATAGCTCGCCCAGTTGCGCGCCGAAGCCCCGGTGAATACGCTGGCCTGGACATGGCGCAGCGCTTCCTCGATCAGCGGCAGCCGACTGAACTCGACCGACGCAGCCACCCCCGAGCCGCGGCAGATCTCCAGCAAATGGCCGGCAAGGCCAAAGCCGGTGACATCGGTGATCGCATGGACGCCGGGCATCTCGGCCAGACGCAGACCGGCAATATTGAGTTGCGTCGTCCAGCGCAGCATTTCGGCATAGCCGTCTTCGGAGAGTATGCCTTTCTTCAGCGCCGCCGACAGGATGCCGATGCCCAAAGGCTTGCCGAGGATCAACACGTCGCCCGGCTGGGCGCCGACATTGCGTTTGAGCCGCTGCGGATGCACCAGTCCGATCGCCACCAGACCGTAGATCGGCTCCGGGGCATCGATCGAATGGCCACCGGCGACCGGAATCCCGGCAGCCGCGCAGATCGCGGCTCCGCCGGCGAAGATGCGGCGAATCGCCTCTTCCGGCAATTTATCGAGCGGCATGCCGACCACCGCCAGCGCGAAGAGCGGCTTGCCGCCCATCGCATAGACGTCAGACAAAGCGTTGGCTGCGGCGATGCGGCCGAAATCGAAGGGATCATCGACGATCGGCATAAAGAAGTCGGTGGTGGCCACCACCGCCTGCTCGGCGTTTACGCGATACACCGCGGCGTCGTCGCCGGTCTCCAAGCCCACGAGCAGATCGGGCGGCAAGGGTCCGAGCGGCGTTTCGGAGAGCAGGCGCGAAAGCACCGCGGGAGCGATTTTGCAGCCACAGCCGCCACCGTGGGAAAATGCTGTCAGTCTGATCTCGTTCATGGGACGATGAGCGATAAATTTCCAAAAGGTCTGGCGAAGTTATCACAGCTTGGCGAGTTCGAGACGCTGATCGATGCCCGCTCGCCAGCCGAATTCGCTGAAGACCACATCCCTGGCGCGATCAACTGCCCGGTGCTCTCGAACGAAGAACGCGCGCGGGTCGGCTCGCTCTACAAGCAGGTCTCACCGTTCGAAGCACGCAAGATCGGTGCGGTGCTGGTCGCGCGCAACATCGCCAGCCACATCGAGACGCTGTTTCTAAACAAGCCAAAAAAATGGCGGCCGCTCGTCTATTGCTGGCGCGGTGGTCAGCGCTCCGGCGCCTTCGCGCACATCCTGCGCGAGATCGGCTGGGACGCCCATCGGCTCGAAGGCGGCTACAAGACCTGGCGTCGTCACGTCGTCGCTGAGCTCGCCACCCTGCCCACCAGGTTCTCCTTCAGAGTCATCGCCGGCCCGACCGGCAGCGCGAAAAGTCGTCTCCTCGAAGCGCTAGCCGAGCTCGGCGCGCAGATCCTGCATCTCGAAGCACTAGCCGCACATAAGGGCTCGGTTCTGGGCATGCTGCCCGATACCCCGCAGCCGGCGCAGAAGATGTTCGAATCGCGGCTGTTTCAGGCGCTCGCCGCCTTCGATCCGGCCAAACCGGTGTACGTCGAAGCCGAGAGTCGTCGCATCGGCAAGCTGCAACTGCCCGATGCGCTGATCATGGCGATGCGGGCCGCGCCCTGCCTGCGCATCGCGGCGTGCCGTGCCGCGAGAACCGATTTTCTGCTGCGCGACTATGACTATTTCCTCGCCCGACCGGTCTGGCTCTTCCAGCAGCTTGAGCATCTGCGTGGTCTGCACAGCCACGAGACACTGCAACGCTGGCACGGATTGATCCAAGCCGGCGCCTTCCGCACCCTGGTCGAAGAGCTGCTGGCGCAGCACTACGATCCGCTCTACGAACGCTCACAGCAGAAAAACTTCCGCTACCGCGACGCGCCGTTATTCGAAACCGATGACCTCTCGCCGAAAAGCATCAAGCGCCTGGCGGAACGCATTCTGGCAGCCTGAGCGGCCGACCGCGGCGCACACAGATGCGCTGGATCACCTGCGGGCCGACGATTTCGCCCTGCTCGAAGGCGATCACCGTGAAGCGCTTGCCGACCAGCTCGAGCAATTCCCCCGGGCGCAGCAGATGCGCGGGATTGGCCGGCTTGCCATGCAGCTGCTGGCCTTCCATGAAAGTTTCATAAATCAGCACACCACCCTCGGCAAGGCAGTTGAAGATCTGTGGCATCAGCGGGCGCCACAGATAGCGGCTGACCACGATGCCATCGAAGACGCGGCTGTAATAGGGCCACGGGCCGTTTTCCAGATCTGCTAGACGGGTCGTCACATTCTCCAGGCCAACCAGCGTGGCGAGCGCATCCTGATCACGGTCAACCGCCTCGACGCGATAACCCATCGCGGCCAGCCAGCGCGCATGCCGCCCGTAGCCACAGGCGAGATCGAGCACCTCACCGCCTTCAGGAATCAAGGGCGCGAAACGCACGATCCAGGGCGAGGGTGCGGCAGGCGGGTTCTGATCGATCATTGCCGGGCAGCTCGATTCATCGCGGCAGAAAGAAACGCTCACGCAATTCCGCTTCGAGACCGAGTAAGGCGAGAATCTCTTTCAGTCGTGCGCCGCGGTGACGCGCCTGCTCCCCGGTACGGCGCGCGATGATCAGCTCGTTCTTCAACGAGTGTTCCCAGCCGACCAGTTCGGTGACGCTGACGCGATAGCCATGCGCTTCGAGCTGAAGGCAACGCAGCACATTGGTGACCAGACTGCCGAATTCGCGCGTATGCAGCGGCTGGCGCCACAATTCGGCAAGCGGATTGGCGAGCGCACGGCTCTTGTGCTTTCTCAGCAGTGCGGCCACCTCGGCCTGACAGCATGGCATGAGCACGATGAAGGCCGCCCGCCTTTCCAGGGCGAAGCAGATCGCATCGTCGGTAGCGGTATCGCAGGCGTGCAGCGCGGTGACGATGTCGATGCGCGCTGGCAGCTCCGGGCAGGCAGCTGCGCATGCGGCATCGAGGGCATGGAAGCGCATGCCCCAGAATCCCAGGCGCTCGGCGAGTCGGCGCGATTTCTCGACCAGCTCGGCACGCGCCTCGATGCCATGCACCAGCGCAGTTCCCTGCGCCTGTTTGAAAAACGCATCGTAGAGCAGGAAACCGAGGTAGGATTTGCCAGCGCCGAAATCGACTAGATTGACCTGAGGTTGTTTTTCCCGCAATTCCCCGATCAACGGCGCGATGAAACCGATCAGGTGATTGACCTGCTTGAGCTTGCGCCGGCTGTCCTGATTGAGCCGGCCATCGCGCGTCAGGATGTGGAGTTCCTTCAACAATTCGAGTGATTGGCCGGGACGAACGTCATGTTTTTCTTGCATCGGTGTTTGGGCTTGGTGGTATTCTGCTGCGCTGCAGCATAACTGCGCCTTTCCCATGATCAGACCACAAGTCTAACGTCCATGAACGTCGAAAAACACTATCTGACGCCTTTGTTCGAGCCGAAATCCATCGCCATCGTCGGCGCCTCGGAAACCCCGGGATCGATCGGCTCCATCCTTGTGCGCAACATCATCGACGGTGGCTATGCCGGCAAGCTCTATTACGTCAATCCGCGCCATCAGACCGTCTATGGCCAGAAGTCCTACGATTCGGTCGAAAGCATCCCCCAGCGTCTCGATCTGGTGGTGATCTGCACCAAGGCCGAGACCGTGCCGGCGATCGTCGAAGCCAGCGGGCGCGCCGGCGCCAGACATGCGATCATCATCTCCGGGGGCTTTGCCGAGATGGGAACACGCGGCGCTAGCCTGCTGCGTGCGACGCTCGAATCCGCCCACCGTCATCACCTGCGTCTGCTGGGACCGAACTGCCTGGGCATCATGCGCCCGGGAAGCCGGCTCAACGCCACTTTCGCCAATGAGAGCGCTCATCCCGGCACGGTCGGTCTGATCTCCCAGTCCGGCGCGCTGTGCACCGCGATCCTCGACTGGGCACTGTCGAACAAGATGGGCTTTTCGAACGTCGTTTCGCTGGGTGCGGAAAGCGACATCGATTTCGGCGAAGTGCTCGACTACATGGTGGCCGACCCCCGTACCGAGAGCATCCTGCTTTACATCGAGGGCATCAAGAACGCGCGCCGCTTCATGAGTGCGCTGCGCGCTGCGGCGCGCGCCAAGCCTGTCCTGCTGATCAAGGCCGGGCGCCACCCGGCGGGCAGACAGGCGGCGCTGTCACACACCGGCGCACTGGTCGGCGCGGATGATGTCTTCGATGCCGCCGTGCGCCGCGCCGGTGTCGTGCGTCTCGACAAGATCGGCCAGATGTTTGCGGCCGCCCAGGCGCTCTCCTCCCATTTCAGCCCGCGCGGCAACCGGCTGATGATCGTCACCAACGGCGGCGGGCCGGGGGTGATGGCCGCCGACCACGCCGCCGACATCGGCATTCCTCTCGCCGAGATGAGCCCGGCGACACGCGCCAAGCTCGATGCCGTGCTGCCCCCGACCTGGTCGAAAGGTAATCCGATCGATCTTGTCGGCGATGCGACGCCGGAACGCTATGCCGCTGCGATCGAGATCTGCCTCGCCGACGACAACGTCGATGGCCTGCTGGTGATCCTCACACCCCAGGCGATGACCGACCCCACCCAATCGGCGCGGACGCTGATCGAAGCCTCGAAGGCTTCCGCCAAACCGGTCGTCACCTGCTGGATGGGGGGCGAACAGGTATTCGAAGGGCGCATGCTGCTCAGGGGGGCAGGCATCCCGACGTTCCATACGCCGGAGCCCGCCGTCGACCTGTTCTCTCACATCTCGAACTATTACCGCAACCAGCAGTTGTTGATGCAGGCCCCCGCCTCGATCGCCGATCACGTCGCACCACGTCTCGAATCGGCACGGCTGGTGATCGAGACCGCGCTCGCCGAAGGACGCAAGGTGCTGAATGAAATGGAATCGAAGGCGCTGTTGGCAGCTTTTCGCATTCCGATCGCACAGACCGTTGTCGCGCGTTCGCCCTCGGAGGCGATGGTGCTGGCCGAAGAAATCGGCCTGCCGGTGGTGATGAAAGTCGATTCACCGCAGATTTCGAGCAAGAGCGATTCCGGCGGCGTGCGCCTGAACCTGCACAGTCTTGCCGCGGTGCGCGATGCGTATAACGAAATCGTCGAGGAAGTGAAAAAGCATCGTCCCGATGCGATCATCCACGGCATCGCGATCGAACCGATGATCCAGAAGACCCATGGCCGCGAGCTCGTCGTCGGCATGATGCGCGACCAGATTTTCGGTCCGGTGATCGTCTTCGGCACGCCGGACAGCGATATCCGCACCGACGCGCTGTGTGCCCAGCGCGCCGTCGCGCTGCCACCACTGAACAAATTCCTCGTCGACGACATGCTCGCCTCGACGCGCATCGCCGCCCGACTTGGTCCTTACCGCAACATGCCGGCGGTCAACCTGGAGGCGCTCGAAGCCGTGCTGCTACGAGTCTCCGAAATGGTCTGCGAGCTGCCGTGGATCACCGAGATCGACATCAACCCGCTGATCGTCGATGAATACGGCGCAGTGGCCGTCGATGCACGTATCTGCGTCGAGGATCTGCCTTTGACGGCGGGACGCTATGATCACATGGCGATCCACCCCTACCCGTCGCATCTGATCACCGAATATCAGACGCAGGAGGGTCAGCTGGTGACAATCCGCCCGATCCGCCCCGAAGATGCGGCGATGGAACAGGAATTCGTACGCAATCTGTCGCCACAGACCAAGTATTACCGTTTCATGAACACGTTGAAGGAGCTCTCGCCACAGCAGCTCGTGCGCCTGACCCAGATCGACTACGACCGCGAAATGGCCTTCGTCGCCATCACGCAAATTGACGGCAAGGAAACCGAAATCGGCGTCGCGCGTTACGCGACGAACCCGGATGGCGAATCCTGTGAATTCGCGATCGTCGTCGCCGACGACTGGCAAGGCAAGGGGCTCGCCCGTCGGTTGATGGGTGTGCTGATTGAGACGGCGCGCTCGCGCGGCCTCAAATACATGAACGGCGACTTCCTGGCCGAAAACACCCGTATGATCCAGTTCGTCACCAGTCTCGGCTTCGTCCTGTCATCCCACCCCGAGGATCCAGGCCTCAAGCGCGGCATGCT
>CAYZII010000072.1:0-8878 GCA_964478415.1 uncultured Methyloversatilis sp.
ACTTGGCACTCTAACTTACCGGCACCCGAAGCAATGCACCGCTTCGTGTCAACATATAACAAAAGGCATGCCAGATCTACAGACTTGAACATTTTTATTTTATATCAGCATGTTATGCATTTTCAAAGGCTCGAAAAGGCAAAAGCTGAAGGGCGAACAGTGCCATTTTGACAGACCTGGCTGCCATGTCATGACATACTGTCAAACCGTTCGCGGAGTTTGCGCAGGCGGCGATAAAGCGTCCGTTCGCTAATGCCCAGTTCAGCGGCAAGGGATTTCCTATCGCCGCGATGCGTCGCCAGACGCCGCCGTAACGCCTCATCCTCGATGGCCTCCAGGGTTTTGCGGCTGGCAGCCGAAGGAATGGCGAGCGGGATCGGTTCGCCCGCCTGAATCACCTCCTGCGGCAAGTGCTCGGGCAGGATCAGGTTGCCATCACAGAGCAGGGTCGCGCGTTCGAGGACATTGCGCAGCTCGCGCACGTTGCCCGGATAGTCATAGGCCATCAGGCACGCGAGCGCCGCATCGGACAGCTTCAGGCCGCGGCCTGGTGCGACGCGCTCCAGCAGGGTTTCGGCGAGCAGCGGGATGTCTTCGATGCGCTCCCGCAGCGCAGGCAGATGGATCGGAAAGGTATTCAGCCGGTAATAGAGATCCTGACGGAATCGGCCTTCCTCCACCATCGTGCGCAGATTGCGGTGGGTCGCGGAAATCAGCCGGATGTCCGCCTTCAGGAATTCACTCGCGCCGACACGACGAAAAGTGCCGGTTTCCAGCAGCCGCAGCAGCTTCACCTGCATGCCGAGCGGAATATCGCCCAGCTCGTCGAGAAACAGCGTTCCACCAGAGGCTGCCTCCACCAGACCGATGCGCCGCGACGCTGCCCCGGTGAAAGCGCCTTTCTCATGACCGAACAATTCGCTTTCGAACAAGGTTTCGGTCAGTCCTGAGCAGTCGACCGCAACGAAGGGTCGGGAAACACGGCGGCTGGCATCGTGGATCGCCTTCGCCACGAGCTCCTTGCCGGTACCGGACTCCCCCAGCAGCATCACCGTTGCATCGGAAGGCGCGACGCGCGCAACCAGCTCCAGCATACGACGGAAAGCCGGTGCACGCCCGACCAGCGCCCGAGACTCGTGCAGCCCGTGCGTATCTCCCACCGCCTCCATCTTTTCGACGAAATAGGCAATTTCGCCGTTCGCATCTCTCACCGGCGAAAGCTCGATGTTCACATAGGCCTCGCCGGCCGGGGTATGGTGCAAATGCAATACCCGCTCGCGTTGTCCGGAAGACAGGCTTTGCCGCATAGGGCAGGTCTCCCCTGCCCTGTCGCATGGCGCGCGATAATGATGCGAGACTGCATAACAGGTCTGGCCGACGACCGCGAGGCCATGGCCATATTCCCGCCGATACGCCTTGTTCGCTGCAAGAATACGGTAATCGCGGTCGCAGAGAATGTGCGGCTCAGGAAGCGTATCGAGATAGGAAATCAATTCGGCGAGCGGATGTAATGTCATCGTGTGTGACAGAGTGGCAGCAGATCAGCGCTCAGATTATGCCACATCTGGCAGTAATCGAGTTCTAACCTATTGTTTCGACTCGATTCCCAATGGAACGCAATGTGCTTAAGCCAACGCTAATATAATTCTTTTCCCTTGGTTACACGGCCGGGAAAAGATTCCAAGGCAGTTTCATCAGCACGGCAAGAAAGGAAAACCGAAGATGTCTTCCCCCAACACTGCGCAACCCTCTTCCACACCACTTTCTCGTCTCGCGCATTATCCGGTTCCGCTGTTCGCCACGGTGATGGGTAGCAGCGGGCTGGCCATCGCGTGGAAGAAAGCCAACCATGTCCTAGGCCTGCCCTCGGGGATCGGCCTCTTCTTGCAATGGTGGGCACTCTTGCTGTTCGTGGTGGTCGGGCTGGGTTACCTGGCCAAGGCCGTTACCCATTGGCAGGCCGTGAAAAAAGAATACGCCCACCCGATCCGCCTCAATTTTTTCCCGACCATCTCGATCTCGCTGCTGCTGCTGGCAATCGCCTTCGCGGAAACGCTAGCGGGATTCGCAATCATCCTCTGGAGCGTTGGCAGCGCCCTGCACCTTACCTTCACGCTGATCGTGATGAGCAGCTGGATCCACCATACGCGTTATGAGATCAAGCACCTTAATCCCGCCTGGTTCATCCCGATCGTCGGCAATGTCATCGTACCGGTGGTCGGGGTGAATTTCGCACCCGCAACGGTTTCGTGGTTCTTCTTCAGCATCGGCATCATGTTCTGGATCGTGCTGCTGACGATCGTGATGTACCGCCTGTTCTTCCATGAACCGCTGCCGGAACGGCTCACCCCGACGCTGTTCATCCTGATCGCCCCGCCGGCCGTGGGTTTCATCGCCTGGCTGAAGCTCAACGGCGGGCAGATCGACGCTTTCGCACTGATCCTTTACAACGTCGCGCTGTTTTTGACATTGTTGCTCGCTTCGAACGCGCTACGTTTTTTCCGTCTGCCGTTTTTCCTCTCCACCTGGGCCTATTCGTTTCCGCTTGCCGCGATCACGATCGCGACTCTGATCATGGCTGAACGCAGTGGTGGCTTCTTCATCGCCCTCTCTTGGCTGCTGCTGATCGTGCTGAGCCTGGTGTTGCTGCTGCTCACGCTGCGCACTCTACAGGCCGCGCTGCGCGGCGAGATCTGCGTGCCGGAGTGAACACCTGCAGTGCCGCTCTGCCAGCGCAGAATTTCACTGCAACAGGCGTACTTCGCGCTGCGGGAAGGGAATCGCGATACCTGCCTCGCGAAACGCCTGCCAGATGGCCAGATGGATATCGGACTTGATCTGTAGCGTTCCTTCGGCGGGATCGGCGATCCAGAAGCCGAGTTCGAGATCGATGCCGGAATCGGCGAAGCGCACGACGAAGGCTTTCGGCGGCGGATCCGCGAGCACGCGCGGTTGGGCTTGCGCGACCGCGACGAGAATGTTCAAAGCGCGTTCCAGATCGCTGCCGTACGCCACCTGCACCTGAGTGGCGATGCGCACCTTCGGATCGCTGAAGGTTTCGTTAGTGATCACGGAGCTGACGAGCATCTCGTTGGGCACGATCGTCTCGATACCGGTCATGCCTCTGAGCACCGTATAGCGTGTCGTGATGCTCGTGACGACGCCCCGTTGGCCACCGACTTCGATCAGGTTGCCGAGCTTGATCGAACGGTCGAGCAGGATGATGAAGCCAGAGACATAGTTCGCGGCGATTTTCTGCATGCCGAAGCCCAAGCCCACGCCCAGCGCGCCCCCGAACACCGACAGAGCGGTGAGATCGATGCCCACCGCCGGCAGCGCGATCAGCACCGCGAGCAGCGCGAGCAAGGCCTTGGCCAAGCGCGAGAACGCCAGGCGCAGATTGTCGTCGAGCTGTTGTGTCTCCATCAGCCGCGCCTCGACCAGATTGCCCAGCCAAAGCGCGACGAGCAGCGTAACCAATACCGCGACCAGGCCTTGCAGGATCAGCCACAGATCGAGCCGCGTGCGGCCGAAGCTGAAACTGACGCTCTCCAGCAATTCGATCAGCGCGTGGCTCAAACCCAGAATGTGCAAGGCGACGATCGCCCAGACCAGGAAAGCAAAGCCGCGCTCGAAAGGCACCCACCACGGCACGGTTGCGGAAAACGTCTGACGCAGCACGAAGATCACGGCGCGAATCACGACCAGGGAGGTCAACAACGGCACCGCCACGTGCAGGAGGTTCACGTGATGCCATTGGGCGAGCAGCGGGCGCGCGGCGAGCACGCCGAGCAGCATCAGCGCCGGCAGGGCAATGCGCTCGATGCCGCGGCGCCCGAAGCGCCGGGCAACACTCTCCGTCGCTTCCTTGCGAAGGAAACGCACGCTGACCCAGCGATCGATGAGCCGGGCGAGGACGAAACAACCGGCCAGCACCGCCAGCTGCCAGATCACGTCCGGGCTTTGCAGATCGTCCCAGAGATCCGTCAAAAGCTGGCCGAAAGGATGCGTCGCAGCACTCATCGCGGTACCGCCTCCTCGAATGGTATGGCATCGGCATAATGACGCTGCCAGTTGGCGAAATAGACGCGCGCCAACGGTGGATTGTCGCACAGGATCAACAGGTTCTCCGCATTGCGCGCCTGTGCCGACCAGGTGAAGTTGTAGCTGCCTGTGATGACCACGGGATGAGGCCCGTCGATGTCGATGAGCAAAATTTTATTGTGGGCGGCCGCATAGCGGGTTTCCAGCCGCACGTCGACGCCGGCGGCGGCCAGTTTTGGCACGAGGGTGTTTTCACCTTTCACGACCATCTCACGGTCGGCGAGCACCATTACCTGAACGCCCCGTGCATGGGCGGCGATCAACGCATTGGCGATGCTGCGGCTGGAGAGCAGGAACATCTGCAGATGCACACTCTGCTGGGCTTCGGCCAGCGCGCGCAACACTGCGCCTTCGGCATCGTCCCAGGGTGAGAACAGCACTTCGATGCGCCCCTGCGCCGGCACCTCGACCGCAGCGGCGGGCGGTGCCAGCCACAGCACGGCGCTCAGCAGCCAGACGCGCATCATGGGCTGCGCTCCAGCACGGCTGCATAGAAGCCATCGGTATGGTGAATGTGCGGCAGCAACTGCAGATCCTCGCCCGGCAAATCGATGGCGATGCCCTGGGCGGCCAAGATCTCCGCTGCATTGCGACGGGCAAAGGACGGCTGCAAGGCAAGAAAGGCGTCCACGATCGCGCCATTCTCCTCCGCCAGCAGGCTGCAGGTGGCATAGACGAGACGGCCACCGGGTTTGACGAGCTTCGCGGCGGCTGCCAGGATCGCGGCCTGCTTGATGGTCAGCTCGGCGATGTCCTGTGGAGTCTGGCGCCATTTCAGATCGGGGTTGCGCCGCAGCGTGCCCAGCCCCGAGCAGGGCGCATCGACCAGCACGCGGTCACACTTGCCGGCGAGCCGCTTGATGTGCACGTCGTTCTCGCCACTGATGACGATGGGATGAACATTCGTGAGACCCGAGCGCGCCAGACGCGGTTTGAGCTTGGCCAGGCGCGCGGCCGAGACATCGAAGGCATAAAGCCTGCCGGTCGAACGCATCAGCGCGCCGAGCTGCAGGGTCTTGCCGCCAGCGCCGGCACAGAAATCGACCACCATCTCGCCGCGCTTCGGGGCGACGAGATGGCCAAGCAACTGGCTACCCTCGTCCTGCACATCGAACGCCCCGGCGAGGAACAGTGGATGTTTCGCCAATGCCGGTTTGCCTGCCAGTCGGATGCCGCCTGGCGCGAAAGGACAGGGTCTCGCCCGGATGCCTTCCGCGTCCAGCTGCGTCAGCACCTCGTCGCGTCGCGCTTTGAGGATGTTGACGCGCAGATCCAGCGGTGCCGGCTGGTTCAAGGCATTCGCAAGCGCAGTCAGCGCCTCATCTGGCATCTGCGCGCGCAACCGCTCGATGAGCCAGTCGGGGAGATCGAGCCGCTCACCAAAGGAGAACGCGGGTTCCGGCCGCGCCTTCAACGCGGCAAGCCAATCGGTCTCCCGCTTCGGCAGCACCGCCTCGAGCATACGCAGGCTGATGCCGCGATGACGCACCAGCGTAGCCAGTGTAAGCTGACGCGCATCGGCGTCCTCACCGATCCAGGCAGCGAGCGAACGCTTGCGGCGCAACAGCGCATAGGCGGTCTCGGCGATGAAGGCGCGCTCGGACTGCCCGCAATGGCGAGCACGGAAGAAGGCCGACAGCACGGCATCGGCCGGCTTTTGGAACTGCAGCAAATCGCTTACGGCGGCAACCGTCTGCTCGATCAGATGGCTGGAAAGCGTTTTCATCGCGGTAAATTCTGGGTGTCGTCGGTTTCGATTTCGAGGACGATCTGTTCGAAGACATCGCCTTTGCGGTCCCGGTAGCGGATTTTCAATGGCAGGCGCGTTTCCGTATCCAGCCAGAATTCGGTCACGTCCTCACCTGGCCGGCCCAGCACGGCAAGACGCTGCACCGTGCGCATCCCCAGCGTCGTATCGAGCTGGCTCGGTGCATCCACTGTCACATGGTAGCCCGCCAGCTTGCGCACCGTCGCAATATTGACGAAGTACTCCGGCGCGTCCAGCGGCAGGCTGGCCAGATGGAAGAACACTGAAAGGAGGTCCTGTGTCCCGGCCACAAAAGGTACGCTGTCACCGCGGGGAAACACGATCTTCCCATCGTCCGGCGCGAAGCGCAGGGATTCGCTGTCCCGCCCCTCCCGTTCGATCACGAACTCCTGAGGCCGCACGCCATAGGCATCGAAAACCCCACGGCTCGTCTGGATCACTTTCGCCGGACGAAACAACGCCACGAGACCGGTGGTCTCGGCAACCGTCTGCAACTCGTAGTAGGCATCGTTCCACTCCCAGCGCTGCTCAGTTTGGCCAATGATGAATCCTTGCTGACCCCGCGTCACCTGATAGAGGATGCGCCCACGCCGTGGCCAGCGCGAGACGAAACTCTGCGCTGGCGAGACGGCATCTTCGGCAGCTGCAGACGCGCTGGTGGCCGGGAGTATGGTTTCTGCGTCATCCGGAAGGCTTTCCGGCAGCGCAGAGACCGAGGACGTGTCGCTCGCTTCGGCCGCGGCAGCGGAGATGTCCGCTGCCTTGTCGGGCGTTTGAACCGCTTTGGGCGGTGAGGATGCTCTGCGCGGGGTAGGCCGTTTTTTCGCCGCAGCTGGCGCTGCCTTGGGCACTTCGGACACAGGCGGTGAAACCG
The DNA here is from genome assembly GCA_964478415.1 of uncultured Methyloversatilis sp. GTDB lineage: Bacteria > Pseudomonadota > Gammaproteobacteria > Burkholderiales > Rhodocyclaceae > Sulfuricystis. The sequence goes on from CAYZII010000072.1 coordinate 6,747, forward strand.
CTACCAGAGACGCATCAAGACGCAACGGCTCTTCGATGCTCGGCAAGAGCCAACCCGGGGCCAGCAATACGCCGGCATGAAGCAGCAGCGAGGCGGCCAGCGCCAGCCAGAACGGCAACATCGCCTCAGAGCGCCGGCACCCGCAACGCAAGATGCGATGGTGTGTCATCGTTCTGCCAGACGACACGCTCTCCCTCCAGCCGGCAACGGCCTTCGAGCAGGGCGCGCGCCGCCTGCGGATAGACGATGTGCTCCTGGCGCAAGACGCGCGCCGCGAGGCTCTCCGCGCTGTCGTTCGGCAGCACCGGCACGGCCGCCTGGATGATGATGGGTCCGCAGTCGAGCGCCGGAGTCACGAAATGCACCGTGCAACCGTGCACACGCACACCGGCGGCAAAGGCCGCCGCGTGGGTGTGCAGCCCGGGGAATGCCGGTAGCAATGATGGGTGGATATTGACCAGGCGACCGGAGAAGCGGCGTACGAAACCTTCGCTCAGGATACGCATGAAACCGGCCAACAACACCAGTTCTCCGCCCACCTGATCGATCGCGTCGGCGAGCCGGGCATCGAAAGCTTCGCGGCTAAGGTATAGACGGTGGTCGATCACCTGTGTCGGAATACCGCGGGCAGACGCCCAGGCCAATCCGGCGGCATCTGGCCGGTTGCTGATCACCGCAGCGCAGGTGCCGGGTAGATTGGCCTCGATCAGCGCCTGCATGTTGCTGCCGCGGCCGGAGATGAGGATCACATAACGTTTCATTTGACGGGGAGAAACAAGGCGGTGGCAAAATTGTGCACGGCCTTGACGACCGTGCGGTTCGTTTTGTCGGCGACGATTTGCGCCAGCAGATCGAGGCTGCCGATCAGGCGGCCGAATTCGCGCTCGAAGCTCAGGTTCTGGATCGGCTCCATCTCGTTCGAGAGCAACAGCGGCGTACCCGCCGGCAAATCGCCCTCGGCCTGGCTGCGGCGTGCATTAGCGAGTTTCCAGGCCGCGATCTCGACATTGCGGGCGGCATTGTAAAGCCGCTGTGCATCGAGATCGTCGAGGATGAAAAACTCGGTCTTGCCATCGAAGGCGTCGAAGAGCATCGTGTTCAGACCGCCGATGAACGCGGCGACGCGGTCGTGCGGATAATCCTCACGCAGGCCGGCGAGCAGCAGCACCGTGCCACGCCGGCCTTCGGGCTCCGGCGAACGGCCCAGGCGCTGCGGATCCATCAGCATGGCCAAAGCCGCCTCACGGCTCGGATGACCGCCTTTTTTCCATTCGCGCGGATTGCGCCGATAGAGTTTGTCGGCCAGCCGGCCGAGGCTGGCGAACACCTCGCGGCGATGCAGATCGGCGATGCGATCGATGTCGGTCTTGGCGAGCTGCCCGGGACTGGACAGGCAGCCGCCGAGAACGAGGAAAGAAAGTGCCGGCAGAAAATGGCGCCGCTTCATTGACGGGCCGCAGCCAGTCGCGCGCGCAACCAGCCGATCGCCATGGGCGTCAGCGACGCCACGATGATGCCGACGATCACCAGCGAGAGATTGTTCTTCACCAGCGGCAGGTTGCCGAACCAGTAACCGGCGAGCGTCAGCGAGAATACCCAGAGGACGGCGCCGAGCAGATCGAAAGCGAAATAGCGCGGATAGCGCATCAGTGCCACACCGGCGACGAACGGTGCGAAAGTGCGCACCAAAGGCACAAACCGTGCCATCGTCATCGTCAGCGGGCCGTAACGCTCATAGAAAGCGTGAGTTTTTTCATAAGCGGCGCGATTGAAGAAGCGCGACCCCTCTCCCCAGCGCAAGATACGGCCACCCACCCAACGGCCGATCGCGTAATTGATATTGTCGCCAATGACTGCAGCGCTCAGCAATACTGCGATCAGCACGCCGATGTCCAAACCACCCGCGTCGGCACCAATGGCGGCCAGCGCCCCGGCGACGAACAGCAAGGAATCGCCAGGGAGAAAGGGTGTGACGACCAGGCCGGTTTCACAGAAGACGATCAGGAACAGGATCGCGTAGATCCAGACACCGTACTCCGCCACCATCATGGCGAGGTGCCTGTCCAGATGCAAAACGATGTCGAGCAGTTGCAGAAATAATTCCATCTTATGAAGTTTACCCCCTCTATAAT
>CAYZII010000073.1:0-8773 GCA_964478415.1 uncultured Methyloversatilis sp.
GCGGGTCAAGGGCGGGCGAAGACCGGCTGCGCGAGCCCTTGACGCGGGGATCGGGAGATACGCTGGCCTATGGCTATTGTCGGTTTGCCCGGTCTAATGGACAATCTGGGTTAACCCCCCCATGCCGCTTAACCCACTCGAAATTCAAAAGAGCCACAATCTGGGATCATGAGCGAAACGAACATCACCAATATTCTCGTCGTTGGCATCGGCGGCCAGGGCGTGATGACCGCCACCGAGATTCTCGCTCAGGCGGCGCTCGCGCTCGGCCACGATGTGAAGAAGACCGAAGTCGCCGGCATGGCGCAGCGTGGCGGCGTCGTTTCCTCCCATCTGCGCTTTGGCCCGAAGGTGCTCTCGCCGCAGATCATGCCGGGCCAGGCCGATCTGCTGGTCGCCTTCGAGGCTGCCGAGGGACTTCGCTGGTGCCATTACCTGAAACCGGGTGGTCTGGTGCTGCTCAATACCGCGCATTTCGTGCCACCGGTCGTGGATCTGGGCCTTTATGAATATCCGGCCGATCCGGTGGGCGAGATCCGCGTGCGCGGCTACCAGGTGCACGCCTTCGATGCGATGAGAATCGCGCTGGAGCTGGGCGACGTGAGGCTCGGCAACACGGTGATGCTCGGCGCGATGGCCGATCACCTGCCCTTCCCGGCCGAAGTGCTGCTCGAGGCGATCCTCGCACGCTTCCGTGCCCGCAAACCCGAAATGGTCGAACTCAACCGCAAAGCTTTCGAGGCGGGACGAGCCGCCGCGAAACAAGCCGCAGAGGAGGCAGTGGTATGACAGCCCAAATCATCGATGGCAACGCGCTGGCGCAGGCGGTGCGCCAGGAACTCGCCGCGAAGGCAGCGGCACTAAAGGCCACGCACGGCATCACGCCATGTCTCGCCGTGATCCTGGTCGGCGAGGATGCGGCCTCGCAGGTGTATGTGAGGAACAAAGTCGCCGCCTGCGAGAAGGCGGGTTTTCGTTCGATCAAGGAGACCTTTCCGGCCCATGTCGAACCGGCTGTGGTGCTCGGCAGGATCGCGGCGCTGAATGCCGATCCGTCGGTGCATGGCATCCTGGTGCAATTACCATTGCCGAAGCAGTTCGATACCGCAGCGGTGCTCGAGGCGATCGACCCGGCCAAGGACGTCGATGGCTTCCATGCCGAAAACGTCGGCGCACTGATGTTGGGCCTGCCGCGCTTCATCCCCTGCACCCCCTATGGCGTGATGAAGATGCTCGAGTCGGTCAACGTGCCATTGAAGGGCGCCGAGGCGGTGATCGTCGGGCGCAGCAACATCGTCGGCAAACCGATGGCGATGTTGTTGCTGCAGCAGGACTGCACGGTCACTCTTTGCCATTCGCGCACGCGCGACCTCGCCTTCCACACCAAGCGCGCCGACATTCTCGTCGCCGCTGTCGGCAGGGCGAAGATGATCGGCGGCGAGATGATCAAGCCAGGCGCGACGGTGATCGACGTCGGCATCAACCGCCTGCCGGATGGCAAGCTGTGCGGCGATGTCGATTTCGATTCGGCGAAGGAAGTCGCCGGCTTCATCACGCCGGTGCCGGGCGGCGTCGGCCCGATGACGATCACGATGCTGCTCGCCAACACGCTCGCCGCTGCGGAAAGGACGCTGAAATGATGGATCGGCCTCTCGTCGGGATCGTGATGGGTTCGGACTCCGACTGGCCGGTGATGCAGGCCGCCGCGCAGATGCTCGAAGAATTCGGCGTGCCTTTCGAGGCCAAGGTCGTCTCGGCGCATCGCACACCCGATCTGCTGTTCGACTACGCCGCGACGGCGCAGCAGCGCGGCTTGAAGGCGATCATCGCCGGCGCCGGCGGTGCCGCCCACCTGCCGGGCATGCTGGCGGCGAAGACCATCGTGCCGGTGCTCGGCGTGCCGGTACCCTCGAAACATCTGAATGGCCTGGATTCACTGCTGTCTATCGTGCAGATGCCGAAAGGCGTGCCGGTGGCGACGTTTGCGATCGGCGAGGCCGGCGCAGCCAACGCGGCGCTCACTGCGGTGGCGATCCTCGCCACCGGTGACGATGCCCGCGGCCGGGCGCTGGCGGAGAAGCTCGCCGACTTCCGCGCGCGCCTGCGCGAGAAGGTGCTGGCGATGAGGCTGGAGCCTTCGCAGTGATCCTGCCGCCCGCCACGCTGGGCATACTCGGCGGCGGACAGCTCGGCCGCTTCTTCGTGATCGCCGCCCACGAGATGGGCTATCGCGTCGTCGTGCTCGATCCCGATCCGCACAGCCCCGCCGGCAGGATCGCCGACCTGCACATCGTCGCCGCCTTTGATGACACCGATGCGCTGGAGCGCCTCGCCGGCCAGTGTGCGGCGGTCACCACCGAATTCGAGAACGTGCCGGCCGAGTCGCTCGCCTGGCTGGCGAAATACATCGTCGTCCATCCTTCCGCCGAGGCGGTGCGCATCTGCCAGAACCGCAGCGCCGAGAAGGCATTCCTGCAACGTCATGGCTTTCCCCATGCGCCCTATGCCGACATCAGGAGCGAGGACGATCTGCGCCACGCCAATGCCGGCCTGTTTCCCGGCATCCTGAAGGTGGCGCGCTTCGGCTACGACGGCAAGGGCCAGGCGCGTGTCGCCTGCCGCGAGGAAGCCATCGCCGCCTGGGCGAGTTTCCGCCACGAACCCTGCGTGCTGGAACAACAACTGAAGCTCGACTATGAGGTTTCCGTGGTGCTGGCGCGCGATGCCGCCGGCCGGGTGAAATGCTTTCCCCTCGTCGAGAACAGCCACCGCAAGGGCATCCTCGACCTCTCATTGGCGCCGGCGCGCACCTCCGGGTGCCTAGCCAGCAACGCCGAGGAGCTCGCCGAGGGCATCGCGCAGAAGATGGCTTACGTCGGCACGCTCGGCGTCGAGTTCTTCGTCGTGCGTGGCCAGCTCTATGTCAATGAAATGGCACCGCGGCCGCACAATTCGGGCCACTTTACCCTCGATGCCTGCGTCACGAACCAGTTCGAGCAGCAGGTGCGCGCGCTCACTGGCCTGCCGCTGGGGGAACCGCGCGCCCACTCGGCCGCTGCGATGGTGAACCTGCTTGGCGACCTGTGGTATCTCGACGATCCCCACCACGCCAAGGAGCCGGACTGGAGCAAGCTGCTCACGGTACCGAACCTGAAGCTGCATCTCTACGGCAAGCATCATCCGCGGCCTGGGCGCAAGATGGGCCATTTCACCGTGCTGGGCAACGATGCGGCGCAGGTAGGAAACTCGGCGCTGGCGGCACGGCAGGCGATCGGGATTCGCGATGAATAGCGGGCAGCCACCGTGGAGCGAGGACATCGCGCGGGCGGTGCAGCTGCTGCGCGCCGGCGAGCTGGTGGCGTTTCCGACCGAGACCGTCTATGGCCTCGGCGCCGATGCGAGAAACCCGGCTGCGGTGGCGAAGATCTTCGCGGTCAAGGGGCGCCCCGCCGACCATCCGCTGATCGTGCATATCCCGGATGCCACGCACCTCGACGCCTGGGCGCGCGACATCTCGCCGGCGGCGCGCGCCGTCGCGGAAAAATTCTGGCCCGGACCGCTCACGCTGATCCTCAAGCGCCATCCGGACGTGCCGGATTGTGTCACCGGCGGACAGGACACGGTAGGCTTACGCGTGCCGAACCATCCGCTGGCACTTGCCCTGCTGCGCGCTTTCGGCGGCGGCATCGCGGCACCGTCGGCGAACAAGTTCGGGCGCATCAGCCCGACGACGGCCCAGCACGTGAAAGACGATCTCGGCGCGGCAGTGGCGCTGGTGCTCGACGGCGGACCTTGCGACGTCGGCATCGAATCGACGATTGTCGACATGTCGGGTGAGCGCACGGTGATTCTGCGCCCAGGCATGATCAGCGCGACCGATCTCGGCCTGTTCCTCGGTCGCCTGCCCGAAGAAAGGGGCAATGCCCATTCGGTGAAGACGCCTGGCGCGCATCTGGCGCACTATGCGCCGCGCACGCCGCTGCTGCTCGTACCGGACGACACTGTCGCGGTCGCGGTGCGCGCCGCGCTTGGCAAAGGAGAAAAGATCGCCGTGCTGGCGCCCTATCCGGCGCCGCTCGAGCATCCGCTGATCGTCGCCTGGGAGGTGGCACCAAAGACCGCGAAGGAATTCGCCCGCGCGTTGTATGCTACGTTACGCAGGCTGGATGCCGCGGGTGCCGATCTGATCATCGTGCAGCGCCCGCCCTGGCCGGCGCTGATCGACCGTCTGAAGCGCGCCGCAGCCGGCTCCGGCGCTTGAGGAAAGATCGGGGACATCGCTCGTCAAAGGAGGAAAGCCAACAATGAGCAAGATCGAAAAACCAGAACCCGCCCATCACCCGTTGCCAACGATCAAGGCGCCGCCGGGTACCGGTTTCTGGGAGCCCAGCACCTTCTCGCCGGTGCGCGCCGACTCGCCGGCGCTCTCCGTGATGACCGATCTGAAGCAGGTCTCGGCGGCGACGATCGGTCCGGACGCGCCGCTCAATGTGGCGACGCAGACGATGATCTCGCGCGGCGTGCGCCTGCTGCTGGTGGTCAATCGCGACGACGAGGTGCTCGGCGTGATCACGGCACGCGACACGACCGGCGAACGCCCGGTGCAGATGGTGCAGAAGATGGGGGGCAAGTTCGGTGACCTGCTGGTCAAGGATCTGATGTGCCCGCGGGAGGACATGGATCTGATCATGTTCGACGAAGTGCTGCGCGCCAAAGTCAGCGACGTGGTCGACACCCTGCAGGCGCTCAAACGCCAGCACGCACTGGTCGGCGAGCGCGACCCGCTCACCGGCCGGATGCGCATCCGCGGCATCTTCTCAGCCACCCACATCGGCCGCCGGCTCGGCGCACCGATCCTCACTTTCGACGTCACCTCGACGTTCAGCGAAATCGAGAATTACCTGGCGCGGGACAGCAGCTGAGCCTCGACCTGGAACTGGCGCTCGAGTGGACGAGTGCGCTGGCCACACATACCGACCGGTATTTTTTCGCCAGTGTCGATCCCCTCGAGAGCGATCTACCCGCAAACTTCGCCGCGCAGCTGAAAAAACTCGGCGCTGGCGGGACGGCACGTTGTGCGATCACCAACCCGACGGGGACATTGCATGCCTGGGTGCTCAACCGTGACGAGGCACCCGGCGTCGGCTGGATCGGCTTGCTCGCCGCGCTGAAACACGGCATCCAGCGCCAAGCCGAACTGGCCTCTCTCGCAGGGCTCGTCGAGCCCTATGCCCGACCGCACGAAGACGATGCGGCCTTCTACGCCCAGCCCCGCCTCGTGGATCACCTGGACCGCAGCGCGCTGGCACGGTGGCAGATCCTCACCGGCCGTTTCGTCCGGAACGATGCGACTGTGCTCGACCTGATGGCGAGCCACGATTCGCACCTGCCTGAAGGCGTGCAACCCAGGCGCCTCGTGGGCCTGGGCATGAACGCCGCAGAGCTGGAACGCAATCCGCGCCTGACCGAACGCCTCGTCCATGACCTGAACGCAACACCACACCTGCCTTTCGAGACTGGCACATTCGATCTCGTACTGTGTGCTTTGTCGATCGAATACCTGACCCGCCCGGAAGCGGTGCTGAGCGAAGTACGGCGCGTCCTCGCCCCGGGCGGGGTATGTCTGGCGAGTTTTTCCCAACGCTGGTTCCCGCCCAAAGCTGTTCTGCCGTGGCCGCAGCTTCCTCCGTTCAGCCGCGTCGCCTGGGTAGTGCGTCATTTCGCGCGCGCCGGCTTCAGCGATCTGCACACCGAGTCGCTACGCGGCCTAGCGCGCCCCAGCGATGACAAATACTTCCGCCAGACGCGCTTCGCCGATCCGCTCTACGCGGTCTGGGGGCAGGCCTGATCTTCAGGCCGTCAGCTTGCGGTAGATCTCCGCTACCTTGAACGGCAGCTTGCGCACGTCGTCGAGCACCGTGTAAGCAGCCGGCCCCATCATGTGCTTCAGATAATCGGCCCCCTGGCGGTCGATCGTGATGCAGTAGCTGCGCACGCCGAGATCACGCGCCTCCTGCAGTGCGCGGCGGGTGTCCTCGATGCCGTAGGTGCCGCGGTATTCGTCGCCGAAATCGTCCGGGCGGCCGTCCGACAGCGTCACCAGCAGCTTGTGGCGCGCCGGCTGGGCGGCGATCAGCTGGGTCAGATGGCGGATCGCCGCGCCCATGCGCGTGTAGTCCTTGGCCTCGATGCCATCGATGCGCGCGCGCACCGCATCGTCATAGGCGTCGGCAAAGCCCTTGATGCGGTAGATGTCGCAGCGCGTGCGCGTCCAGCCGGAGAAGCCATAGATCGCATAGGCATCGCCGAGCGCTTCGAGCGCCTCGCAGAGCATCACCAGCGCCTCGCGCTCGGCATCGTTCACCCAGCCCTTGGTCGAGCCGCTCATATCGACCATGAACAGCGCGGCGAGGCTTCTCTCGTTACGCACGCGCCGGCAGAACAGCCGCGCAGAGGGCTCGGCGCCGCTCTTACGGTCATTGACCGCCTCGATCAGCGCATCGAGATCGATCTCCTCGCCTTCCGGCTGACGGCCGAGGATGCGATCCTCGCCACGCAGCGCCTCGAAGCGGCGCCTGATCAGCTGAATGAAGGGCGCATAACGCTGGCGCGTCTCGCGCACGAAACGTCCGTCACCCGCCTTGACCTCGTTTTCATAGACATGACACCAACCGCGCCGGTAGGCATTGCGATGATAGTCCCATTCGTCATAGCGGCAATCGGGCGCGCGACTATTCACCAGCTCGGGCGCCTCCGGCTTGGTCCGATCGTCGGGCGTCCACGGCGCCTCGCCCGCCGGCGCGAGCGCTTGCGGCGGAATCTCGCCCAGGTCCAGCAGCAACGATTGCGCCGCCGCGCGCGCTTCGAGTGTCAGTTGCACCACCTCGCCATCGATGCGCACCTCGATCTCACCGCTGAGAGGATCGACCTGGGTGGTCAGTTCACCGCTGCCGGCCTTGCGCTGCCCGGCTGCGCCCTTGAGCGCTCCCAAGGCACGCCGCAGGGTTTCGCTCTCACGCGCAATACGCTCGTTGCGCACGCGCCAGGCGATGCCGGGCTGCAGGCGGGGGTGAAAACTCGGCGCTGGCGGCACGGCACCCTGGGCCAGCAAACGCTCGAGCCAGCGCAACGAAACACGCACGTCCGCCGTGGCCGCCTGCAACTCGGCAAGCGCGGGCAGCAGCGTATCCGGCCACGGTGCGCGCGCGTCAGCGAGCAAGGCGCCCAGTCCCGGCAGCTCGCGCGCCACACAGGCTTCGAGGCGTACCGCCTCGAGCTGGGCCAGCCAGGCGAGCGCCGCCTCCCTGTCCGGCCAGGCGTCGAGCTCCGCATCGAGGTCGATGGAGAAAGTGCCGAAACGCGTCTGTGCCCACAGCTGCACCGCCAGCGCCTGATACAGGCGCCGGTTGTCCTCGGCGGCAGCGTGATGCGCGATGCGTGCCGGTAGGAAGATCGTTTCGGTATCGGTCCATGGGAAATCGCCGCTTTTCAGCGCCAGCGGGCGGCCGGACAGCCCCTGCACGAAGCGGCTCAGACGCTGCTCGACCTCGGCGAACTTCGCTGGCATACGGCCGGCGCGCGCCGCCAGGAAGCCCTCGATGTCGCGCAAGGATTCGATCGCTGCGCGCAAGCCCTCCTTGTCGAACACGTCGAGGCCGGCGATCGCCCAGGCCTCGAAGCTTTTTTCATCGAAGCGCGCGAGCGCCTCAGGGGCCTGTGTGGCGATGAAATGCGCGAGTTCCGTATTCGTCTTCGCCGCGCCACGCGCGATGCGCAGCACGAATTCCTGCTGGTGGCGTGGTAGCGCCTCGAGGCGTGCCGCCAGCCGCTCGATCGAGCGATGGGAGGGCGAGGCAAACAAGAAGGCGTCGAGCAGCGCTTCCAGCTCAGCGGCGAACAGTTTTCTTTCGCTCACGCTCAGAACACCGCGCGCACCAGGTCGTCGAGGGTTTGCGTCATCTCCGGATCGTCGGTCAACGCGCGGGCCACCGCCGCCTGGGCCGCGACAGCGGGCGCCATGCCGGCGTTCATTAACTGGGCGGCATGGACGAGCAGCCGCGTGCTGGCGCCCTCGTCGAGACCGGCGCCTTTCAGATTGCGCGTCAGCTCGCCGAGCTTGACGAGCTTGCGCGCCAGTTCCAGAGCGATGTCGCCTTCACTGGCCACGATCTGCGCTTCGATCTCTGCGGCCGGATAGTCGAATTCGAGCGCGACGAAGCGCTGCCGCGTCGAAGGCTTGATCTCCTTCAACACACTCTGATAGCCGGGGTTGTAGGAGATCACCAGCATGAACTCCGGCGGCGCGGCAATCAACTCGCCGCGTTTGTCGACGGCCAGCACACGGCGGGTATCGGCGAGTGGGTGGATCACCACCGTGGTGTCTTTACGCGCCTCGACGATCTCGTCGAGATAGCAGATCGCGCCGGCGCGCACCGCGGCGGTCAGCGGGCCATCGAGCCAGACCGTCTCGTCGCCGACGATCAGATAGCGGCCGACCAGATCTGCGGTGGTCAGATCGTCATGACAGGCGACTGTGACCAGCGGTCGGCCGAGCTTCCAGGCCATGTATTCGACGAAGCGCGTCTTGCCGCAGCCGGTCGGGCCTTTGAGCAGCACCGGCAGACGCTGCCGCGCGGCGGCCTCGAACAGCGCGATTTCTTCGCCGACGGGTTGATAGAAGGGTTCTTGCGGCAAGCGCTCGAGCGCCGGCGTGAGGGTCTTGATGTCGGGGAGCATGTCTGCGTTCTCTTGTTGCGTTCTTGGCGACTTTTTT
>CAYZII010000074.1:0-8759 GCA_964478415.1 uncultured Methyloversatilis sp.
GCAAAGCCCGCCGCAGGCTGATCGGAGATCATCCAGTAGGCTTTGCCGGCATACGTGCCGGACGGCACGGTGCCGGCCTTGAAGTAGAACTTCGGAAGTTTCACCATGGCCTGGCCGTCGATGGTCTGATCGATGATTCCGCCGAAGGTCGGATGGCTGTTGAACCATGAGGCGCCTGGGTCGACGATGGCATTGAAGTTTCCATCGACACGCTGGTAGGTGCCGGCACCCCCGCCTGTGGCGACCTGCACGAGGCCGATGACCCAGTCGCCCGCAAGCGCTGCACCTGTGACGAGCAAGTCACCATCGCGCAGCTCTTCGATGCGGCCGTTATAAATGCACAGCGGTCGCTTGTTCGCCATCGCGTTATGCCAGAATCACGCCATCCTCGATCTCGGTAGCGATGCTCGTGGCATCGACGGCAACGCCCAACATCTGCACCACCTGGCCAGTGCCGGCAGGCGGCGTTTCTGTCGTCGCCCCCGGCGTCGTCGCCGACAGATACTGCCGCGCGCCGGGCGTCTTGCCGGAAACCGCCGTGTTACGCCCCTCGAAATACACTATCGCATTGCCGCCGCTGGTCACTGCCGCGAGCACGAACCCGACCGCCTCCTTGCCGGAGGTCGAGGCATCGGCCTTCCTCGCCTTCGGCGTGCCGGCGTCGTTCCAGACATTGACATAATCCCCTGCAGAGAGGGGTTCGCTGGCGACGATGATCGCGGTATCCGCGCCGAGGCCGACCGGCATCATCGATTGATCAATCCGTCCGGTCGCATCGAGAGCAACGATCTTTCCCTCGTCCGCAGCTCCGGCACTCACGGTGGTGGCCTGCACCTCCTGCAGGCGGCCGTTGTTCAAAGAGAGGTATTTTTTCGCTGGCATGTAAGTCTCCTATTGCAAAATGGCCTGCCGGCCGATGATGAGAATGCGCGTGGCAGTCACTGCCAGCGCGACGATCTGCACCCACCCGTTCGCCGGCGGGCTTTGCGTGAGCGCCCCGGATGCGCCAACGAAGATGGGCTGCCCTGGCGTCCAAGACCATGACGGCTCGACCATTTCGCCGGCGGCCTGAATTGATACCGTCTCGCCGGCCAGCGCCGCGCCAGTAGTAATGCCGATCACCGCGTCCTGATACGACGGATCGCCTGGATCGGCATACGCCGCACCGGCAGCCGTCGCGACGACCGCGCGATGGCCGGACAGATCATGCGATGCGGGCAGCGTCAGCGTCTGGACGCCAGCAGCGCCGGACGGCCCGGGAGGGCCTTGCAGGCCGGGCACGGTCACCTGGACGATGGTCGGCTCGATGATCGTGTCAGTCATGCGTCACATCCTCCAGCACCACCAGCGTTGCCTGCTCGATGGTGCGCACCTCACCGCCTGCGGTGGTGATCTCCGTGTCGAATCTGTAAACCCCAGGGGAGATTGCCATTGCCGCCGCCGGGATCGTCATGTCGATACGCCCCTGCGCCGCGGTGATCGTCATTCGCCCGTCGGTAGTGGAAGCCTCGGCCACCTTGTTACCAGCGGCATCGCGCACGTGCAGCCGGGCGGTAACGCCGGAAAGATCGACGGGGTTCCCCCCGTCGTCTTTAATGATCCAGGCGCGCTTCCAGGTGTCACCGCGAAAGACCTTGACCGAGGCCATGACCAGATCATCACGCCATCATTTGCCGGAAGAACTTCGACCCTGTCGTGATGGTGTTGTCGATCAGGATAGAGCCAGAAAGCTCGAAGCCAGCCGCCTCCTCGCCGGTGATCAGGCTGTATTCCTTGGCCGGATCGATCACGAAGCGCGGCACCTCGATCACCACCGGGGCGTTGCCGTTGAGGGTATTGAGTCCCTCGAAGCGCAGGAAGCGCTCCGGCGCGGCCTGCGTGAGAGCATCCACCCGCACCTGCGCGGCATAGCTGTAATCGATCGCCAGCGCATCGCCGTCGGTCAGCCCCGACGTCGCGCGCGAACCGGCATCGCCGTTGAACTGGATGGAACCAGCATCGGCGTTGAGCTGGTAGTCCCACGTGCCGCTGCCGGTATAAGCCACCAGCGTTGTCGCGCCCTTTGTCACCACGACCGAAGAGACCTTGACGTGACCCAGCGGCATCACTGCCCCGCCGTAGAAGGTGCTCGCCATGCCCGTCACGCTGCCGGCGGCCACCAGCACGCCGTCGCCGCGCAGGGCGAGTGCCAGATTCTCGCGGCTGTAGTGCTCCAGCGTCATCGTGAGGCTTGCCTTGGTCTCGGTGGTAAGCCGGAAGTCCACGGCCCGCTGCCCGGACTGTGACTCCTTGTGTTCGAGAGTGCTGGTCTCGATGGCGATCTTGAGATCGCGCACGTTGCCCACCGGCTTGAGGCCGGTCGGTTTGCCGTTGGCATCGCGGCTGCCGATCAACACCACGCCCTGGCCGGAGTAGTAGTTCGACTGAATGTCCCAGGTTGCCATATGTCAGTTCTCCGTGATGGTGATGTCGAATAAAAGCCGCGCCGCGACCTTCATCTCGTCGACGCGCTCCTCGATGCTGGAAAGCCACAGCCGGGCGCGCTCGAGGCCCGCCATGACCTCGAAGGGGGCGATGAAAGCGCGCGCCAGCCGCTCGGTGGGCATCTGGTCTGGCGTTTCGGCCAAAAGCCACACATCGATCTGGCCCTCGATGCGGCCATCGCGCCGCGGCAGGGTGAGCCTTGGATAGAGCACTGCCAGGCGCTCGCGCCCCCACAGGTCGCCCACGAGGCCTGGCGCCACGGCTTCGACGCGGGCGCGGATGGCCGCCTCGATCACGTCGCGCAGGCTCACATCAGCCTCCCGACCAGGATCGACACCGCTCCGGCGATGACGGTCGCGGCGATCCCCGCCACCCATGCGCCGATGTCGCGCGCCTGTTCGAGCGCCGTGGCACGGGCGGCCAGTTCGTCGAGCCGCCTGTCCATGTCGTCGAGCCGCGCATGCACGTGGGTCACCGACTCGCGCATCACGGCCTGCTGCTCCTCGATGCGCACCAGCCGCAGGATCGCCTCGCGCATCGCCGCGATGTCGGCGCGTGCCGCCTCCAGCACCGCCTCGATGCGCGCCAGCCGGCTTTCCTGATCCTCGATGCCCATGCAGACCCCCCGTTTAATGCGTTTAAAACCCGTTTAAAAACGGCGATCGCGTCCCCGCCCTTGTCACCCTACACGCTCGCCATAAAAATCGCGCCAGCGGCCCGATAATCGGTTTCCGCCGCAAGCGCAAGCAGCCGGGAAAGGCACGCCTGCGCCTGCGCCCGGCAGTGGGCGGCAAAGCCTACCGCCTCGGCCGGGCTGAGAAACCGCCACTCGACGGCCCCTTCCAGCCGGCCCACCTTGGCCGCCCCCGACAGCGCGAAGGTGTGGAGCAGCGGCGCGGCGGAGGCGGCGGCCAGCCACGCCACCGCATCGAGCGCCTCGGCATGGGTGGCCAGCGCCGGCGGCACGCGCGCGGCCACCTCCCGGCGGGCGAGGTCCAGATGCGCCTCGATGAGCGCATCCGGCACATCGAGCGGCCAGCCGGTCAGTTCCCGCACGCGCTCCGGCGTCATGGCTTAGCCTCAGTAACCGTACACGCAAGCCTGCTTGACCGCGATCTCGTAATCGACCGCGAAGTCGAACACCCAGCGCAGCGCGCGGGCATCGTCGTCCCAGCGGCGCTTCTGCCAGATCTCGGTGGATACGCCGAAGATCAGGTTCGCAGGCGGGGTGAACAGCACCTTGCCCGCCGGGCAATACGGGCTGGTCAGGATCGGCCGGCCCAGGAAGCGGCGCAGGGGGCTGTCGGCCACCAGCGCCTGCCCGGTCACCTGCTGCCCCAGCTCGTAGGCATAGGCGTCGGCGTCCCCCTCGTTCATCACGAAAGCGGCCTGCGGGCGATACACGTCCGGGCAGGCATCGAACACCGCCTTGAGCGAGGCTCGCCAGCCGTTCGTTGCCGGGTCGATATCCACCTTGACGGTCGGGTTTCCCGCTTCCGAGGCGATCTGCACCCAGCCCTTGTTCAGCGTGATGAAGCCCGCCGAGTTGTCATCGGCTATGCCGTTGAAGGCGAGGTCTTCCAGCTCGGCTTCCATCCGGTTGGCCAGCGCCGCCTCCACGTCCGCCACCAGGTTCGGGTTGTTGGCGTTGTCGCGTAAGGTGCTGAGCGACATCTGCGGGAAAAGCTGCACCGGCAGCGCCGTGAGCGTGCAGCCCGATTGGGTGGCGCCCAGGCGCTGCGCGTCGGTGGGCGTGCTGCCCTCTGGCACGCGCACCAGCGAGCGCGCGGCGATGCCCAGCACCGAGACATCGGCGCTCATCTTGGCCATGCGCCGCGTGGTGACATTCTTCATGAAGCCGGTGGAGGCCACCAGCGTGATGAGGCGCTCGGCGGCCTCGGGGCGCAGCTGCCCGCCGGGATTGAGGTCGCCCGGGCCGATCATGCCCTTGGCGATTTTTACGAGATCATGCATCGTTGGGCTCCTTGTCGAAATGTTCGAGATAGCGGCAGAAAGCTCATACGAAGCTCTCCAGCGCCTTGTCGCCGCCGGCCTCGCCCTCGGGCGCGCCGGTGGGGCGGGCCTTGAGCGTCTCCACCTCTGCTTTCAGCGTCTCGATCGCATTGGCGAGCCGCTCGCGCTCGTCCTCGAGCGCCTTGATGCGCGCATCCTTCTCCGCCAGCGACTTCTCCAGCCGCTCGCGCGCCGCCTCGTCCTCGGCGGCCTTCACCGTCTCATCGAGCGCCTCGCGCACGATGGCCTTGACATCCTCAGGGGTCATCTCGGGGTCTCCTTTACGTGGGTTGAACCAGCGGGCCAGCCAGCCCTTTTCCGTGCGCGCCGTGCCGGCGAGCGACAAGCCTTCCACCTCGCCCGCCTCGATCTGCGCCCACAGCGCCGCATCCTCGATCTGGATGCCCACCGCCCAGGCGCCTTCGCGCTCGGCGGGAAACAGCGGGTCGCCGGCGCGCACCAGCCACGACTCGGCCACGAAGGCCGCCACCGGCTGGAAGTCGTGCTCCTGATCCACCTGCATCGCGCGCCCGGCGCGCATCCACTCGTCGGCGGCCTTGCGGATCGTCTCGGCATCCGTCCAGTCGCCCTGCGCGTCCACCTCATCCGGCGCATAGACGATGCCGTAGAGGCGATGCATCTTGCCGTCGGCCTTGGTGAGCCGCACCGCGCGGCCGCCGGCGGCACACTTGAGCACCACGCCGCGGCCGTTGGCCGGACGCTTGACCAGGCTGATGAACTGCACTGAGAGGTCGGCGAGCTTCATGCCGCGCATGATCGCAGCGTATGAGCGAAAGTGTGCGCCTGCTCTCTATATTTGGACGACGCGCCGCACAGCGCGCGCGCGTCTGGCCGATCATGCCGGGCATGGACGTCGACCTCATCAAAAGCGCGCCCGCGCCGCTGGAGTCGCTCTTGTCGGCGGACGCCGACTGCCGCCCCTGGCCCATCGATCCGGCGCGGCTCGCCCGGCTCGCCCTTGCCGAACCCACCCATGCGCGCGCGTTGGAGATCAAGGCGCATGGCGCGGTGGGCGCTGGCTTTTCCGGCAAAGATGCCGACCAGGCGCTCTCCGCCGTCGGCGGCATGGATAGCCTGATCGCCCTCGCGCTGGACCTCGAAACCTACGGCAATGCCTTCCTCGAGCGGCTCACCTCCGGGCGCAAGCTCGCCGGGCTTTCCCGCCTGCCCGCCTGGAGCATGGCGCGCAAGGCGGGCGGCGGCTACCGGCAGCGGCTGTGGGACGGCCAGAAGGAAGTGCGCCGCGACTTCACCGAGGAGCAGGTCTTGATGATCCGCCAGCCGACTGCGCAGCCGGGCTGGTATGGCGTGCCGACTTACGCCGCCGCATCCGGGCTGATCGGGATGCTCGAGGCGATCACCGCCTACAACGCCCGCTTTTTCGGCAACCACGCCGTGCCGGATCACATCATCACGGTCTCGGGCGGCAGCCTCGCCGACGCGCAGAAAGACGCCATGCGGCGTTTCTTTCAAACCGACTTCAAGGGGCTGGAAAACGCCCACAAAACCCTCTTCGTGGCGCTCTCGGAGGGGCAGACGCTGGAGATCAAGCCCGTCGCGCAGGGCAACGACGGGCGCTTCATCGAACTCTACAAGGCCGCGCGCGAGACGCTGCCCGCCGCCCACGGCGTGCCGCCGCGTCTTCTTGGCATCGCCACCCCGGGCGGGTTGGGGGGCCTTTCCGAAGCGCGCGAGCAGATGCACATGTTCGAGGTCTTCACCCTTGCCCCGCGCCGCCGCCTCCTTCTGGATGCGCTGCGCGCCGATCTCGGGCGGCTCGGCGCGCGCGACGTCGACCTCGCCCCGCTCGACCTCACCCCGCCAGGGCAGGACATCGCGGCCCTGCCGCAGATGGTGGCCGCCGGCATCATGACGCCGGACGAAGCCCGCGCCTGGATCGACCTGCCGGTCACGGCGGAAAAGTCGCTCGATGCGCCGCTGGCCGCCGCGCTGCTCGCGGCCCTGGGAGGCCGATCCGATGCCGCAAAAGACTGACCGCGCCACCGTCGCCGCCGTCGTCAAGGCCCTGCGCGCGGGACGGCGTGCGCAGGACGTCGCCGACGCGATGGGGCTGCACGTCAACACCGTGCGCGCGATCGGCCGGCGCAACCTGGGGCCCGGGCTGCCCGGCAAGCGCCCGATCTACTCGGACATAGTGCGCGCCGAGGCGCGCCGCCGCTACCTCGCCGGCGAACCCGTCGCCCTGATCGCCAAGGCCTGCGCCATCTCGGAAAACACCGTGCGCGCCTGGGCACGCGACTACGGCTGGAAAGAAGAACTCGCCAGGCTGCGCCAGATGCCCAGTCATCTGGACGAAGAAATCGCCCGCACCGTGGCGCTGCTGCGCCAGACCAGGGGCGGCAAGGACGGCCACCGGCTCGCGCTCAGGCTGCGCATGCTGCAAAAGGCGCGCGACGGCCTGCTCAAGGCCCAACCCAGGCCGCGCGACATCCCGCGCGTGAGCGCCGCGCAACACGCCGACCTGCTCGAACGGGCGCTCGCCGACGACTACGGCCTGTTGCCCTACCAGCGCGCCTTCCTGCTCGACGATGCCCGCTACCGCTGCGTGCTGAAGGCCCGTCAGATCGGTTTCACCTACGTGATCGGCCTGTCGGTCGTGCTGGGGCTGGCCGCCGGGCGCGATCAGGTCATCGTCTCCGCCTCCGAGGATCAGGCGCGCCTCGTCATGGGCCATGTGCGCGCGCACGCCGAGAAGCTCGGCATCCCCATCGAAGAGGACACCGACCGCCAGATCCGCATCGCCGGGTCTACGGCCACGGCGCTGTCCACCAACTGGCGCACCGCCCAGGGCTACACCGGCGATGTCTGGTTCGACGAATTCGCCTGGGCCCCGCGCCCAGATGCCCTCTGGGGCGCGATCGTCCCCGCCATCACCCGTGTCGGCGGCCGCATCACCGTCTGCTCGACCCCCTGGGTGCCGGGCAACCTCTTCTGGAAGATCGCCACCGACCACCAGGGCAAATACGCCCACTTCACCCGCGCCCAGATCAGCATCCACGACGCCATCGCGCAAGGCATGCCGGTGCCCGGCGGCCTGGACGAACTGCGGCTCAACTTCGACGCCGCCACCTGGGCCATGTTTTATGAGTGCCAGTGGGCCGAAGAGGAAGGCGCCTTGCTGCCCTGGTCCCTGCTCGACGAGCTGGCCAGCGACGCCCCAGCCGCCACCGGCAAAAAGCGCGGCGAAGCCCCGCGCCATGGCCGCATCCGCATCGGCATCGATCTCGGGCGCGTCGCCGACCGCACCGTCATCGTGGTGGTGGGCGAGGCCATGGACCCGGTCGCCGACGCCTATACCGGCCACTGGCGCGTGCTCCACTGGCAAAGCCTGCATCAGGCCGACTTCGCCGCCCAACGAAGCGTGATCGAAGATGCCATCGCCCGCTGGCTGCCCGAGCGCGTCGATATCGACCGCTCCGGCCTGGGCTGGCAGCTGGCCGAGGAACTGGCCAAAGCCCACCCCGGCGTCGTCGTGCCGCGCGCCTTCACCGCGCCGATGAAAGAGCGCCTCGCCTTAGGCCTGCTGCGCCTGGCCGAGCAAAAGCGGCTCTCCATCCCGCGCGACGCCACCCTGATGGCCAGCCTCCACGCCGTGCGCCGCCTGCCATCTGGCCAGTCGATCAAATACGACGCCCCGCGCGATGGCTCAGGCCACGGCGACGCCTTCTGGGCGCTGGCGCTGGCCCTGGATGGCGCCACGCCCACGAGCCGCGCGACCGAAATCGAAGTCTGGGGGTGACGATCATGTCCAGCCTCTCCCGCCAGATCGTCGCCTTGCTCGCTGAATACCTGCGCGATCTGGCCACCGATCAGGGCCGCATCCCTTTCAAGACCGGGCAGCTGCGCAAGTCCATCACCAGCCAGGTGCTCTCCGACACCGAAGCGGTGGTGGGCACCAACCTCTACTACGCCCGCTACGTGCACGACGGCACAGGCCTCTACGGCCCCTTGAAGCGCAGGATACGGCCCAAGACCAGGAAGGCCCTGCACTGGAGGGGCGCCGCCCACCCGGTCAAGTCCGTCCGTGGCATGCGGCCGCGGCCGTTTCTGGCCCAGGCCGTCGAAGAGATGGCGCGCCGGCCGCTGCCGCCGCTGATCCGCCAGACTGTCGGCGAAGACATCGCCAGCGAGATCGAAGCGCAACTGCGCAAGTCCGGCCTGGAGGTCAAACGCAGATGAAACGGCAACTCATCGCCGGCTTCGGCGCCTCGGCCATCGCC
>CAYZII010000075.1:0-8720 GCA_964478415.1 uncultured Methyloversatilis sp.
AGATTTATGAAGCCGCATCCACCGCTGAAACTTCTCGTCGTCGAAGACGACACTGACCTCGGTGCCAACGTTTGCGATCATTTCACCGCGCGCGGTCATTTCGTCGATGTCGCCAGCGACGGCAAGGCAGGATTGCATCTGGCGGCAACCGAGAATTTCGATGCGATTTTGCTCGATCTGATGCTGCCAGGTCTCGATGGCATCGAATTGATACGTCGTCTGCGCGAGGAAATCGGTCGCGCCACGCCGATCCTGGTGATCTCGGCGCGCGATACCGTGGCCGACCGCATTGCCGGCCTCGAAGCCGGCGCCGATGATTATCTTGTCAAGCCCTTCGCGCTCGCAGAGGCCGAGGCGCGCGTGCAGGCGCTGGTGCGGCGCGCCCGTCAGGCAGTGGCGAAATCGCGCCTGCGCATCGGCAATCTGGTCTATGACAGCGTCAGCCTGCGTGCTGCCTGGGCAGGCCGCCCCCTCGATCTCGCGCCGATCCCGTTGCGTATCCTGGAAATGCTGATGCGCGCCGCGCCCCGTGTGTTGCGTCGCGGCGAGCTCGAGCGGGCGCTGTGGGGTGCTACACCGACCGCCTCCGATGCACTGCGCAGCCATCTCTACAGCCTGCGCAGTGCACTCGAAGCTGCAGGGGCGCCCGTCACCCTGATCGAGACCGTGCGCGGCACCGGCTGGCGCCTGGCCGTCCCCATCGCCGATGGCGCATCGCCGGATTAGCCTGCGCGCCCGGCTGGCGCTCACCTTCGCTGCCCTCGGCGCCTTCGTTGTGCTCCTGCTCTCGCTGGCCATCGCCTATGGCGCACATGACGTGGCACAGCAACTGATGGACCAAACCCTGAGTGCCGAGATCGAGGATTACATCGCACGTCGCACACGCAATCCCGCTTCGTTGCCACCGGCAGCCGTCGGCCTACGCGGCTACGTCTCCCCACTCGACAGCGAGGATGCCCATCAGCCCGAAGCGGTGCGCTCGCTGTCCTCTGGCCGTCACGAGCTGATCATCGATGGTACCCCCTTCCGCGCCCTCGTGGAAGTGCACGATGGCTGGCGTTATGTGATCCTGTTCGACGAAACGCGGCAGAAACGCCGCGAGGCACGTTTTGCCACCTGGCTGCTCGGCGGCGCCGTTTCAGTGATCCTGCTCGTCTCCCTCGGTGCCTGGTGGTTGGCGGGCCGCGCACTGGCACCACTCTCGGCTTTGGCCACTGCCATCGCCAGCGCGGATGTCGACCGCCCATTGAAACTACCCCAAACAGGACAGCCTGCTGATGAGATTGCCACTCTGACCGAAGCCTTCCAGCACTTTCAGGCCCGTCTGGCCAGATTCGTCGAACGCGAACGGGCATTCACCGCCGATGCCAGTCACGAATTGCGCACGCCGCTGAGCGTCATCCGTGGCGCTGCCGAGCTGCTTTCTCACGATGCCACACTTTCGCCAACTCAACGCGAGCGCGCTGCACGCATCGAACGCGCCTGCCTGCGCCTGGGGGAACTCGTCGAGGCCTTGCTGCTGCTGGCACGCGAAGAAACGGCACAAGGCGAGTGCGACGCTGCGAGTGTGGCGCGCGAGACTCTCGAACGTCTCGCTCCCCAATGCCAGAAACGCTCCTTGAAAGTGGAATTCACCGCACCACAGCAAATCCTTTTGCCGCTGGCAGCACCATTGTTTGCGATCGTAGTCGGCAACCTGCTGCGCAATGCCTGCGAACATGCGCACGACCACATCGTCGTCGACCTGTCTGCCACGGCACTGACGGTGCGCGACGATGGCCCGGGAATGAGCGCAGAGACTTTGGCTTTTGCAACGGGGCGCTACTGGCGCGGCCCCGGCAGCCGCGGTGCTGGCATCGGCCTTGCACTCGTCGCGCGCATTTGCGAGATCGCTGGCTTCACTTTGCAGCTGGGCAATGCGCCAGAAGGGGGCTTTATCGCCACAGTGAAATTTTCGCTGCAGCCGCCAGCGCTGGCTTCTTGACGGAGTCTTCACGAAACAAAGCGATAATTCGCATTGATAAGTCTTTGCTGAATTTTCTCCAATGACGCCCCCCTCCGCCCGTCTGGTCCGTATCCTTCCTTTTCTCCGCTGGTGGCCGCTGGTCACGAAAAAAAACCTCAAGGATGACCTGATCGCCGGTATCACCGGCGCACTGATCGTGCTCCCGCAGGGAGTGGCTTTCGCCACGATCGCCGGCCTGCCACCCCAGTACGGTCTTTATGCGGCGATGATGCCGGCAGTGATCGCCGCGCTGTTCGGCTCCTCCTGGCATCTCGTCTCCGGCCCGACGACGGCGATTTCGATCGCGGTGTTCGCCGCGCTGTCGCACACGGCCGAGCCTGGTTCGCCGCAATATATTCAGCTCGTGCTGACCCTCACTTTCCTGGTCGGCGTGTTCCAGTTGATCCTGGGGCTGGCGCGGCTGGGCGCGCTGGTCAATTTCATCTCGCATACCGTTGTGATCGGCTTCACTGCCGGCGCGGCAATCCTCATCGCCGCGAGCCAGGTGAAGAATTTCTTCGGTATCCCCATCCCGCTCGGGACGCCGTTTTACGAAATCCTGCACCAGCTCGCGGTGCATTTCTTCGACATCAATCCTTGGGTGCTCGCCGTCAGCGCCGTCACGCTCGCCACCGGCATCCTGACGAAGAAATATTTCAAGAAGGTGCCCTACATGATCGCCGCGATGATCGTTGGCAGTCTGTTCGCCGAGGTACTCAACCTCTGGCAGGGCCAGGAAGCCACTGGCATCAAAACCGTGGGGGCCTTGCCCGGCGGCCTGCCGCCGCTCTCGATGCCTGATTTCTCGCTACCGGCACTCAAAGCCACCATCGCGCCGGCGCTGGTGATCACGATGCTGGCGCTCACCGAAGCGGTGTCGATCGCGCGCGCGATCGCAGTGCGTTCCGAGCAGCGCATCGACGGCAACCAGGAATTCATCGGCCAGGGTCTGTCAAACATCGTTGGCAGCTTTTTCTCGGCCTACGCCTCCTCCGGCTCGTTCAACCGCAGCGGCGTCAATTACGAGGCCGGCGCAAAGACCCCGTTCGCCTCGGTGTTCGCCGCTGCGGCGCTGGTGCTGGTGCTGCTCGCGGTCGCGCCGCTGGCTGCCTATCTGCCAACCGCAGCGATGGCCGGCATCCTGTTTCTGGTCGCCTGGGGCCTGATCGATTTCCACCACATCGAACACATCTGGCATACCAGCAAGGCGGAGGCCGCGATTCTCGCCACCACCTTGATCGGTACGCTGATCAACCTCGAAGCGGGCATCTTCCTCGGTGTCTTCTTGTCATTGTTGATGTTCCTCTATCGCACCTCGAAACCGGAAATGATCCCGGTAGTGCCGGCACCCGAAGAAGGGGCCTATCACTTCGTGCGCGCCCGGGGTCGTCCCGAATGTCCGCAACTCAAAATCCTGCGCGTCACCGGCTCGCTCTATTTCGGCGCCGCCAGCCACGTGCAGCAAGTCCTGCAGCAGATCGACGAAGACGACCCACTGCAGAAATCGGTGCTGCTCACCTGTTCCGGGCTTTCTTACATCGATATCGCCGGTGCCGAAGTGCTGGCGCAGGAAGCGCGCCGCCGCCGGCGCATGGGGGGCGGCTTGTACTTCTACCGCCTCAACCAGACCAACATGCGCCTGCTGCGCCAGGGCGGTTACGCCCACGAAATCGGCGAAGGCGCCTTCTTCCCGGTGATGACCAACGTCACCGGCGCGATCTACTGGACGCTCGATCCTAATATCTGCCGCACCTGCAAGACACGTATCTTCAAGGAATGCCATAGTGGCATCCTACCTGACGGCTTGCGCCGCCAGCGCCTTTTGCTCGCGACCGATGGCAGCGAGTTCAGCCATGCACCCGAAGAGATCGCCATCGCGCTGGCGAAGAGCTTCGGCGTCACACTGGATGTGATGACGATGGTTGGATCGAGCAACGATGACGAGACTGCCCACGCGCGACTGGCCAAGGCCGAACGCAAGGCCAACATCGCCGGCGTTGCCTGCGAAGCGATCGTGCGCTATGGCAAGGATCCGGCAAGCGAAGTGGTCGCCGCGGCGAAGACCGCCGACAGCAACATCCTGGTGATCGGCCGGCGCCCGCCGCGCGGCGACATTAAGGAACGCCTGGTCGGCGACATCGCACAGCAGATCCTCATCCAGTCGCCCTGCCATGTGCTTGTCGCCAACTGGCGGGCGCAACCGATCCAGCGGCGCATCCTGATGGCCAGTGACGGCACACGTATCAGCGAAATCGCCTTGGAAGTCACTGTGATGATCGCCAAGGCGCTCGGCGTACCGGTGACCATCCTGGCCGCAGCGCAGACCGAGAGCGAAAAATCCCGTGCCGAGGAGGACCTCGCCAAAAAGCTTGGTCAGTTGAGGGTAGAGAGCATCACCGGAGAAGGGCGCATCGTCGCCCAACCGCCTGCCGAGGCCATCATCGACACGGCGCGGGAAATCGGCGCTGACCTCGTCGTGATCGGCAACGACCAACGCAAAGGGCTGACCCGCAAGATCGCCGGTCAGACCACCGACCGCGTCGTCGGTGGCCTCGACTGCGCGGTGCTGGTGGTCAAGCGTCCGCCCGAGCCGGACAATCTGGTCGCGGCGGTGAAGAATCAGGCCTGATCGCTTACACTGCGCCGTCTCTCCAGCGCCGACTTTCCCGACCATGGGTTACCGTCTTTCGAAAATCTACACGCGCACCGGCGACGCCGGCACCACGGGTCTGGGCGATGGCTCGCGCGTTGCCAAGGATGCAGCGCGCATTGCGGCGCTGGGCGACGTCGATGAGCTGAACGCTTTGCTCGGTGTGCTGCTCTGCGAAGACTTGCCCGACGAGATACGCGCGCTGCTCACCGGTGTGCAACACGATCTGTTCGATCTCGGTGGCGAGCTGTCGGTGCCCGGCGGCGCTTTCCTGAAGGACACGCAGCCTGCCCGGCTCGAAACGGCGATCGATCGTTTCAACGCCGAACTCGAGCCACTGAAGGAATTCATCCTGCCTGGCGGCACGCGCGCCGCGGCGCTCACCCATCTGGCGCGCACCGTCTGCCGACGCGCCGAGCGCAGTGTGGTCGCTCTGGCGCACGATGAGACAGTCTCGACCACCGCGCGCCAGTATCTGAACCGGCTGTCCGATCTCTTGTTTGTGCTGGCGCGCTGGCTCAACCGCCACACCGGCCAGGGGGACGTGCTGTGGCAAAAAGGGGTAAACGCCT
Source organism: uncultured Methyloversatilis sp. (assembly GCA_964478415.1). Taxonomy (GTDB): domain Bacteria; phylum Pseudomonadota; class Gammaproteobacteria; order Burkholderiales; family Rhodocyclaceae; genus Sulfuricystis. Next base: position 5,228 of record CAYZII010000075.1, read on the forward strand.
GATCAGCTGCCGCGCGTCAGGATCACGACCACCAGCACCAGCCAGATCAGCCCGGCACCGAGCAGATGCGGGTCGTTGAACAGCTCGCGTGCCGGATCGCCGCCCCCGCCACGGTGATGCAGCCGATAGAGGTAGCGCAGCAGGCCATACAGCACCACCGGGACGGTGATCATCAGCCAGCGCGTGCCATGCAGCGCGACGGTCTCCTCACTGACGGTGTAGAGACTGTAGGTGATCACGGTGGCGCCAGCGGTGAGCGTGATGAACTGATCGAGCAGCGGCAGCGAGTAGTGCCCGAGCACCTGTCGGTGCGGCTTGTCCGTCCCGGCGGGCACGACGCACTCGGCACGCCGTTTCGCGAAACCGAGGAACAGTGTCAGCATCAGGCCGGTGAGCATCAGCCAGTGGGACGGGGCGAGACCGATGCCGAGCGTGCCGGCGAGCAGGCGCAGCATGAAGCCCGTCGCGATGATGAAGACATCGAGGATCACCACGTGCTTGAGGCCGAAGCTGTAAGCGACGTTCAACAAAGGATAGGCGACGAACAGCCAGGGCGCCTGCGACGCCGGCAAACCGAGCAATCCGAACGCGAGCGCAAAGCCAGTCAACAGGCAAAAGCCCGCCAGCGCGAGCGCCGTGCCAATGTCAACCTCCCCGCTCGCGATCGGTCGCAGGCGCTTTTCCGGGTGCTGCCGGTCGGCCTCGCGGTCGAGGATGTCGTTCATCACATACACCGCCGACGAAATGAGGCAAAACGCAATGAAGGCGGCGAACGCCTGCAGGCGCATCGTCTCGACCGCCCAGGCATGACCGAACAGCAGGCCGATCAGCACGAAGCCGTTTTTCACCCACTGGTGCGGTCGGAGCAGTCGGATCAGCGGCGGCATTCTCGGTCGGGGAAATAACGCGCGCAGAAATAGCAGCCGGACATCGGTAGCCACTCGGGCACCGCATAATACTGACGGAGCACTTTATAGAGCACCGTGTCGCGATAGCGCACATAGTCGAAGCCCTGACCACGCACCACCCAGAAACGCGCGCTGCGATGCTCGAAGCCGTCGATGCGCACCTGTTTGAACCAGCCGGCGTATTCGTCCGGCCGCGGTTCGGTCTTGCGCAGCACAGTGATGTCGCGGCCATCGTACGGGCGCCAATCGGTCAGGATGTCGTCATGGCGGGCATGGCCGGAACCCGGCCCGAACACCGGCACGTAGCGGCCAAGGTTGTAGCCCAAGGTGGCGGCGGCCGAATAGCCATCGCTGGCCAGTAGCGTGTCGCCAGGCTGGGCTTTCTCGACCACTGCCCGCGCATCGAAAGTGAGCACGATGCCGGTATAGAGCTTCGTGTTGCGCCAGGTCTCCAGCGGAAGATTGACGAGCAGCAAGATCAGTGCGACATGCAGTGCGGCGAAGGCGGCGAAGAATTTGCCGAGGCCTGCCAGGCCGTCAGCAGTGAAACGACGCGCCGCGAGCAGCAACGCAAACGGCACGAAGCCGAGCACCCAATGAAGCCCGATCATCTTGAAGAACGACAGCAACGCAAACAGGGTCAGTGGGATCAGCGCCAGTCGGGCGAGACTTTTTTCCAGCACGGATGCTGCGCTGGCGGCACGGCACGGCACGCCGCGGCGCAGCAGCACGCCGATCACCGGCGGCGTCAGCACATAGAGCAGCGTCACCAGATACAGTAGTGGCGTGCGCAGATTGAGACCGGTGTTCGCGGCATCGTGACGATTGACGAAATTGAACAGGTAGTTGGTCCAGCAATGCGCACTGTTCCAGCAGAACATCAGCGCCAGCGCAGGAATGCAGCAGGCATAGACCAGGACAAGCCCCATGAGGCTTTGCCGCGAGCGCCGTTTGAGCGCATCGATGAGATAGGCGAACCCGAGCAGCGCGGCGAAATATTTCGCCAGCACCGCGACTGCCAGCAGCAGGCCGGAGACGAGATACCAGCGCCAGGCCGTGGCGCGTTGCTCGGCCTCGCTGCGCACCGCGGTGAGCCAGGCGAGGCCGGAGAGCACCGCGCCATAGACCAGCGCAGTATCGGTGGTGACGAAAACGTTCCAGACATCGAGCGGCGCGAGCAGGATGAGCAGCGCCACCGCATCACGCGCGGCATGCGCCTGTGGAAAGAGCCGCGGCCAGACGGCGCGCACCACGAGTGCCAGCAGCAGGGGCTGAAGGATCTGCGGCAGGCGCAACCACCACTCGCTTTCGGAGACGGAAATCAGTGCCGCGAGCCACCAGCCGATCATCGGCGGATGATCGTAAAAGCCCCAATCCGGGAATTTCCCCCACCAGTAGAAATAGGCTTCGTCGCCCGTCATCGGCAGCGCCGCCGCGAGCCAGAAACGAAAAGCCAGTGTCAGGAGGGCAAAGGCAAGGAAGGAACGGCCGGAAACCAGCGTCATCAGCGTGCGGCGATCGCGGCACGGCGCTGCCGCACCGCCTCGGCCAATTGCTCGAGCATCCGCACGGTGTCATCCCAGCCAATACAGGCGTCAGTGATCGACACGCCGAAGGCGAGCGGCTGGCCGGGTTTCAGATCCTGGCGACCTTCGTTGAGATTCGATTCGATCATCACGCCGAAAATGCGCTCTTCGCCATTGGCGATCTGCTGTGCGACCTCCGCCGCCACCTCGAGCTGGCGCTTGTAATCCTTGCGGCTGTTGCCATGCGAAAAATCGACCATCACGCGCGCCGGCAAGCCGGCCTTGCCGAGCTCGATGCAAGCCGCCTCTATGCTGGCGTGATCGTAATTCGGCTGTTTGCCGCCGCGCAGGATGATATGGCAGTCCTCATTGCCGTTGGTCGAGACGATCGCCGAATGGCCGGCCTTGGTCACCGACAGGAAGTGATGGGGTGCCTGGGCGGCGCGGATCGCGTCGACGGCGATCTTGATGTTGCCATCGGTGCCGTTCTTGAAACCGACCGGACAGGACAACCCCGAGGCCAGCTCGCGATGCACCTGGGATTCGGTGGTGCGCGCACCGATCGCGCCCCAGCTGATCAGATCGGCGGTGTATTGCGGTGTGATCGTGTCGAGGAACTCGGTGGCGCAGGGCAGGCCCATTTCGTTGAGCTCCCAGAGCAGGCGCCGGGCAAGACGCAGGCCTTCGTTGATCTTGAAACTGCCGTCCAGACGCGGATCGTTGATCAGCCCTTTCCAGCCCACCGTGGTACGCGGCTTTTCGAAATAGACGCGCATCACGATCAACAGATCGTCGCTCAAACGATCGTGCTCGGCTTTCAGCCGGTTCGCATATTCACGCGCAGCATCGAAATCGTGGATCGAGCAGGGACCGACGACGACCAGCAGCCGGTTGTCGGCACCATGCAGAATGCGATGAATCGCGGCACGGGCCTGGAAGGTGGTGCGCGCCGCCGCCTCGGTGGCCGGATATTCGCGCAGCACATGGCCGGGGGGCGAGAGCTCCTTGATCTCCTTGATGCGGACGTCATCGACGATGTGCTTCATGATGGACGGGGAT
>CAYZII010000076.1:0-8278 GCA_964478415.1 uncultured Methyloversatilis sp.
GTAGGCCAAATGGATGTTGCCGGCGCCGACCGGCACGACGACCCCCAGTTGCCACGTCGAGTTGGTGTTGGTGAGAGGGGCGGTCAGGCCACCGCCCGATTGCTTCATGTCTTGCCAGGAGCCGAGCACCTTCGCCACGCCGAAGTTGTAAGAGACGCCGATCATGTTTTCTTCCTGGTTGGGCTTGTCGTTAGGAGGAGGAGGAGCAGCGTTGTTAGCACCAACGTTGGTGATATGGTGATAGACGTAGCCGACGGCGATCGGGCCGTTTTCATAATTGAGGCCCAGTCCCCAGACGCTTTCCTTTTCGGCGCCCTGGGTGTTTTCCTCGCCGGAGCCATAGGCGAGAACGGCGGAGAAGCCGGAGAAGTTCGGCGACAGGTAGGCCACCGCGTTGTTCACACGGCCCGCGTCGGCAATGGTCGTCTTAAGGCTTTTTGCGAGCACCGCTTGCGGGCCGATGGAGCTGCCACCGAGGGCGTCGAACTTGTCGGCGGACATGCCCGGGGTTTTCAGACGACCGGTGATGACGGTGCCGAAGCCGCCGCTGAGACCGACATAAGACTGGCGGGTTGTGGTGAGGTTATTGCCGGCAAGAGCGCTGTTAATTGCAGCAGCAGCCGTGCTATTGCTGTCGAGATTAAAGGAGAGCTCGTACTCAAATATAGCCTTCAGCCCGCCGCCGAGGTCTTCATGACCACGGAAGCCCAGACGGGAACCGGACAGACCGCCGGAGTCGAAGTAGTTGTTGGACATTTTTCCCGTGGCGGACAGGCGGCCATAGTAGCCATCGGCAACGCCATAGATCTGCACGTTCGACTGCGCGAACGCGGCACCAGAGAGCAGGCCGGCAACGGCCACAGCGATGAGTTTCTTCTGCATATGAATCTCCTTTGGATTGAAGAGAACTTGCGGTTTCAATGGTTCCACGTGGTTCGCCACTGATCCCGCGGGAACTTCCGGATCGGAAGCTGGCGCCATTATCGCCAAAGTCAGACAGACGGTGAGGTTGGTTATGTGCCGTGCGCGCCGCGATGCGACTGGTTGTTGGTTTTTTGCAACACATGGTGGAGAAACTCAGTCCGCTGGCTGCGGCAGCCGGGCGAGAATCTCCTCCCAGACGATTTCGATGCCGAAAAGCACGCCGATCGGCGTGGCGCCGGCAAGCTCGCGGATGTCGGGGAAGCCGTAGCGGCCGCTTTCGAGCCGGTAGATCGTGAGCACGCGGTCGGTGGGGTGGACGAACCCGTGTAAAAGGAGAGCGCCGAGGTCGGCTGGGGCCGAGTTTCGGGCAATCTGTAGCGAAAATGCAGGGGGGCTCAGTGGCCGGTACGCTTCAGGTCACGGTAGAAGTTTTCGTGCGGGCCCACCATCAGCAATTTCAAATTGCCTTCGTCAAGTAGCCGGTAAGCGAGCAAACAGAGCAGGTTGCCCATGCGGAACTTGTAGACGCGCACGCCTGCAAGATCGCCCGTTTTGGCTTCCCCAATGTCTGGCTGATCAGCGATGGCGCGCACGGCCTCGTCGAGGGCAAGCTTTTGCTGTGGGTGGAGTTTCTTGGCGGCGCGCTCGAAAGTGGGTGTGACGAGGATGCGCATCAGCCAAAGCGGTATTCATTCACCGCTTCTTCCTGGTCGGCGATCAGGATATCACGAATGACCGAGAACGGTAGGTCGGGGTTTTCGGTGGCGATTCGGCCGATTTTCGACCAGTATTCGATCTGCCTGGGCACCGAGCGATGCTCGATCGCCCCATGGCGTTTCGCACTTTCGACCAGGGCTTCCGAGAGTTTGACGTTGATGGCCATCAGTGGCTCCAGTAGTAACGTTTTGAATTATTTTACTCCGCAAAGGAGCAGAATGGGATAGGCTCTGATGCCGCATCGCCGACCTCGGGCCACCCACGGTCAATGAAACGCAGGCGGCCACGGTCGGCACGTAAGGCGTTCCAAGCTAATCTTCGCCCGCCGGTAGCCGGCCCAGAATCTTTTCCCAAACGATTTCGATGCCGAAAAGCACGCCGATCGGCGTGGCGCCGGCAAGCTCGCGGATGTCGGGGAAGCCGTAGCGGCCGCTTTCGAGCCGGTAGATGGTGAGCAAACGGTCGACCGGATGGACGAGCCAGTATTCGGGGATGCCGGCGCGCTCATAAAGCTTGCGCTTGAGGATCTGGTCGTGGCTGGCGGATGCCGGCGAGAGCACTTCGACCACCCAGTCCGGCGCGCCTTTGACGCCTTTGATGTCGATCTTTGCGCGGTCGCAGACGACGAGTACGTCGGGCTGGACGATGGTGTCGATGAAGTCGTCCGCCTCGTCGGCTTTGGGCAGGCGCACGTCGATCGGGGAAAGCAACACCGTGCAGGGTTTGCCTTCGAGAGCATTGGCAACCTGTCTCCCGATTTCGAAGACGACGATCTGGTGGGCCGGCGTGGGGGCCGGGGCCATCAGATAGGCTTCGCCGTCGATCAGCTCCCAGCGCTGGCCGTCGTTCCAACGGCAATAGTCGGCGTAGGTGTAGCGGCGTTCCTCTTTGCGTTGTGAGAGTGCCATGCTGCCTCCGCGGTTCGTCAAACCTGGCGAAATTCTATTACGCTGAACGGGATTAGAATCGAACCGGGCACAAGATCGATCGCAGGAGGCGGGATGGCATTGGCAAAAGCGTTGGAGCCGCGCTTTACCTACCGGGAGTATTTGCAGTGGCCGGAGGGCGAGCGCTGGGAGCTGGTCGATGGGGTGGCCCATGCGATGGGGCCGGCGCCGGTACGAAGGCATCAAGTTGTCGTCGGGGAATTGTTCCGGCAGATCGCGAATGCGCTGAAAGGGCGGGAATGTCAGGCATTCGTCGCGCCGTTCGATGTGCGGCTGCCAAAAGCCGATGAGGCCGACGAAGAGATCGATACGGTGGTGCAGCCGGACATCGTTGTGGTCTGCGATAGAAACAAGCTCGACGAGCGGGGCTGCCGCGGTGCGCCGGACTGGGTCATCGAGGTGATTTCGCCTGCGACGGCAAGCCGCGACCAGATCCTGAAGCGGGATCTGTATCAGCGGGTGGGGGTGAAGGAGTACTGGATCGTGCAGCCGGAAGAGAAACGGGTGACCGTCTATCGGCGCGAAGCGGGGGCGTTCCGCGACGGCGAGGTGTATGAATTCGCCGGGACACTTTCCCCCGGCGCCGTGCCGCGGGTGGCGATCGACTGGGGGGAGTTCGCCGGTCTCTTCTGACCGGCGGCCGGGAAGTGACGATGACCGACCGTTACGCCGTGTTCGGCAACCCGATCGCGCATTCGAAATCGCCGCTGATCCATGCCGCGTTTGCGCGCCAGTGCGGGCAGGACATCGTCTATGAGGCGATCCTCGCGCCGCTGGATGGCTTTCGCGCCACGGTGGAGGCTTTTCGTGCCGCGGGCGGGAAGGGCGCAAACGTGACGCTGCCGTTCAAGGCAGAGGCCCTGCAGCTTGCTGACAAGCGAAGCGAGCGGGCGCGGCTCGCCGGCGCGGCGAATACGCTGCGTTTCGATGCCGACGGGGTGTTCGCCGACAATACCGATGGCATTGGATTGGTGCGCGATCTTGCGCGCCTGGATGTCGTGTTGCGCGAGCGGCGCGTGCTGATTCTCGGCGCTGGTGGCGCGGCACGGGGGGTGATCCTGCCGCTCATCGAAGCCGGGCCGGCGCTGCTGGCGATCGCGAACCGGACGGTGGCCAAGGCGCAGGCCCTGGCGGCGCAGTTCGCGCCATTCGGGCAGCTGTCCGCCGGCGGTTTCGGGGATTTCGCCGACGGCGCCTTCGATCTGGTGATCAATGCCACCTCGGCGAGCTTGAGCGGGGAGGGGTTGCGCCTGCCGCAAGGCTTGTTTGCGCCAGGCGGCTTGGCTTACGACATGGTCTATGGCCAGGGCGAGACGCCTTTCATGCGCGAGGCGAGGCAACGCGGCGCCGCCCGGGTCGCCGATGGGTTGGGGATGCTGGTCGAGCAGGCGGCGGAGTCTTTCTTCCTCTGGCGTGGCGTGAGGCCGCAGACGCCGCCGGTGTTGGCGATGTTGCGCGGTGACAACGGGTAAGATACGGCCCCTTGCTTCCCGAAAGGACTCGACAGATGCAGATTCAGCACAGTGTGTTCATCGTCACCGGTGGCGCTTCCGGCCTTGGGGCGGCGACGGCGCGCTTTCTCGTCGAGCGCGGCGCGAAGGTGGTGATCGCCGATCTCGATGCCGCGGCGGGGACTGCGCTGGCTGCGGAACTGGGGGGTGCTGCGCGTTACGTCGCTACCGATGTGACCGATGAGCAGAGCGCTCAAAACTGCGTCACGGCGGCGCTGGAGTGTTTTGGTGCGGTGCATGGTCTGGTTGGTTGCGCAGGCATCGTAATGGCTGAGAAGACCGTCGGAAAAGAAGGGCCGCACCGGCTGGAAAGCTTCCGACGCGTGATCGAGGTGAATCTGATCGGTGCCTTCAACATGATCCGGCTCGCTGCCGAGGCGATCGGGCGCAATGCGCCGAATGCGGACGGCGAGCGCGGCGTGATCGTCAATACCGCGTCGGTGGCGGCCTTCGAAGGGCAGATCGGTCAGGCGGCCTATGCGGCATCGAAAGGCGGCATCGTCGGCATGACGTTGCCGATCGCGCGCGATCTGGCGCGCATGGGGATCCGCGTGATGACGATCTCGCCGGGGATCATGGAAACGCCGATGATGGCGGGGATGAGCGAGGAGGTGCGCGAGGCGCTGGGCAAAATGGTGCCGTTCCCACCGCGCCTGGGCCGGCCGGCCGAATTCGCGTCGCTGGTTGGGCAGATCGTCGAGAATCCTTACCTGAACGGTGAGGTGATCCGCCTCGACGGGGCGATCCGCATGCAGCCGAAGTGAGAAAGCCATCACGGGTGAAATGCATGGCAGCTGATCACCCGATGACGGATTATTTCAAGAACGATGTGCTCGTCAAGCTCCCTTACATCCGCATCGAGTGGTGTCTGGCTGCACTTCGAACACCGATCAGACGCGAGGTGCAGACCGAGGATGGGCGTATCCGCCATTGGGTTTGGGTGCCAAAGCTCGGCAAATTCCTGCGTGTCGTCACCCTCCCGGACGGTGTAACCCTGCATAATGCATTCCCCGACAGGAGATTCACGCCATGAGACTCGATTACGATGCAGCGACCGATTCGCTTTACATTCACTTGTCAGAACGCCCTTCGACCGATTCTGAAGAGGTGGCGGAAGGTGTCGTACTCGACTTCGATGAGAGTGGCGCCTTGGTCGGCATCGATGTGCAGCATGCCAGCCGCAAGGCCGACATCCGCCGTCTGGCAGTCCACCATATGCCCCTGACGGAATTGGAAGCGGCTTAGGAATCTGCCCCGATTGAATCTTTCCCCGTGACCGAAAACTGTTATCACTGCGGCCTGCCGATCCCGCAGGGTGTCGAACTGACGGTCGAGATCGACGGCACGCCGCGCGCGATGTGCTGTGCCGGCTGTCAGGCGGTGGCACAGGCGATCGTCGCCAATGGGCTGACCGATTACTATAAGCACCGCGACGCGCTGCCCGAGAGTCCGCGTGAGGCACTGCCGGCGGCCTTGCAGGAACTCGGCCTGTTCGACCATCCCGAGGTGCAGAAAAATTTCGTGCAGCCGATCGGCGAGCACGAGCGCGAGGCCAGCCTGATCCTCGAAGGCATCACCTGCGCGGCGTGTGTCTGGCTCAACGAGGCGCACCTGACGAAGCAGCCGGGGGTGACCGCGGTCGACATCAACTATGCCACGCGGCGCGCGCGGGTGCGCTGGGACGAGCGGGTGACGAAGCTCTCGACGCTGCTGGAGGCGATCCAGGCGATCGGCTATCGCGCCCATCCTTACGATGCGACGAAATCCGAGCAGCTCGCGCAAAAGGAGCGGCGCGCCGCGCAGTGGCGGCTGTTCGTCGCCGGTTTCGGCATGATGCAGGTGATGATGTACGCAGTGCCGGTCTATATGGCCGATGGCGACATGACGCCGGACATCGAGCGGCTGATGCGCTGGGCAAGCCTGCTGCTGACCATTCCGGTGATCGGCTATTCGGCGGCGCCGTTCTTCGTCAGCGCCTGGCGCGATCTGCGACTTGCGCGCGTCGGCATGGACGTGCCGGTGGCGCTCGGCGTCGGCTCGGCCTTTCTCGCCAGCGTCTGGGCGACACTGACGGGCAAAGGCGAAGTGTATTTCGATTCGGTGACGATGTTCGTGTTCTTTCTGCTTTCGGGCCGCTATTTGGAGATGATGGCGCGCCAGAAGGCAACCCGCGGTGTCGAGGCGCTGGCGCGGGCGATCCCGGCTTTCGCGGAACGGTTGCCCCATTGGCCGGAGAGCAGCGCCGAGCGCGTCGCGGTGGCGCATTTGGCCGCCGGCGACGTGGTGCGCGTCAAACCCGGTGAGACGATTCCCGGCGATGGCATCGTCATCGATGGTGAGAGCAGCACGGACGAATCGCTGCTCACCGGTGAGAGCCGGCCGGTGGGCAAGCACGTCGGCGACGCGGTGACCGGCGGCAGCGTGAACGTCGCAAGCCCCTTGACGATCCGTCTCGAACGCGTTGGCGAAGCAACCCGGCTGTCTTCGATCCGGCGGCTGATGGAGCAGGCGGCGGCGGAAAAGCCACGACTGGTGCAGCTCGCGGATCGCATCGCGCAGCGTTTCGTCTGGGCGTTGCTGGCATTGGCGCTGGCTACGGCCATCTACTGGTACTACGTCGATCCGTCGCAGGCGCTGTGGATCTGTGTTGCGGTGCTGGTGGTGAGCTGTCCCTGCGCTTTGTCGCTGGCGACCCCGGCAGCGCTGACCGTGGCAACCGGGGCGCTGGCGAAAATGGGGGTGCTGGTGACGCGCGGCCATGCGATCGAGACGCTCGCGCGCGCCAATCACTGGCTCTTCGACAAGACCGGTACCTTGACGCTGGGGCGTCCGACCGTCGTCGCGATGCGTGTTGCGGCTGGTTTGAGCGAAGCGGAGGTGTTCGCTGAGGTGCGCGCGCTGGAGCAGGTCTCCGAGCATCCGCTCGCCCGGGCGTTGTGTGAAAAAGTCGGCGCTGGCGAGACGGCACCAGCGAGCCGTCTCGCCGCACTGACTGGCCAGGGCATCGAAGCGGTGGTGTCGGGACGGACGGTGCGCATCGGCACACCGGCGTTCATCGCTGCATTGCACGCACAGCCGCTGCCGGAGGAGTTGGGCCGTTGGCTCGCGGACGGGGATACGCTCGTCGCACTCGGCGATGCGCACGGCTGGCGCGCATGGTTCCGCTTAAGCGATGGTCTGCGCCCAGGGGCGAAGGGCGCGTTGGCGCGTCTAAAAGCTGCAGGTGCGAAACTGACGATACTCTCCGGCGATGCGCCTGAGACGGTCGCTGCCGTGGCACGCACCTTGGGTGTCGCCGATCATCGCGGCGGCATGACGCCGGAAGCGAAACACGCCGCGGTGCGCGAGATTCAGGCCGGCGGGGCCACCGTGGCGATGGTTGGCGACGGCGTGAATGATGCGCCGGTGCTCGCTCAGGCGCATGTCTCGGTGGCAATGGGCGGCGGCACCGATCTGGCGCGCAGCCAGGCCGACGTCATCCTGCTTGCTGATGATCTCGGCCCGTTGGCCGACGGCGTCGAGCTGGCTCGCCGCAGCTTGCGCATCATCCACCAGAACCTTAGCTGGGCGTTTGTTTACAATCTGCTGGCCATTCCGCTGGCGATGGCCGGCTGGGTCACGCCATGGATGGCGGGCATCGGCATGTCGGCGAGCTCGCTGCTCGTCGTACTGAACGCCTTGCGACTTGCGAAAGGCGCATAGCATGGAAAGTCTCTATTTGTTGATTCCCGTCTCGGTAGTGCTGGTCTTCGCGATCGGCGCGGTGTTTTGGTGGACGTTGAGGAGCGGACAACTGGATGACCTGGAAGGGCCGGCCTATCGCGTGCTGATGGATGACGACACGCCTCGCGAGTCCAGCGAAACCGAGGAAACCAACCTGTCATCTGTTGACCCAGATCAAAGCAAATGATCTGATCTTGTTTCATACTGTTTTTGTATATTCGGCAAGAAGGCTTGATCCGGACGAGGGTTTCACGGTTAGTCTCTCTGTTGGGGTTGGGGGTGCGCGGTTCGCGCACCCTTTTTTTTCGCCTGAAAAGCAGAATTATTTATCGACAAATAAAATTTGTTGTATTCAGTATTTCTTGATCTGAATCAATCTTTGCCGACGGAACTGCAGTATTCTTCGCCACGGATTTTGATCCGAGTCAATTTGTCGCAGGGATTCCCGCCGTGCCG
>CAYZII010000077.1:0-8052 GCA_964478415.1 uncultured Methyloversatilis sp.
TCCAGATTCGCCTGTGCCGTCGCATGCAGCTTGGTCAGATAGGCTTGTTGCAGCGGGGTCATCCGTGTTCCTCCGGTGGTTAGCCGAACTGATTGATCACGCGTTCGAGTTTCAAGGCATAGTCCGGGTCGCTGGCGTAGCCGGCCTGCTGCAATCCCGCCGCGAAGCGGCGCGGCTCGGTGCTGCCGAGGACGCTGGGATAACGTTGTGCAAGCAGCCGGGCATAATCCTGGAAGGCTTCCGCATAGGAACCATAGGCGCGGAAGCGCTCGACGCGTTTGACGGGTTGGCCGGCAACGAATTCGGTCGTCGTTGCCTCGACGACAGCACCCGCCCATCCCGAGCCGGCCTTGATGCCGAACAGGTTGTGGCTCGGCCGGCCATCGGCGGTCTTCGGTTCTGCCCGTCCCCAGCCCGATTCCAGTGCCGCATGGGCGACGATGAAGTGTGCCGGAATGCCGGTCATGCGACTCGCCGCGACGGCATGGGGCCAGACATTGGCGACGAAACTCTGCGCTGATGATGCGGCACTCTTCGCCGCGCTGGCAGCGGGTTGCTGCGGCGCATTTTCGAGCGACAGCGGTAGCGCCTCCTTCTGCGGGTCGGGCAGCGACAACCCACGTTCCCGCAAGAAGGGAAATCCCTGGGACGGCGCTGTGAGCGGCAAGCCAGAAACATCGGCCGGTTCATCGGGCCGGACTTCGCGTGCCCACTGTTTCTCGATCACTTTTGCCAGTCCCATCCCGCCTCTGGTGGCCAGCGTCTGGGCAAGCTGGGCGTCGAGCAGTTCCTGATAAAAACGCGTCTGGTCGCTGTCGAATGGGCCGTCCTGCGGTGTCGCGGCGCGCATCGATTTCAGCACCATTTGCAGGAACAGGGCCTCGAACTGCTGGGCGGCGGCCTTCAGCGCCTGCGGATCGTCTTTGCGCAAGCCGCTTTTCAGCGTGGTGAGCGCGTAGGCATCGAAGACCGACAGGGGCGTGGGGGAAGAGATCATCTGCACAGGATGCCCGATGCGCGCTGTCCACGATCGCCGGAACATGCCGGCGATACCGGCGCTATCAAATGATTTCCAGCTCGGCGCGCAGAGAACCGGATTGTTTCATCGCCTGGAGGATCGCGATCAGATCCTGCGGGTTGGCCCCCACCGCGTTCAATGCCTTGACGACGTCGGCGAGATTCGCACCGGCCTTGAGTTGGACGAGCTGGCGCTCTTCCTGCTTGATCTCGATGTTGGTGTTCGTCGTCGCCACGGTCTGACCCGCGGAGAGCGGCGCAGGCTGACTGACACCGGTATCGGCCGTGATCGTCACGGAAAGATTGCCGTGCGCCACCGCGCATTCCTCGATCGTGACGGCACGGTTCATCACCACCGAACCGGTACGCGCATTGACGATCACCTTGGCCGCTTCCGGCATCGGCGTCACTTCGAGGTTCTCGATCGCACCGAGGAATGCCACGCGCCCTTCTGGCGGTGCCATCATGCGCACCCGCACGCGGCGGCCATCGAGCGCAGTGGCGGTTCCGGGCCCCATCGCCAGGTCGATCGCCTCGACGACGCGCTGCGCAGTGCCGAAATCGCTGCGACGCAGCTCGAGATCGATGCTGTCGCCTTCGGCGAGTACGAGGGGCACTTCGCGTTCGACCGTCGCGCCATTGACGATACGGCCGGCCGCCTGATGATTGACGGTGGTCTTCGCGCCCCCCGCCGCGGCACCCGCGCCGACGACCACCACGTTGCCCTGGGCGATCGCATACACCTGCCCGTCGGCACCTTTCAGCGGCGTCATGATCAGCGTGCCGCCACGCAGTGACTTGGCGTTGCCGATCGAGGAGACGGTCACGTCGAGCGGCTGGCCGACGCGCGCAAACGGTGGCAGCTCCGCGGTGACCATCACCGCGGCGACGTTCTTCAATTGCAGTGACTGACCCGGCGGCAGATTGACGCCCATGCGTGAGAGCATGTTGATCATGCTCTGCACCGTGAAGGGTGTCTGCGTGGTCTGGTCGCCGGTGCCATCGAGACCGACGACGATGCCATAACCGACGATCTGGTTGTTGCGCACACCGGAGAAGCTGGCGATCTCCTTGATGCGCTCGGCGCGCGCCGCATCGGCGACGATCAACGCGGCAAGCAGCCACATCAGGCCAATCAGGAACTTATGCACGCTGCTCATGGGGGCCTCCGCTTCAGAACGGCAGGAAACTCAGGAAAAAGCGCCCGAGCCAGCCCATCACCTGAGCCGAATCGAGGAAGCCGTTGGCCTTGTACTCGATGCGCGCGTCGGCGACCTGCGTCGATTGCACGGTGTTCGCCGGAGTGATCGTGTCGGGATTGACCACGCCCGAGAAGCGGATGAACTCTTCGCCTTCCTTGAGTCCGATCTGCTTTTCCCCAGAGACGAGCAGGTTGCCATTCGGCAATACCTCGATCACCGTCACCGTCAATGTGCCGGTGAAGTTGTACGAGGAAGTGTTCTCGCCCGAGCCTTCGAATTTGGTCGCACTCTTGGCCGACAGCGTCGCGCCCTGCACGGTCTTGAAGGGCAGGCCGGCGACGGTCGGCACGCCTAGCGAAGTGTCATAACCGCGATCGGCCTTGGTGTCTGACTTCTTCGCCGCGGCAGTCTTCTCGACGATGTTGATGGTCAATGTGTCGCCGACGAAGCGCGCGCGGCGGTCTTCGAACAGGGGGCGCGCGGTGGCGACGTTGTAGATGCTGCCGTTGGCGGGAGCGACCGCGACGCGCGGCTCGGGGCGCACGGTCATCGGTTGATGCACTGCCGTCGGCGGGGTCGTGGTCACGCAGCCGGCGAGCAGCAGCGGGATAAGCAGGGCAAGGCTGGAAGGTTTCATGATCTGTCTTACAGCTGTGTGAGTCGCGCGAGCATCTGGTCGGAGGTGGATACCGCCTTCGAATTGAGCTCATAAGCGCGCTGGGTCTGGATCATCGTCACCAGCTCTTCGGCGACGTTCACGTTCGAGGTTTCGACATAGCCCTGGTTGAGCAGGCCCGCGCCATTACTGCCCGGCGTATTCGGCGTCGGCGTGCCCGAGGAAGCCGTCTCGACGAACAGGTTCTCACCGATGCTCTGCAAACCGCCGACATTGACGAAAGTGGCGAGCTGAATGTTGCCGATCTGGGTCGGTGTCGTCTGGCCTGCCTGCAGCACCGACACGATGCCGTCACGGCTGATCGTGATGCTGATTGCATCGGCAGGAATGGTGATCGCCGGCGAAAGCGGATAGCCGCTCGCGGTGACGATCTGCCCGGTGGAATCGCGCTGGAAGGCACCATCGCGCGTGTAGGCGAGCGTGCCATCCGGCATCTGGATCTGGAAGAAGCCCTGGCCATTGATGGCGATGTCGAGCGGGTTTTCGGTTTTCTGCAGGCTCCCCTGGGTATGGATGTGCTCGGTAGCGATCGGCCGCACGCCGACGCCGAGCTGCAGACCTGAGGGAATCTGTGTCTGCTGCGTCGATTGTGCGCCGGGCTGGCGCAGGTTTTGATAAAGCAGATCTTCGAAGACCGCACGCTGGCGTTTGTAGCCGTTGGTGCTGACGTTCGCCAGGTTGTGCGCGATAACGTCGAGGTTGGTCTGCTGGGCATCCAGGCCGGTTTTGGCAATCCAGAGGGAACGGATCATTGCGGTTTCCTTTTATCGCGGTGTGAGCACCTGGGAGGCGGCCCGGTCGTTGGCTTCCGCTGTGGAGATCATGCGCATCTGCAACTCGAACTGACGGGAAAGCGAAATCATCGCCACCATCTGCTCGGCCGGATTGACATTGCTGTTTTCGAGGTAGCCGGCAGCCAGGCTGACCGTCTCGTCCTGCGGGGCGGGTTCGCCCGTCCTGAGCCGGAACAGTCCGTCCGGCCCACGCACCAGATCGGCCTCCGGGGGGTTAACCAGCTTGATGCGACCGATCGCATTCACAGTATTCTGCGCGCCGGTCTCGGGTACCACCGAGACCGTGCCATCGCGCTCGATCGTGATGCGCGAATCGGGGGGGATCGCGAGGGGGCCGCCATCACCCAGCACCGGAATGCCGTTCTTCGTCTGCAGCAGGCCGTTTTCCGAGATTTCGAGGCTGCCATTGCGCGTATAGGCTTCCGTGCCATCAGGCAACGCCAAGGCGATCCAGCCGCGTCCTTTCACCGCGACATCGGTCGGATTGCCGGTGTAGTTCAGTGCCCCGTGGCTGAAATCGCTGTGAGTGCTGGCATCGACCGCGAAGGCCCGCGTCGGCAGCGCCGGCGGCTGGTTGTGGGTGAGCACCTGCACGGCACGCAGGCGGTGTTCCTCGGCGCGATAGCCGGGCGTCGTGACGTTGGCCAGATTGTGGGCGACGGCGGCCTGGCGGTTGAGCAGCCCGCTGGCGCCGGTCATTGCGGTGTAGATCAGACGATCCATCGTGCCGTCCCGTCAGCGCCGAGTTTCGTCAACGCAGATTGACCAGCGTCTGCTGGATCTGATCCTGGGTGCGGATGGTCTGGGCGTTGGCCTGGTAAGCCCGCTGGAAAGTGATCAGCTTGACCAGCTCCTCGGTCAGATCGACATTTGATTCCTCCAATGCGGAAGCCTGGATCACACCGAGCGAACTGGAGCCCGGCACGCCGATCACGGCTTGCCCCGATTCGGCGGTTTCCGCCCACTGGTTGTTACCGAGCGAAATCAGGCCATTCGGATTATTGAAATTGCCTAGCACGACCTGGGCGAGATCGCGCGACTGACCATTG
This sequence comes from uncultured Methyloversatilis sp., assembly GCA_964478415.1. Classification (GTDB taxonomy): domain Bacteria; phylum Pseudomonadota; class Gammaproteobacteria; order Burkholderiales; family Rhodocyclaceae; genus Sulfuricystis. Next base: position 4,739 of record CAYZII010000077.1, read on the forward strand.
CTGTAGCGCCCCTGGATCGTGCCATCGGGCGCCACCGTCAGACCGGAAAGCCGGCCTGAGGCATAGCCATCCTGGATGATGCTGTTGACACCAAACAGGCTGCCATATTGGGTCGAGCCAGTGAGATTCAGGTCGAAGGTGAGTGGCGTGGTTGCTCCCGTGGTGACGGCATGTGATTGTGGAATGATGCCGGTCGCTGGCGCCGTCAATTTCCCGCTGGCATCGAATGTCAGTGTGGTTGCGGTACTGGCGGTGCCCCCATCGAGGCTGGTATAGAGATCCCATTCGCCGGCGTCGGTCTTCTTGAAATACAGGGTCAGCAAGTGCGCGTTGCCGAGCGAATCATAGACCGTCGCCGAGGTCGAGCTGTTGTAGGTCGCCGGATTGTTGATGTCGAAGGCGGCGGCAATGACGCTTTCGCGCGAATCGAGATTCAGGCCGATCTGCAAGCCTGTCGCCGCCGGGCTCGCGCCAGTCGCACGGGGTGGCAGATCGGCGGTATCGATATGGATTTCGACCGGCGTGGAGGGCACGATGTTGCCATTCGCATCGGTGGGATACCCCGTCAGCCGGTAGCCGGCGTTGTTGACGAGGTAACCTTCCTTGTCGATGTGAAACTGGCCATCGCGCGTCCAGGTGATCGTGCCGTTGTTGCTGAGTCGATAGAAGCCCTGGCCATTGATCGCCAGATCCAGCGGATTGCTGGTGGATTTGATGTTGCCCTGGGTGAATTGCTGGTTGATGTCGATGATCGAGGCGCCGATGCCGATCTGGCTGGCACCGGCCAGCGAAGCGGCATAGACATCGGCGAAAGCGGCGTTGGCCACCTTGAAACCCGTCGTATTCGAATTGGCAATGTTGTTGGCGACGACATCGAGTGCCTTGGCATTGACATTCAAACCGCTCAAACCTTGACTGAAGCTCATCTTGCTGCTCCTTTCAGAAAATCTGTTTCACGTCGGCGAGCGAGAACTCGCCCAAAGGACCGGCATCGAGGGTCAGGCCCTGGCTGCCGCGCATCACTGCCTGGACGAGACCATAGGCAAGCGCATTTGCCGTGACGTTTTCCGATCCCTGTTTGGCAGCCAGTGTGAAGCTGTAACGACCGGCCGCTGCCTGTGCGCCACTGTCGTTCCTGCCGTCCCAGACGAAGGCAGTCACACCGGCATCCTGGGCACCCAGACTGAGCGTGCGCACCACCAAGCCGTTGGCATCCTTGATCGTCACCGTGACCTCGTCGGCCGCCGTGGCCAGTTCGAAACCGGCAAGCGCGCCGCCCTCGCCGAGCAGCAGCGTGTTTCCCGGCACCAGCACGCCATGATTCACCAGCGCCGCAGCTTCCAGCGTCTGCGATTCCTGCATGCCCGCGAGCAGCTTCTGCAACGTGGCATTGAGCTTTTCGATGCCATTGACAGTGCTGATCTGCGCAAGCTGCGAGGTCAATTGTGCGTTATCGAGCGGATTGAGTGGATCCTGGTTTTTCAGCTGCGTCGTCAGCAGGGTCAGGAAACGGTTTTCTGCCTCGTTGATGACGGACAATGTCTTCTCACTGGCCGGATTGAGACTGGCGTAGAACTGTTCCGTCTGGCTCACGACAGAATTCGTCGTACTCATCGTTCTTCCTTTCTCACTGGCCGATGGTGAGCAGCTTGGCCATCAGGGCTCGCGCGCTATTCATCACTTCGGCATTGGTCTGATAGGCGCGGGAGGCCGAGATCATGTTCACCATTTCCTCGACGACATTCACGTTCGGCAGTGCGACATAGCCTTTCTCGTCCGCGGCCGGATTGGTCGGGTCGTATTGCAGCCGCAATGGCGCGGCGCTCTCCACCACCTGGGTGACACGCACGCCGAGACCTCCTCCTTCGACGGGCGTCGCCTGGAAAACCACCTGCTTGGCCCGATAGGGCCTGCCGTCGGCGCCAGCGATGCTGTCGGCATTGGCAAGATTGCTCGCCACGGCATTCAGGCGTGCCGATTGTGCGGTGAGTGCGGAAGCGGCGATCGAAAGAATCCTGAAGTCGCTCATGGTCATTGCCCTTGCAACGCCGTGGCCAGACCGCGGAAGCGCTGATTGATCAACGTGATCAGCGCCTCGATCTGCAGCGTGTTTTCGGCGAACGCGGCGCGTTCGACATCCATGTTCACCGTATTGCCATCGACCGCGCCCTGGTATTCACTGCGATAGCGCAACGCACCGGCAAAGGAAGGTGTGGCTTCCCCGCGCAGGTGGCCTGGCTGGGTGCGCGCCAGTGTCACCGGCGGCACCGTCGGCACCCTGCCCAGCGCCGTTCCCAGCGCCGCCTGGAAATCGAGGTCGCGCGCTTTGTAATGCGGCGTGTCCGCGTTGGCGATGTTCGACGCGATCAGCTCCTGGCGATGACTGCGCACCGCGAGCGCGGAACGGAAGAGACTCAAGTCTTGTTCGAGGCGGTCGATCATGAGGCAGGCTGCTTTTGCAAAACGTGCATCCGTGAAGCAGCAGATTTCGTGCCAACCCCATCGAGCCGTCGAAAACCCGCCAAAGCGCTCCCTCTTGCCGGCAAAGCGGCAATTTCTGCCTGCTTTGCCGGTGGTTCATCTGCGGCAGGGCATGCTTTAATCGCCACATGATCCGTCTCGAGCATTGCCTCGCTTTCGTCCTGATATTCTGGATGGCCGAATCCGCGTTGGCCCAGCAGGATCCTGCAGCGGTGAAGCAGGCCATCCACGCCTGGCTCAGCATTCAGACCAAGGGCCTTCCCGGTCAGGTGGGCTGGGAGATCGGTACCATCGACCCCGACAACCAGCTCGCTCCCTGCAGACGGTTCGACATCAGCCGCCCAGCGGGCGCACAGCCCTGGGGACGCATTCATCTCGCAGTGCGCTGCCTAGACAACCCCGGCTGGCGCATCTACGTGCCGGTGCATCTGCGAGTGAAAGGCGATTATCTGATCGCGGCACGGCCGATCGCACAAGGCCATACCCTCAGTGCCGACGATCTCGCGACCCAGCAGGGCGACCTGTCGGAATTGCCACCGAATGTGCTGACCGACAGTGCGGCAGCACTGGGTAAAACGGCCGCCATGCCGATCCCCGCCGGTCGGCCTCTGCGCGCTGATCTGCTCAAAGCGCCGCTCGTGATCCGCCAGGGGCAGACTGTACGCATCGTCTCGAGCGGTCCCGGATTCACGGTCAGCAACGAAGGCCGCGCTCTTGCCAATGCCCGCGTCGGTGAGCTCGCCCAGGTCCGGCTGAACAATGGTCAAGTCATCAGCGGGACAGTGCGTGCCGATGGCACCGTCGAAGTCAGCTATTGACGAACCGTCCATCTG
>CAYZII010000078.1:0-7864 GCA_964478415.1 uncultured Methyloversatilis sp.
AAGCCCATTCTACCCAAGCTATACGACAATGTCATTGGTTGAGCAGAGGTTTCAAAGCCTGCTTATAATCGGCGCCCATGTCTCAATTGTCAGCCCTCGATGTCCTGATCGCCGCCGCGTCGCTATGGACACTGATCGGCCTGGCCGGCCTGACGGTTGCGCGCAATACTTTCTTCGTCGCCCGCGTGCTGTTCCCGCTCGGTGCGCTAGTCGGGCTGCTCGTCGGCATCACCGGCTTCAACGCGCTCGGCGGTGCGATCCAAAGCGCCCAACTGCTCATCGGTCTGCCGGACCTGCCCTTCCATCTGCGGCTCGACAACCTCGCCGCGGTGTTCGTCCTGCTGCTCGGCTTTGCCTCCGCCGGGATTTCGATGTTCGCCGCCGGCTACTTCCGCCAAGGCGAGGGCACCGCGCCCGGCGTGCTGGGACTCGAATACCACCTGTTCCTCGCCAGCATGCTGATGGTGCTCCTGGCCGACGATGCCTATGCCTTCATGGTCTCCTGGGAGACGATGGCGCTGTCTTCGTTCTTCCTCGTCACCACCAACCACAAGCACGAGGAAATCCGCCGCGCCGGCTACATCTACCTGCTGGTGGCACACATCGGCGCGATCGCGATTCTGCTGTCGTTCGGCGTAATGACCGGCGGGGCTGGCGACTACAGCTTCGCCGGGATGCGCGCGCAAGCGCTGACGCCGTTCTGGGGTTCCGTCGCCTTCCTGCTGGCGCTGTTCGGCTTCGGCGCCAAGGCGGGTCTGCTGCCGGTCCATGTCTGGCTGCCCGAGGCACACCCTGCCGCGCCGTCGCCGGTGTCGGCGCTGATGAGCGGCGTGATGCTGAAGACGGCGATCTACGGCCTGCTGCGCGTCAGTCTCGACCTGGTCGGCATGACGCTGTGGTGGTGGGGCGTGGTGGCGCTCGCCGTCGGCCTGCTGACCGCGCTGTTCGGCGTGCTCTATGCGACGGTGCAGTCCGACATGAAGCGCCTGTTGGCTTATTCGTCGATCGAGAACATCGGCCTCTTGGCGGTCGGCATCGGTCTGACGCTGCTGTTCCACTCCTACAGGATGGAGGCGCTGGCCGCCCTGGCGCTGACGGCGGTGCTCTTCCACTGCCTCGCCCATGCCGGCTTCAAGAGCCTGCTGTTCCTGTGCACCGGCTCGGTGCTGCACGCGACGAAGGAACGCAGCCTCGGCAAGCTCGGCGGCCTGATCGGGCCGATGCCGTGGGTGGCCTGGCTGGCGCTCGCCGGCGTGATCGCCGGCGCCGGTCTGCCGCCCCTGTCCGGCTTCGTCTCCGAATGGCTGCTGCTGCAGGCCTTCCTGTTCTCGCCGGGCCTGCCGCATTCCTGGCTCAACATGATCGTGCCGGTGGCGGCCGCCGCCGTCGCGCTGACGGCCGCCATGGCCGGCTTCGCCCTCGTCAAGTTCTACGGCATCATCTTTCTCGGCCAGATGCGTGAACCTGGCCTCAAGGAGGCGCACGATGCCGGCCTGCTCGAAAAGCTAGGTCTCGTCTGGCTCGCCGGCTTGACGCTGGCCATCGGCGTGCTGCCGGGCACACTGATCCTGAAGCTCGACGCCGCGACACACCAACTCCTGGGTAAGGGGCTGGCCGAGCGCGTCACCGAGCAAGGCTGGTGGCTGCTGGCGCCGATCTCGCCCGAGCGCGCGAGCTACGCACCGCTCGTGTTCCTCGTCACCATCGCGGCGATGCTGCTCTTCGGCCGCTGGCTGGTGCGCCGCCTCTACCACGGCCGCGTGCGCCGCTCGCCGGCCTGGGATTGCGGCTACCACTTCCAGGGGCCGCGCGCGCAAGACACCGCCGAGGGCTTCTCGCAGCCGATCCGCCGCATCTTCGAGCCGATGTTCCGCATGCAGCGCCATTTCCCGAGCATCCGCGAGCGTCAACCCATCTACACCGTCAAGGTCGAGGATCATTTCTGGTATTGGCTCTATCTGCCGGCCGCCCGCCTGGCGGGCAACATCTCGGCGCTGATCGCGCGACTGCAGGGCGGCCGCATCGCCGTCTACCTGATGTATAGCTTCGTCACTCTTATCCTGCTGTTACTGGTGGCCCGGCCATGACCTTCAGCGTTTCCGGATTCCTTGGTCAACTGTTCGCGGTCCTGTTAGCACTGGGGGTGGCGCCGTTATTGACGGGTTGGGTCAATCAGTGCCGTGCCTGGCTGCAAAACCGCAGTGCGCCGCCGCTGCTGCAGCCTTACTACACGCTGCACAAGCTGTTCAACAAGGACGTGGTGCTGGCGCACGGCGCTTCCTCGCTGTTCCGCATCGCGCCGTTCATCGTCTTCGGCTGCATGGTGCTCGCCTGCGCAATCATCCCCACCCTGTCGACAGACTTGCCATTCGCGCCGGCAGCCGACGCCTTGGCGCTGGTCGGCGTGTTCGGTCTCGCGCGCCTCTTCATCGCGCTGGCGGGCATGGACGTCGGCACCCCGTTCGGCACGCTCGGCGGCCGGCGCGAAATGCTGGTCGGCTTCCTCGCCGAGCCGGCGCTGTTGATGGTGATCTTCACGATGGCACTGATCGCACAGTCGACGTCGGTGGCGACCATCGTCGAGACGCTCGCTCACCGCGAACTGGTGATCTATCCGTCGATCGCCTTCGCTGGGATCGCCTTCACGATGGTGTCCTTTGCCGAGAACGCGCGCGTGCCGGTCGACAACCCGGCCACCCACCTCGAATTGACGATGATCCACGAGGCGATGATCCTCGAGTATTCCGGCCGCCACCTTGCGCTGATCGAATGGGCCGCGAGCCTCAAGCTCTACGCCTATTCCTGCCTTGGCCTTGCGCTGTTCTTCCCGTGGGGCATCGCCGAGCGCGACAACTTCCTGGCGCTCATCGCGGCGTTGCCGCTGCTGGTGGTCAAGCTCGCGATTGGCGGCGCGCTGCTGGCGGCGATCGAGACGGTCAACGCCAAGATGCGCATCTTCCGTGCGCCGGAATTTCTGGCCACTGCCTTTCTGCTGGCGGTGCTGGGCATGCTGGTAAGGCTGCTGCTGGAGGGACAGGCATGATGGGCATTCCACTGTATGCCCAGCTGCTCAATCTGTGCGCCGCAGTGATTCTGCTCATTGCCTTCGCAATGCTGGCACAGCGTCGCATCATTCAGCTCGTGGACCTGTTCGCACTCCAAGGTTTCACGTTGGTGCTGGCAACGCTGGTGATGGCCGTGAAGACCGGCCAGGTACACCTGTTCTGGTCGGCCGGCCTGACGTTCGTTCTCAAGGTGATCCTGCTGCCGTGGATCCTGCGCCGGCTGATCCACCAGTTACACATCAAGGCCGAAGTCGAGTCGCTGGTGAACATTCCTACGACGATGCTGATCGGTCTTGGGCTCGTCGTCATCGCCTTCAACGTCGCCACGCCGATCTCGCAATTGTCCTCGACCATCGCGCGCGGTACGCTCGGCATCGCGCTCGCCAGCGTGATGCTCGCGTTCCTGATGATGATCACACGGCGCAAGGCGGTCACCCAGGTGGTCGGTTTCCTGGCGATGGAGAACGGCCTGTTCCTCGCCGCCACCAGCGCCACCTACGGCATGCCGATGGTCGTCGAGCTCGGCATCGCGCTCGACGTGCTGGTCGGCATGATCATCCTCGGCGTGTTCTTCTTCCAGATCCGCGACCAGTTCGACAGCCTCGACATCCATCACATGGAGCAACTGAAGGAAAAGTGATGGACTTCTTCATTCTCACTCTGGCCATCCCACTCATTGCCGGCATCGTGCTGTCCTTTGCCGGCGAGCGGCCTGCCGCGCCTCACATCAACGTCATTGCCAGCACGGCGACCTTTCTGTCGGCGGCCGGGCTGACGGCCGAGATCATCGCCCATGGGCCGCGCTTCGCCTTCGGCGAGCTGTTCTTCATCGATTCGATGAACGTCTTCTTCGTGACTTTGACCGCCTTCGTCGGCATGACGACGAGCATCTTCTCCGACCCCTACATGAAGAACGACCGCTCGCACGGCAAGCTCACGCCGGCGCGCCTGCGGCTTTACAAGAGCATGTACCAGCTCTTCATGTGGACCATGCTGGTGGCGCTGACCACCAACAACCTCGGCATCCTCTGGGTGGCGATGGAGGCGGCGACACTGACCACCGTGCTGCTGGTCTCGCTCTACCGTTCGCCGTCCAGTCTCGAAGCAGCGTGGAAATACTTCATCCTCTGCGGCGTCGGCATCGCCCAAGCGCTGTTTGGCACCATCCTGCTCTACTTCGCCGCCGAGCGGGTGTTGGGCGAAACCGGCACGGCGCTGCTGTGGACGCACCTGGTCGACGTCAAGGCTAGCCTCGATCCGACCATCATGGCGATTGCCTTTGTCTTCCTGCTGGTCGGTTACGGCACCAAGGTGGGCCTGGCGCCGATGCACAACTGGCTGCCGGATGCCCACGCCGAAGGTCCGACGCCGGTTTCCGCCGTGCTTTCCGGCCTGTTGCTCAATGTCGCGCTCTACGCGATCCTGCGCTGTAAGGTGCTCGCCGACGCCGCGATCCATGCCGATTTCGCCGGCAACCTGATGATGGGCTTCGGCCTGTTTTCATTGCTCCTCGCCGCCTTCTTCCTTGGCCGGCAGCAGGACATCAAGCGCATGTTCGCCTATTCGTCGATCGAGCACATGGGGCTGATCACCTTCGCCTTCGGCATGGGTGGGGCGGTGGCCAACTTCGCCGGTTTTCTGCATATGACGATGCACTCGCTGGTCAAATCGGCGATCTTCTTCGCCGTCGGCCACGCGGCGCAAAAGTGCGGCACGCAAAACATGCAAGACATCCGAGGTCTCAAGAAGATCAACCCGCTGATCGGCTGGGGTCTGATGCTCGGCACGCTGGCGATTCTCGGCATGCCGCCGTTCGGCGTGTTCGCCAGTGAGTTCATGATCCTCACCCATGCGATGAAATATCACCCCTGGGCGACGCCTTTGCTGCTGCTCGGCCTGGGGGTTGCGTTCGCCTCGATCTTCGCCAAGGTGCAGCCGATGGTGTTTGGCGAATCGGAGGCGAAACGGCTGCCGCATGCGCCGGCCATCGCGCCGGTGTTCGTCCACCTCGCGCTCGCATTGATGTTGGGGCTGTGGATTCCGCCGTATCTGACCCATTGGTTCCACGAAGCCGCGCGCATGTTGGGGTGAGCATGAGCGAGACACGCCGCTTCCACGCCGAACCGATCGACTTCGAACGCCAGCCAGGGTTGGGCGCGCCAGTCTGGCGCGGGCACACCACCGACGGCGAGGATTTCTTGCGCTTCGCGATTTCGGTGCATCGGCATCAGGGCCGCCTGTGCGCGCTGTGGGGCAGCGACGAGCGCGGCCATGGCCAGGGCTTCCGCATCCACGCGGTGTTCGCGCTCGACGAAGGCTGGCCATACCTGACCCTCGACCTGCCGGCCGACCAGCCGGTGTATCCCGATCTGTCCGGTATCTTTCCGGCGGCCAACCGGATGCAGCGCGCCACTTTCGACCTCGTCGGCATCCGCCACGACGGCGAAGACCAGCGCCCCTGGCTGCGTCACAATGGCTGGCCGGCCGACTGGTTCCCGCTGCGTCACGATGCGTGCGAAATGCCACCCCACGACAATGCGCCGAGCGATTATCCGTTCGTTCAGGTCGGAGGCGAGGGCGCGCACGAGATCCCGGTCGGCCCAATCCATGCCGGCATCATCGAGCCGGGCCATTTCCGCTTCTCGGTGGTCGGCGAGCGCATCCTGCGCCTCGAGCAGCGCCTCGGTTACCAGCACAAGGGTACCGAGTGCCGTTTCGCGAACGCCGATTTTGCGACTGGCGCGAAACTCGTTGGCCGTGTCTCGGGGGATTCCACCTGTGCGTTTGCCTGGGCCTTCGCCGATGCGATTGAGGCCGCCTGTGGTGTCGAACCCAGTGCGCGGGCGCTCGCCTTGCGCGCACTGCTGCTCGAGCGCGAGCGTGTTGCCAACCATCTCGGCGATCTCGGCGCGTTGGGCAACGACGCGGCGCTGGCGTTTGGTTTGTCGCAGTTCATGCGTCTCAAAGAAGACTGGGTGCGGTTGAATGCCCAGGTCTTCGGCCATCGCTTTCTGATGGATAGCATCGTGCCGGGCGGGGTCGCCGTCGATGTCGATGCCGCGGCCATGACCGCGCTCGCCGACCAGTGTCTGACGATCGAAACCGCGGTGCGCGAACTGCAGCACATCTACGACGAGCATGCCGGACTGCAAGACCGTTTCCTCACCACCGGTGCGATCAGTGCCGAGCTCTCTCGCGAGCTGTCGCTGTCCGGCATGGCGGCACGTGCCACCGGTCTCTTGCTCGATGCACGCTGCTACCGCCACGGCTACCAGCCACCGCCGCCTTGGGACAAGCTGGCGGTGCGCCCGGCCTCGGACGAACGGGGCGATGTCGCCGCGCGTGTCGCGGTGCGTTTCGCCGAGATCTACGAATCGCTGCGCCTGATCCGCCTGCTCGCGAACATCCTGCCGGCCGGCGAGTTGCGCCGCGACGTGCCGCCGCTTCCCAATGCTGTCGGCATCGGCATCGTCGAGGGCTGGCGCGGCGAGGTGATCGTCGGCGTGCAGATTGGCCCCGACGGTCGCATCGCCCGCTGCCATCCGCACGATCCTTCGTGGCAGGCCTGGCCAGCGCTCGAACACGCGGTGCTGAAGGACATCGTGCCGGATTTTCCGCTCATCAACAAGTCGTTCAATCTCTCGTATTCCGGGCAGGACATCTGATGTACGCGTTGCTCAAGCGCATCTTGAAGACTGGTATCGTCAGCGCGCCCGCGCCCGCTGTCGGTGAGGCGAAGCGGGAGATCGACCGACTCAATGACGAGATCCTGCGCATCCTCGGTCGCGCGCTGACGATCCGCGAGGTCGATGCCGGCTCCTGCAACGCCTGCGAGCTCGAGATTCACGCACTGAACAATCCCTACTACAACCTCGAAGGCAACGGCATCAAGTTCGTCGCCAGCCCGCGGCATGCAGACATGCTACTGGTCACCGGCCCTGTGACGAAGAACATGGAGAATGCGCTTAAGATCGCCTACGAGTGCACACCCGATCCCAAACTCGTCGTCGCGGTCGGCGATTGTGGTTGCGGCTGCGGCCAGATGGGGGCGCTGTTCGGACCGAACTATGCCACCGTCGGGCCGGTCGAGGCGGTGATTCCGGTCGATGTCAAAGTGCCGGGCTGCCCGCCGACACCGATCGCGCTGATGCAGGGCATCCTTGCTGCAGTGAAGTCGCGGTGAGCTGCCGTTCCGTCAGCGCCGAATTTCGGTCGACAAGCATTTCCAGCTGACCTGTGCGCCAGTCTAGCCCAAGTTAAGCCCGCCCCCAAACCAGTGACTTGAACCGACTGATCGGCGCGAGTGTCGCTACATCTGCGTTTGGCGCAGTCAGGGCTGCTGCGGTCACGTTCTTTGTAACCGTCCGCCCGCCAGCACCTTTCCTCGCATGAGCGAGGGTGACATTCTTGCGGACTGGATTGGACAGCAAGGAGGGGGGTTATGGCAGTCAGTGCGTAGGAACGGGAAGGCTGAGGACGCGAGATTGCGGCGTGGCGTGCTAGCAAGCGGGCGGTCGATGTCAGCCTGGGCTCGCGAGCGGGGGGTACTGCGGTATCGGCTCAAATACTGGAAGCGGCGGCGGGAAGGTCGGGAAATGGCAGCAAGGTTGAGCCGCTTTCCCTGATCCGGGTGGCCATGCCATCGGCGCAAGTCCCGTCTACGGGTTCCATCGAAGTCGTCGTCGAACGCGCGGGGCTGCGCATCGTGCTGACGCCGTATTTTGCCGCCGAGAGCCTTGCCCGGCGGCTCGACGTCGTGCAAGTGCGATGCGGATCGGCGCGGGCGTGGCCGGGTAGAC
>CAYZII010000079.1:0-7687 GCA_964478415.1 uncultured Methyloversatilis sp.
GCATACTGGACGCGCTCCTTCATCAGTTGATATTGCCTGTCGAGGACGGCTTCGCGAGCCATCTCGCAATATTCGGGCAAGATATCGATGCCGACCGAGTTGCGGCCAAGCGCCTTGGCGGCTTCCAGGGTCGTGCCGGAACCGACGAAAGGATCGAGCACCCAGTCCCCCTCGTCGGTGAAAAGACGGATGAACCACGCTGGCAAGGCGCGTGGAAAAGCGGCGCTGTGATTCTTATTGCCACATTCCGTGGCCAGATGCAGCACGTTGGTGGGATAGGCCATCGTGCGCTTCAGCCAGTTGGCGATGTTTTTGCCGAAACCGCTGCCCACCTGTGAATCGAAACGCACGACATCGTTCTTGCCCAGCGATTTCAGTCGGGCATTGGCCCAGTCGCCCATCGGCACCATCACCGCTTCCTGGTTCATCTTGAATTTGCGCGACTTGGTGAAATGCAAACACCTCTCCCAGGCGTCGCGAAAACGGTTCGGCCACTTTCCGGGATAGCAGTTTTTCTTGTGCCAGATGTATTCCTCCGTCCATAGCCATCCTTGCTGGCGCAACGCGAGGATCAGTTCGATCACATAGGTATGACGCTCGCCGTTTTCGACTTTTTCCTTGATGTTGAGCACGAAGGAGCCTGTCGGTTTGAGCACCCGCAGGAATTCCTGCGACCGCGGTAGGAACCACGCGACATAATCTTCGGGCCGGATGCCGCCATAGGTGTGGCGACGACGGTCCGCATAAGGCGGCGACGTGACGATCAAATCGAAAAAATCGTTGGGATAGCCGCGCAGCACTTCGCGGCAATCTCCTTGCAGGATGTCGGTGGTAACCGCCATGACCGGTTCAACAGCCTATTTCGTGGGGGCGCAACAACGGCGCCAGCTTGTCAAGCACGCCATTGACGAACTTGTGGCCGTCAGTACCGCCGTAAGATTTGGCCAGCTCGATCGCTTCGTCGATGACAACGCGGTATGGCGTCTCGGGGTGATCTTTCAGTTCGCAGGCGGCAAGTAACAGGATGCTGCGCTCGATCGGTGAGACCTCTTGCCAGGGGCGCGAGAGGTGTGGCTCGATCAGGCTCTTCAGGTTTTCTTGCCCGTCGAGCACACCGTTGAGTAGGCTGTCATAGAGAGCGCGGTGTGCCTTTTCGAAACCGACCACCGATTCTGCCTGGGCGAGGATCGCGGCGTGATCCTGCCCACCCACCAGATGTTGGTAGAGGCCTTGGATGACGAACTCGCGTGCGCGATGGCGAGGCGAGGCGGGTTTCTTGCGGGCGGTCGCTTCGTTCACTGCAGCGCTTTCAGCAGGTTGGCCATTTCGACGGCGCATTGTGCGGCTTCGACCCCTTTCTGGAACATCCTCACTTCGGCTTGGGCTTCGTTCTCGACGGTGAGGATGGCATTCGCGACCGGGATACCGGTCGCGAGCTGCACGTCGGTCACGCCACGCGCGGACTCGTTGGAGACGACTTCGAAATGGTAGGTTTCACCGCGGATCACGCAGCCGATCGCCACTAGCGCGGCGAATTTGCCGCTGCGCGCGAGGGCTTGCAGCGCAAGCGGGATTTCCAGTGCGCCTGGGACGCTGACCAGGGTGACATTGCTGACACCAAGGCGCGCAAGCTCCTGGCAACAGCCGGAAAGCAGCCCTTCGCCAATCGCTTTGTTGAAGCGCGCCATCACGATACCGATGGAAAGGCCGGCGCCAGCGAGGTTCGGCTCGATCTCGCGCAACTCGTCGCAGCGGGTGATGCCGGCGGGCACCGACTGAGTCGAGTTCGGGGTGAAGCTCATCGCTTGAGTTCCTCAGGCGTCAGGTAACCGCAGATTTCGAGGCCAAAACCGGCCATGCTCGGCAGCTTGCGCGGGCTGGCCATCAGGCGCATCTTGCCAACGCCGAGTTCACGCAGGATCTGCGCGCCGATGCCATACAGGCGCGGATCCCATTTCTGCGCGGGCGGCGGGGGGTCGTTGTGCAGGGCATCGAGCAGATCGGCGCCGGTCTCGTTGCGATGCAGCAGCACAATGGCGCCACGTTCCGCCTGTGCGATGATCTCGAGGGCGTGATCGATCGTGAAGCTGTGGCGCCGGTTCTGGCAATCGAGGAAGTCGAGTACCGAGACCGGCTCATGCACGCGCACCAGCGTCTCCAGCTCCGGCCGCAGCTCGCCGTGAGTCAGGGCGAGATGGACGTCATTGCTAGTCTGATCGCGAAAAGCGCGCAGCCGGAAGCTGCCATGGCTGCAGATCACCTCCTTGTCGGCGACGCACTCGACGAGTTTTTCGTTTTCCGAACGATACTGGATCAGGTCGCGGATCGTGCCGATCTTCAACTGATGCTTCGCCGCGAATTCGATCAGTTGCGGCAGGCGCGCCATCGTGCCGTCTTCGTTCATGATCTCGCAGATCACCGCGGCGGGTTCGCAGCCGGCCATCTGCGCCAGGTCGCAGCCGGCCTCGGTGTGGCCGGCGCGCACCAGCACGCCGCCTTTCTGCGCCATCAACGGGAAGACGTGCCCCGGCTGAACCAGATCAGAGGGTTTCGCGTGTTTAGCGACGGCGACACGGATCGTGCGTGCCCGGTCGTGTGCTGAGATGCCGGTGGTCACACCCTCGGCGGCCTCGATCGAAACCGTGAAGGCGGTACCGTGCGGTGTTTTGTTGTCGCGCACCATCAACGGCAGGTCGAGCTGACGGCAGCGTGCCTCGGTCAGGGTAAGACAAACGAGGCCACGCGCGTGCGTGACCATGAAGTTGATCGCCTCGGGGGTGACGAATTCGGCGGCGAGAACCAGATCGCCTTCGTTCTCGCGGTCTTCCTCGTCGACGAGGATGACCATCTTGCCGGCGCGGATGTCGGCGATGATGTCCTGGATCGGGCTGATGCTCACGAGGTTGGGCTCCATTGGAATGGAAGCGCATTCTACGCCGCGCGCACTAAACTCGGCGCTAGCGACACGGCACAGCGCACTCGTAGAGCGGTGACGGTGCCGCGATCAGTCCAGATCGTTGGCGAGGGATGCGCGCGTGGCCTCGCTGAGCGTGGTCTCGGTTCGGTAGTGAGGATGATCGATGCCGGCGTGGACCGCGGCGCCGGCCTTGACGGCGCGCCGCATCTGCGGCGTGAGTTCGAAACGCAGGAAATGCACCGACGAGGTCTTGTCTGGCGTTTGCCGCTCGAGATCCTCATCGGCGGTCGGGATCACGCGCGCGAAATCCGCCACCTGGAGCCAGACGGCCTTTTCGATACCGATCAGCCGCGACAGCTGTATTTTTCGCTCCGTCTCGTCCGGGAATTCGAGCATCAATGTCGCCTTCCAGTTGCTGCCGTCAGGGATCAGCGGGTTGTAGACATCCAGCTCCTCCTGGATCAGCTCGGGCTCGAAGATGCGCTCGAGGCGCAGCATCTCCTGCACCTGATACTGCATCGTCAGCCGGTCTTCGAAATGCAAGGTTGCATTCGGGCCTAAGGCGACGACACGGTTTTTCTTGTGCGCGATCACCTTGGCGCGGAAGTCCTTGCGCACCCGGGCGTATTGTTCGAGGCTGAAAAGCTCTTCGTGTGTCAGCGGATTCATAAGCCGTAAGCCTTTCTCAACAAGCTGATCGGATGTTCGGGCGTCGTGCCGTCGGCGCGCGCGTGGCCGATGTGATGGCCGGCCATCGCGCAGTCGGAGCCGTAATGATCGGCGGCGTTCTGGTTGATGCGATTGACCACCGGCTTGACGAGTTTCATCGCCACCGGATGGAACTCGCGCTTCACCGCATAGGTGCCGTCGTGTCCCGAGCAGCGTTCGATGATCTCGACCGTCGTCTCGGGAATTAGTGCGAGGCACTCGCGGGTCTTCTGGCCGATGTTCTGTACGCGCTGGTGACAGGCGGCATGATAGGAGACCTTACCCAGCCCCTGTTTGAAGTCGGTCTTCAGCAGCCCCGCCTTGTGGCGCAGCATCAGGTATTCGAAGGGATCGTAGAAGGCATCCTTCACCTTCCGGACATCCGGGTCATCCGGGAACATCAGCGGCAGCTCCTGTTTGAACATCAGCACACAGGAAGGGATCAACGCCGTCAGATCCCAGCCCGCATCGACGAGCTTTGCCAGCACCGGGATGTTGTTTTCTTTGGCGCGCTTGACAGCCTCGAGATCGCCGAGCTCCAGCTTGGGCATGCCGCAGCATTGTTCACTCGGCACGCGCGAGACCGGAATGCCATTGTGCTCGAACACGGCAACCAGATCTTCGCCTGGGCCGGGTTCGTTGCGGTTCATGTAACAAGTGGCGAACAGCGCGATCTTGCCAGTGGTGCCGGCAGCCGAGATGCCGGGCGTGTCGTCCGGCAAGGCGCGCAGACGACTGCGCAGGGAACGCGCACTGAACTCGGGCAGCCAGGCTTCGCTGTGGATGCCGGCGACGTTTTCGAGCAGCTTGCGCAACGGGCGTATCTTGTTGACCGTATTCACGGTCGGGGCGACGATCGGGATGCCGCAGAAGCGGCCAACCAAGTCGGTGCTGGTGAGCACCTTGTCGCGCAGCTTCGTCTTACCGCGGCGGAAGTGCACCGCCTTGGCGCGTAGCATCAGATGTGGGAAGTCGAGGTTCCATGCGTGCGGCGGCACATAAGGACACTTCGTCATGTAGCACAGATCGCACAGGTAGCAGTGCTCGACAACCCGCCAGTAATCCTCTTTGCGGACACCGTCGATCTCCATCGTTGCCGAGGCATCGACGAGATCGAACAGGGTCGGAAACGCCTGGCACAGGCTGACGCAACGGCGGCAGCCATGACAGATCTCGAAGACGCGCGCCATCTCGGCATAGAGCGCCTCTTCGCTGTAGAACTCTGGGTTCTGCCAGTCGAGCGGATGGCGCGTGGGCGCTTCGAGATTGCCTTCGCGTGCCATGGCGTTTCCTTGCGCAAGTTTCTCCGTCGGGGTGGGGGTGCGCGGCGGTTGTACGCCGCCGCTGTCGTTGTTCAGCCCATTTCGTCCAGGGCTTTTTGATAGCGATTGGCGTGCGAGCGCTCGGCCTTCGCCAGCGTCTCGAACCAGTCGGCAATCTCGTCAAAGCCTTCGGCACGCGCCTCCTTGGCCATGCCCGGATACATGTCGGTGTATTCGTGGGTTTCTCCGGCGACGGCAGCCGCGAGGTTCTGCTTCGTGGTGCCGAAAGGCAGCCCGGTGGCCGGATCGCCACATTGTTCGAGATATTCGAGATGCCCGTGGGCGTGGCCGGTCTCCCCTTCCGCGGTCGAGCGGAACAGCGCGGCGATGTCGGGATGGCCCTCAACATCGGCCTTGTTGGCGAAATAGAGATAACGACGGTTGGCCTGCGATTCGCCTGCGAAGGCGGCTTTCAGGTTCTGTTCGGTCTTCGAGCCTTTCAGTTGCATGATGACCTCCTCGTGAGTTGGATGATGGCGCAGAACGCACCGATCGATGCCGTCCTGACTAATTCATCCTAGGAGGAGACGCAGGCTGGGTGAAATTGTTTTTTCTCAATGCGCCGATAGTGTCTGGCTATCGATTAACCCGAAATATAGATAGGTTAAAACTATCATAAAGATCGTAACAATCAATTTGAGCGATGCTGCAACCGCACATAGAATCCCTTTCGTCGCTTGGGTTTTGTGCCTACGATTCGATTTTCTTCACGCAACCAACCAGGAGAGCACTTATGTCGTTGATCAACACCACCATTAAGCCTTTCAAGGCCCAGGCCTATCACAATGGCAAGTTCGTCGAAATCACCGATGCCGACGTCAAGGGCCATTGGTCGGTCTTCTTCTTTTATCCGGCCGACTTCACCTTCGTCTGCCCGACCGAACTGGGCGACATGGCCGATCTCTATGCGGAATTCCAGAAGATCGGTGTCGAGGTGTATGCGGTCTCGACCGACACCCACTTCGTGCACAAGGCATGGGCCGATGCCTCCGAGACGATCCGCAAGATCAAGTATCCGATGATCGGGGATCCGACCGGCACGATCAGCCGCAACTTCGACGTGATGATCGAAGAAGAAGGGCTGGCACTGCGCGGCACCTTCGTGATGAACCCGCAGGGTGTCATTAAGGTGATCGAAATCCATGATCTCGGCATTGGCCGGGACGCCTCCGAACTGCTGCGCAAGGTCAAGGCCGCGCAGTACATCGAGGCACATCCGGGCGAAGTCTGCCCGGCGAAGTGGAAAGAAGGTGACGCGACGCTGAAGCCTTCTCTCGATCTGGTCGGCAAGATCTGAGGTCCGATCTCTCCTGCTGCCCCCCGCGCTGCCGGGGGCAGCTGGCAACGGAAAGCCGCGCGAGGTTTTCCCTTGTCGGCCCCACAAGGACATTCTCATGCTCGAAGACACCATCAAAGCCCAATTGGCTGGCTATCTCGAACGCCTGGTCGATCCGGTCGAACTTATCGCCTCGCTCGATGAAAGCGAAACCGCGCGCCAGATGCGTGAGCTGCTGCACGAAATCGCTGCTCTCACGCCGAAGATTACCGTGCGGGAAGATGGCGACTTCACGCGCCGTCCCTCGTTTTCGATCGGCAAGCCGGGAGAAGCACCCCGCATCCATTTCGCCGGCCTGCCGCTCGGCCACGAATTCACCTCGCTGGTGTTGGCGCTGCTGCAGACGAGCGGTTATCCGCCCAAGGTCGATGGACAGACAATTGAGCGCATCAGACGTCTGACCGGCAGTTACCACTTCGAGGTCTTTGTCTCGCTCGAATGCCACAACTGCCCAGATGTCGTGCAGGCGTTGAACCTCATGGCGGTGGCGAATCCCCATGTGAGTGCCACGATGATCGAGGGCGGTGCTTTCCGCGCCGAAGTCGAAGCGAAGAACGTGCTCGCGGTGCCCATGGTGTTTCTGAATGGCGAGCATTTCGCTCAGGGCCGCATGACACTCGAGGAGATTCTGCAAAAACTGGGCGACGGCGATACGGCAGCCCAGGCGCATGCCTTGTCGGCGCGCGCACCTTACGACGTGCTGGTGGTCGGCGGCGGCCCGGCCGGCGCGGCGGCGGCGATCTACGCGGCGCGCAAGGGTATTCGTGTGGGCTTGGTGGCCGAACGCTTCGGCGGCCAGGTGATGGATACTTTAGGCATCGAGAACTTCATTTCCGTCGACTACACCGAGGGGCCGAAGCTCGCGGCGGCGATGGAGGCCCACGTGCGGCAATACGGTGTCGACATTCTGCGCGGCGAGCGTGCGGCGTCCCTGCTCCCGGCGGCGCAGCCCGGTGGCTTGACGGAGCTGACGCTCGCCAACGGACGATCCTCAAGGCGCAGGCGGTCATCCTCGCTACCGGAGCGCGCTGGCGTGAGTTGAACGTGCCTGGTGAGGCCGAATTCCGCGGCAAGGGGGTCTGCTTCTGCCCACACTGTGACGGGCCATTGTTCAAAGGCAAGCGGATTGCGGTGATCGGCGGCGGCAATTTCGGTGTCGAAGCGGCGATCGATCTCGCCGGCATCGTCGCGCATGTGACGCTGCTCGAATTCGACACTAGGCTGCGCGCCGACAAGGTGCTGCAGGACAAGCTAATGAGTCTGCCCAACGTGCAAGTCATCCTGAACGCGCAGACCACAGAAATCACGGGCAACGACAAAGTGAATGGCCTCACCTACAAAGATCGCGCCAGCGGCACATTGCATCATCTCGAGCTCGAAGGCATCTTCGTGCAGATCGGCCTG
>CAYZII010000080.1:0-7615 GCA_964478415.1 uncultured Methyloversatilis sp.
CAACAGGAGACGGCCGATGAGCGCGCTTGCCTTTCAAGATCTTTACCCGGACGAACTCAGCCATTGCTATGGGTGTGGCAAGAATAACCCACAGGGTCATCGCTTAAAGAGTTATTGGGCCGAAGACGGCCAGGAGACGATCGCTCATTTCACGCTCCAGCCCTATCACACCGCGATTCCCGGCTATGTCTATGGCGGCCTGATCGCCTCGCTGATCGATTGTCATGGCACCGGCACGGCTTCGGCGGTGGCTTACCGCGCCGCCGGTCGACCGCCGGGCAGCTTGCCAGCGCTGCGTTTCGTCACTGCGTCATTGAAAGTGGATTTCCTCGCGCCAACGCCACTTGGTGTCGAGCTCGAATTGCGCGGCGTGCCGGTCGAAATGAAGGAGAAGAAGGTCGTCGTCGACATCACCGTTTCGGCTAATGCCCGGGTGACCGCGAAAGGTCAGGTGGTCGCGGTCAGGATGCCGGAGACGATGGCGCCCAAGCCGTAAGGTGCCGTGTCATCCGCGCCGAGTTTCGTTGACCCGGCGTCAGGATGCATCGAGCATGCGCTGCAGCGCGATTTTCGCCAGCCTGGCTTCGTGTTCCGGCACCTTGATTTGGTTGACGACATGGCCGGCAGCGAGGTTTTCCAGCGCCCAGGCGAGATGTTGTGGGTCGATGCGCTGCATCGTCGAACACATGCAGACCATGTCGGCCATGAACTGGACGATCTTGCCCTCCGGCGCCACTTCCTTCGCGAGACGCTCGACGAGATTGAGTTCGGTGCCTACTAGCCAACGCGTGCCTGGCAATGATTCCTTGACGATGCGGATGATCGTTTCGGTCGAGCCGACGTAATCGGAGCGCTGGCAGACTTCGAAAGCACATTCGGGGTGCGAGATTACTTTCCCGTCGGGGTATTTGGCGCGGAAGCGCTCGATCTGCTGGGGCTGGAACATCTGATGCACCGAGCAGTAGCCATGCCAGAGAATGATCTTGGCATCGCGGATCTGCTCTGCCGTCAGGCCGCCCATCGGCAGGTCAGGGTTCCACAACACCATTTGCTCGAGCGGGATGCCCATCTGGTATCCACTCCAGCGGCCCAGGTGCTGGTCGGGGAAGAACAGCACCTTCTCGCGTCGCGCGAAGGCCCAGGCGAGGATTTTCTGCGCATTCGACGAGGTGCAGACGATACCGCCATGTTCGCCGCAAAACGCCTTCAGATCGGCCGAGGAGTTGATGTAGGTGACGGGCGTGAATGCCGTGTCAGGATCGAGCACGGTGGCCAGCTCGCGCCAGCAGCGCTCGACCTTGGCGCGACTGGCCATGTCGGCCATCGAGCAGCCGGCGGCGAGATCCGGCAGGATCGAGATCTGCTCGGGGCGCGACAGGATGTCGGCCACCTCGGCCATGAAGTGCACACCGCAGAAGACGATGTATTCGGCGTCCGACTGGGCGGCCAGGCGCGAGAGCTTCAGCGAATCGCCGGTGAGATCGGCATGGGCATAGACGTCGGCGCGCTGGTAGTGATGACAGAGGATCACCGCGCGCTTACCGAGCTTTTCGCGCGCGGCGGTGATGCGCGTCTCCGCCGCGCGATCGGGCAGCGCATTGAAGTTTTCGAAGTCGAGGGTGTCGTTGGACATGAACGTTAAAATCGCGGCAATTCCACCCGTCGAGTATAACGATTTGGCTGCCACGCAACCCACCCCCCGAGAGCCGGTCGATCCCGAACGCTTCCAGGCCGGGCAGCGCATCACCTGGGTGAGCGTCATCGTCAATGTCGTGCTGACGGTCATGCAGGTGATCGTCGGCTGGCTCGCCCATTCGTTGGCGCTGATCAGCGATGCGATGCACACCCTCTCCGACATCGTCGCCGATGCCTTCGTGCTCTGGGCCAACCGCAAAGGATCGCAACACGCGGACGAAGAACACCCATACGGCCACGGCCGTTTCGAGACTGCCGCCTCGCTGGTGCTCGGCCTGCTGCTGACAGTCACCGGCGCCGGCATCCTCGTCTCGGCCGTTTCCCGGCTGCAGAATCTTGGCGCCTTGCCGCCAGTGGGGGTTGCCGCGCTGTGGGCGGCGCTCTTCACGCTGATCGGCAAGGAAGGGTTGTTCCGTTACATGCTCAAGGTGGCCCAGCGACTGCGTTCCCCGATGCTAATCGCCAATGCCTGGCATGCGCGTGCCGACGCGCTCTCGTCATTGGTCGTCGCTGCCGGGGTGGGCGGTGCCCTGCTCGGTTTTCCTTTTGCCGATGCGCTGGCCGCGATCATCGTCGGCGCGATGATCATCAAGGCCGGTCTGGGTTTCGCCTGGGAGGCGATGCAGGAACTGATCGACACCGGATTGCCGGCCGAGGAAGTCGCGGCGATCCGCCAGACGCTGCTGGATACACCGGGTGTCGTCGATCTGCACGAATTGCGTACACGCCGGATGGCGCATCGTGTCTTCGTCGATGTGCATCTACAGGTCGATGGCGATATCTCGGTGCGCGAAGGGCACGAGATCGGTGAGAAGGCCAGGAAGCGTGTGCTCGCGACCCACCCGGATGTCGTCGAGGTGCTGGTTCACCTCGATGCGGAGAACGATAGCATGACAATGTGATTGCACCAAAAAGGTGCAAAATTTCCCGAAACGCACATCTTTGGTGCATTTGAAAACTGCCCCATCTTTGGCGTGTCTTTGTGGCACAATTCTTTATCTATTGTCGTCGGCTGGCACGCAAGCTGCTTCATAACGGGCCGTCAGGTTATTTCCAAAATCCTTATCTCCAGGAGCGCTTCTCATGACCCCTCAAGATGTCCTCAAAATGGTGCAGGAAAAGGAAGTCAAATTCGTCGACTTCCGTTTCACCGACATGCGCGGCAAGGAACAGCACGTCGGCGTCCCGGTTTCTGCGTTCGGCCTCGAAAAGTTCGAGGACGGCCATGCCTTCGATGGTTCGTCGATCGCCGGCTGGAAAGGCATCCAGGCTTCCGACATGCTGCTGATGCCCGATCCGGCCACCGCCTATATCGATCCGTTCATGGACGAGACGACGCTGGTGCTCTCCTGCGATGTGATCGAACCCGCCGACGGCAAGGGTTATGACCGTGATCCGCGCTCGATCGCCAAGCGCGCCGAAGCCTATCTGAAGAGCACTGGCCTGGGCGATTCCGCCTACTTCGGACCCGAGCCCGAGTTCTTCATCTTCGACTCGGTCGAGTGGAAGGTGGATATGTCCGGCTCCTACTGCAAGGTCTTCTCGGAAGAAGCCGCCTGGGCGAGCGCAGAGAAGTTCGAAAGCGGCAACATCGGTCACCGTCCTGCCGTCAAGGGTGGTTACTTCCCCGTTCCCCCGGTTGACAGCCTGAACGACATCCGCGCCGCCATCTGTCTCGCGCTGCAAGACTGCGGCGTCGACGTCGAAGTGCATCACCACGAGGTGGCCACCGCCGGCCAGTGCGAGATTGGCACCAAGTTCAACACCCTGGTGCGCCGCGCCGACTGGACGCAGATCCTCAAATATGTCGTGCATAACGTCGCCCACTCGTATGGCAAGACCGCGACCTTCATGCCCAAGCCGATCGTCGGCGACAATGGCTCCGGCATGCACGTGCACCAGTCGATCTGGAAAGACGGCAAGAACCTGTTCGCCGGCAATGGTTATGCAGGTCTGTCCGAATTCGCGCTCTACTACATCGGCGGCATCATCAAGCACGCCCGCGCGCTGAACGCGATCACCAACCCGGGTACCAACAGCTATAAGCGTCTCGTCCCCGGTTTCGAGGCGCCGGTCAAGCTCGCCTACTCGGCGCGCAACCGCTCGGCCTCGATCCGTATCCCGTTCGTGCAGTCCGACAAGGCGCGCCGTATCGAAGTGCGTTTCCCCGATCCGACCGCGAACCCCTACCTCGCCTTCGCCGCAATGATGATGGCGGGCATCGATGGCGTGCAGAACAAGATCCATCCGGGCGATCCGGCCGACAAGAACCTCTACGACCTGCCGCCGGAAGAGGATGCGAAGATCCCGACCGTCTGCTCCTCGCTCGATCAGGCGCTCGACTATCTCGACAAGGACCGCGAGTTCCTGACCCGCGGCGGCGTGTTCTCGAACGACTTCATCGATGCCTTCATCGAGTTGAAGATGGAGGAGGTCACCAAGTTCCGCATGACCACGCATCCGGTCGAATACGAGATGTATTACTCCCTGTAATCTCTCTCGCTTTTCATGCGTTGAGGAAGGACGGGCCCTGCCCGTCCTTCTTTTTTTGTCGATTGCCGCTGTTTGGCATACACTTCCCGCTATGATGAAACGATTGCTCACGCTCTGTCTGTTTGGCATGCTGGCGCCAGCCTGGGCCGATACGCTCTACAAGTGCGTCGGCCCCGAGGGGCGCATCACCTACACGAACCAGAAAACGGGCAAGAACTGCGAGATCATCTCGCAGGACAAACCGGTGTCAACGTTTGCCCCGCCGCCACGCAAGGAACGTCAGGCCACCCCGGCCGACTTCCCGCGCGTCAATGGCGACCAGCAGAAGGCGCGCGACAACGATCGGCGGGCGATTCTCGAGCAGGAGCTCACCAACGAGCAGAAGCAGCTCGAAGAAGCGAAACGGCAGCTTGCTGAACAGGAAAATCTCGTGCTGCCCGAGGAGCGTGTCGTCGGAGGTGGCATCCATGCCGGCAAACGCGAAGCGCGCATCCAGTCCTACCGCGACAAGGTGCAATTGCACGAGCGCAACATCGAAGCGCTGCGCCGGGAGCTTGCGAACCTGAAGTAGGTTCTGCCCGCTTGGCGCGCTTCTTGCAGGAGTTCCCGTCATGAACGAGCCCAGCAATGCGGGGCTGGCGGGCCTCGACCTCTTGTCTTCCGCCGTCATCCTGCTCGATGACGCGCTACGCATTCGCCATTGCAATCCCGCGGCGGAGAATCTCTTCGCCGTCAGTCAGCGCACCTGTCTGGGGCAACCGGTCACTCGCCTGCTGGGCAGTCCGCCAGCGCTGATGGCGGCACTGGAGAACGCGCTGACCAATCGCTGGAGCTACACCGGCCACGATATCCCGGTTGCGCGCGCGCAAGGAGAATCGCTGCACCTCGACTGTACCGTCACGCCGGTCGATCTGCCCAATGCGAAGCTGCTGCTCGAATTCCGTCCGATCGACCAGCAACTGCGCGCCGCACGCGAGGCACGCGAGGCCGTGCAGCAGCGCGCCAACCAGGAGCTGATCCGCAATCTCGCCCATGAGATCAAGAATCCGCTCGGCGGCATCCGCGGCGCGGCGCAGCTTCTGCAGCGTGAGCTGGCGGCGATGGATGGCCAGCAGACGCTCAGCGAATATACGAATGTCATCATCACGGAGGCCGACCGGCTGCAGGCGCTGATGCAGCGCCTGCTCTCCTCGCATCGTGCGATGCAGCCGAGTCTGCTCAACATCCACGAAATTCTTGAGCACGTCAGGCGCCTGATTCTGGCCGAGTTTCCAGGGGTGACGGTGCGGCGCGACTATGACATCTCATTGCCGGAGATCGCCGGGGACCGCGAACAATTGATCCAGACGTTCCTCAACATCGTCAGGAATGCCGCTCAGGCATTGGCCGGTAGCGGCGAGATCTTGATCCGCACGCGTGCGCTACGTCAGGTGACGCTGGCGAAGAAGCGTCACCGTCTCGCGCTCGAGGTACAGATCATCGATAATGGGCCGGGCATCCCGGAAGAGATTCGCGACCGCATTTTCTACCCGCTGGTCTCCGGCCGTGCCGGCGGCACCGGCTTGGGGCTGGCACTGGCGCAAACCTTCGTGCAACAACATCATGGCACCATCGAGGTTGCTTCCCAGCCTGGCCATACCTGTTTTACGCTGCGTCTGCCACTCTCCCCCGAAGAAAAGGCCCATCCATGAATACCGTCTGGATCATCGACGATGACCGCTCGATCCGCTGGGTGCTGGAAAAGGCGCTCGCGCGCGAGAACATCGCCAGTACGAGTTTCGCTTCGGCCGACGAGGCATTGGCGAAACTCTCAGCCGGCTCTTCGCCTCGCGTGTTGATCTCCGATATCCGCATGCCCGGCACTTCCGGCCTCGAACTGCTGCGCCAAGTCAGGCAATCCTACCCCGCAGTGCCGGTGATCATCATGACGGCCTATTCGGACCTCGATTCGGCAGTAGCGGCGTTTCAGGGGGGCGCGTTCGAATATCTGCCCAAGCCGTTCGATGTCGATCAGGCCGTGGCTTTGGTCAGACGGGCTTTGACCGAGGGCGAAACATCGGGCAAAGAGACGGCAGGCGTAGCGGTGGCGCCGGAAATCCTCGGCCAGGCTCCGGCGATGCAGGAAGTGTTCCGTGCTATCGGGCGGTTGTCGCAATCCAATGCCACCGTACTGATCAATGGCGAATCGGGTACCGGCAAGGAACTCGTCGCACGTGCCCTGCACCGTCACAGCCCACGGCGTGACGGGCCTTTCGTGGCCATCAACACCGCGGCGATCCCGCGCGAGCTGCTCGAATCGGAACTGTTCGGCCACGAAAAGGGCGCCTTCACCGGAGCGACGAGCCTGCGTCGCGGCCGTTTCGAGGAAGCCGCCGGCGGCACGCTGTTCCTGGACGAGATCGGCGACATGCCGGCCGAATTGCAGACCCGGCTGTTGCGCGTGCTCTCCGATGGGCAGTTCTACCGCGTCGGCGGGCATCAGCCGCTGCGCGCCAATGTGCGCATCATCGCCGCGACCCATCAGGATCTCGAGGCGCGTGTGAAAGCCGGGCTTTTCCGGGAAGACCTGTTCCACCGCCTGAACGTAATCCGGCTGCGCCTGCCCCCGCTGCGCGAGCGACGTGAGGACATTCCGCTGCTTGCGCGCCATTTTCTCGCTACGAGCGCCCGCGAGCTCGGCGTCGAGCCCAAGCGCCTGTCGGAAGCCGCGCTGAAATTCCTGCAAGCCGCGCCGTGGCCGGGGAACGTGCGCCAGCTGGAAAACCTCTGCCATTGGCTGACCGTGATGGCGCCCGGCCAGACGATCGAAATCGACGATCTTCCGGCAGAACTGCGTGCCGCCCCGGAGGCAACGCCGACCGCCAGCGACTGGCTGGTGCAACTCGCCGCAGCGACGGACGAGGCTTTGCGCCGGGAACCGGGCACCGTCTGGGACAGACTCACGCAAACCTTCGAGGCGACGCTGATCCGGCGGGCGCTGGTCGCCAGCGGCGGGCGGCGCGCCGAGGCAGCCCAGCTTCTGGGCATCGGCCGCAACACATTGACCCGCAAGATTCAGGAACTGGGACTGAGCGATCTCGACGGGGAGTAGCTTGTCGGCCAGCGGCTAACCCGACTTTAACCCAGATTGTCCATTGGAACGTGAGTGGATTGGGCAGCCGTAGGCGAAGATTGGCGGCCGCGCGACGAGCCAAAACGAAGTTTCGGCGTAGGCTAACCTGCGCCAGCAGGTTAAGGCCCATAGGGCCGGCCGGAGCCAATAAACCGTGTCTATTGGCGAAGAGCGGGGGCATGATACTGCCGCCCGCAGGCCCAAAGCCATCGCTTAGGGCCAGATGTTTAAGAGTCAGCAGCGTCATTCGATACTCGCCCAGAGTTGTGTATCGTTCTTTCTGTAAATTCCGTTTTGCGCCGGCAGGAAGTTTTG
>CAYZII010000081.1:0-7535 GCA_964478415.1 uncultured Methyloversatilis sp.
GGCAAATTGCCCAAGGCCCTGCCGGGGCTGGCATTGCTGATCGGCACAATGATCGTGATCCGTCTTTGGATCGAGCCGTGGATGACGAACGTCGTCCTGTTCGACCAGAAAGGATGGCTGATTAAGGTGCTGCACCTCAATTACATCCTGCTTGGCATCATCATGGGCATGCTCTACCGCAACGTGCTGTTCGGTGGCAAGTTGCCGGAAGTCTTCGCCGATGGTTTCAAATTGTCTCGTCTCTTCATCAAGACCGGCATCATCCTGCTTGGCTCGCTTTATACCGTGCAGGCGATCGTCAAGCTGGGTGCGTTGGCGATCTTCCTGATCGGCGGCTTCGTCGTGCTGTCCATCGTGATGGTGCTGTGGCTGGGCAAGCTCTTCGGCATGGATCGCTCGATGACCGGCGTGATGGCCAATGCCTGCTCGATTTGCGGTGTCTCTGCGGCGGTGGCGACGGCTCCCGCGGTGGAAGCCAAGGCCACCCACGTTGCCTATGCTATCGCCACGATCCTTGGCTTTGGCATCCTGACGATGTTCATCAGCCCCTTCATCGGTCATGCGCTCGGTCTCAACGACCTCCAGTACGGCGCCTGGGTCGGCACCGGCATCCTCAATTCCGGCCAGGTGCTCGCCGCCTGCCTGGCCTTCAATCCGAACGTCGCGCCAGGCACGGCCGTCTCGGTGGGTGAAATCTGGAACATCATGCGCGTGATCTCGATTCCCTTCGCGGTGTTCGCGGTCACCGTCTGGTATTGGGCCGGGCACGAGCAGCCGCAAGCCAACCAGAAGACACTGGGCGCTCTGCTGGTCGAAAAGTTTCCGGTGTTCGTGCTCGGCTTCCTCGCGATGGTGCTGCTCACCAGCATCGGCGCCTTCGGCGACGTCGGCATCAAGGGAGGACCACCAGCCTCGGAGACGATCAAGATGATCCGCGAATGGATGCAGTGGATCTTCGGCATCGGGCTCGTCGGCATGGGCGGCTACATCGATTTCAAGGAGCTGCGCCAGGCGGGCGGCACGCCGCTCAAGGTCGGGCTGATCGTCGGCGCCACCAAGTATGTCCTGGCGCTGGTGCTGGTGCTGCTGATCCGCGACTATCTCGTCGAAATCTGATCCGGAGGAGGAACACATC
Organism: uncultured Methyloversatilis sp.; assembly: GCA_964478415.1. Lineage (GTDB taxonomy): Bacteria > Pseudomonadota > Gammaproteobacteria > Burkholderiales > Rhodocyclaceae > Sulfuricystis. The sequence goes on from CAYZII010000081.1 coordinate 1,136, forward strand.
ATGGCAGAAGAACAAAAGATCGGTTCGGAAACCCTGGCCAGCCCCGCGAAGGGCAAGATGACGCTGTTCCGCGACGACCGTCAGGAAGATTGGGGAGCGATCATCTTCAGCATCCTGATCGTCGCCCTCATCGTCGTGATGACGATGAAATGAGCGCGCTGCGCCCCATCGCAGTGGCCGTCGACGGCTCGCCAGCCAGCACGGCCGCGCTCTCCGAGGCGGTGCGGCACGCCGCCGAGGAACGACGGCCGCTGGTCGGCGTGTTCGTGCTCGACACCGGCTGGGCCGATTTCATCGGCAACGATTGGCAATCGGCGGCCGGCGCGCGCCAGGGGTTCCTCGATTACGTTCGCAGTCAGCTCGAGTCCCAGGCCGACATGGCGCGTGCCCAGTTCGAGGCGGCGGCCCGTCCGCTGTCCGCTGCCCGCTTCGAAGTGATTCCAGGCGAACCGCTCGAAACCCTGGTGAATTTCCTCGAACGCGGGGAAGCGCAGTGGCTCTTCCTGGGCCGTGAGGCCTTCCAAGTCTGCGGTCGGCCCAGCAGCCGGCGTCTCGTGCAGGACCTTATGCGCCGCAGCCCCACCGTGCGTGTCGTTTGAGCGGATTACCCGGACCGGGAAAGATAAAGGTATATTTATATTTAAACTATTTGAACGATCAATCGAACACACGAGGAGCTACCAGCCATGAATCGTTCCGTGAAAGTCCTCTCCCTGTCCGTCGCCGCCGCCATTGCGCTCTTTGGCTGCGGCAAGAAAGAAGAAGCCCCGAAGCCGACCACCCAGGCCGCTGCGCCTGCCCCCGCGCCCGCCACCCCGCAACCGATCACTGTCAAGATCGGCCACGTCGGGCCGCTGACCGGCGGCATCGCCCACCTCGGCAAGGACAACGAGAATGGTGCACGTCTCGCACTCGACGAGGCCAATGCTGCCGGCATCAAGCTTGGCGGCGCGCCGGTCAAGTTCGAACTGCTCGCCGAGGACGATCAGGCCGACCCGAAGATCGGCAACACGGTCGCCCAGAAGCTGGTCGATGCGAAGGTTGCCGGCGTCGTCGGGCATTTGAACTCCGGCACGACGATTCCCGCCTCGGCGATCTACAACCAGGCCGGCATTCCGATGATCTCCGGTTCGGCGACCAACCCGGCGCTGACCGAACAGGGCTTCAAGAACGTCTTCCGTGTCGTCGGCCGCGATGACCAGCAAGGCCCGGCGGTTGCCAACTATCTGCTCGCCAGCGCCAAACCGAAGGTCGCGGCGGTGATCGATGACGCCACAGCCTATGGTGAGGGTCTCGCCAACGAGGTCGAGAAAACCCTGAAGGAGGCCGGAGTCAAGGTGCTGCCACGCGAGAAAGGCACCGACAAGACCACCGACTGGAAAGCAGTGCTGACCAAGATCAAGGGCAAGAAGCCGGATGTGGTCTTCTACGGCGGCATGGATGCCACCGGGGGGCCGCTGCTCAAGCAGGCGCGTGAGCTGAAGATCGGCGCTGTGTTCGCCTTCGGCGATGGCGCCTGCACCGACAAGATGGCCGAACTCGCCGGGGCGGCGGCAGAAGGGCTGATCTGCTCGCAGGCCGGCATCCCGGTGCAGGCGGCAGGCAAGAAATTCCTCGACGCCTACAAGGCGAAGTTCAACAGCGATCCGATCCTCTATGCGCCCTTCACCTACGATGCGGCTTGGCTTCTGATCGAAGCGATGAAGCAAGCCGACTCTGCCGATCCCGCCAAGTATCTGCCTAAGCTTGCCGCGATCAGCTTTGATGGTGCCTCGGGCCATATCGAGTTCGACGAGAAGGGTGACCGCAAGGATGCCGAGATGACCATCTTCACGATGAAGAATGGCAAGGTCACCCCGCTTGGGATCATCAAGGGCGGCAAGTCGCTGACCCTGGACGAATACACCGCCCAAGCGACAGCGAAATAAGCCGGCCGGCAAGACCAACGGCGACGGCGCGCTCGTGGAAAACCACAGCGCGCCGTTGCCATTTCGGCTCTATCATCCGCGCCCGTGGATATCCTTCTCCAGCAACTGATCAACGGTCTGACCACCGGCAGCGTCTATGCCATCGTCGCCCTGGGTTACACGATGGTCTATGGCGTGATCCAGCTGATCAATTTCGCGCACGGTGAAGTGGTGATGATCGGCGCGATGGTCGCCTTCACGGTGATCATGGCCATGGTGAGCAGCGGCGTGCCCCTGCCGCCGGCACTGATCGTGGTGATCGGTACGCTCGCGGCCATCCCGGTCTGCATGGCGATCGGCTATCTGCTGGAGCGCCTCGCCTATCGCCCGCTGCGCCATGCCCCACGGCTGGCGCCCTTGATCACCGCGATTGGCATGTCGATCATCCTGCAGCACGTGGCGCTCTTGATCTGGGGGCGGGATCCGCGCGCCTTCCCGCAGATCATGGAAAACACGAGCTTCGCGATCGGGGGCGCGGCGATCAGCACGGTGCAGATCGTCATCATCCTGCTGTCGCTGGCGATCATGGCCGCGCTATCCTGGTTCGTCTATCGCACCAAATTCGGCATCGCGATGCGCGCCACCGCGGAAAACGTGCGCATCGCCGCGTTGATGGGTATCGACGCCGACCGCGTGATCGCCGCGACTTTCGTCATCGGCGCGGCATTGGGCGCGGTCGCCGGCGTGATGGTCGGCACCTATTACGGCATCGCCCATTACACGATGGGTTTCGTGCTGGGTCTGAAGGCTTTCTCGGCGGCGGTGCTCGGCGGCATCGGCAACCTCGCCGGCGCCATGCTCGGCGGACTGCTGCTTGGCCTGGTCGAGGCGCTCGGCACCGGCTACATCAGTGAGATTTCTGACCTGTGCCGCTGGCCGCTCGTCGGCGACATGCTCACCGAACGCTGCGCGGCTGATGGCCACGTGGTGCTGTTTGGCAGCAATTACCAGGACGTGTTCGCTTTCCTGGTGCTGATCCTCGTGCTCGTCTTCCGGCCTTCGGGGCTGTTGGGCGAGCGCGTCGCGGAACGCGCATGAAACGCCACGTCATCGGCTTCGTTCTCGTCGCGCTGGCGCTGATCGCGCTGCCACTGGTGCTGACGCAAATCGGCACCGCTTGGGTGCGCATCGCCAACCTCGCGATCCTGTTCGTCTTCCTGTCGCTGGGCTTGAACATCGTCGTCGGCATGGCCGGGCTGCTCGATCTGGGCTATGTCGCGTTTTACGCCGTCGGCGCCTATACCTGGGCGCTGTTGGCTTCGCCGCATTTCGATCTGCACCTGCCGTTTTGGATCATTCTGCCGCTCGGCGCCATCTTCGCCGGCATCGCCGGTGCCGTGCTGGGAGCGCCGACTTTGCGTCTGCGCGGCGATTATCTGGCCATCGTCACGCTCGGCTTCGGCGAGATCGTGCGCATCTTCATGAACAACCTGTCGGCGCCGTTCAACATCACCAATGGGCCGAAAGGCATCACGCGCATTGACGGCCTCAAGTTTGGCGCGATCGACTTTCGCAGCACGGATACTTTCCTCGGCCTCGATTTCAGCGGCCCGGTCAAGTATTACTACGTGCTGTTGTTGCTGCTGTTGCTGGTCATCGTCGTCAATCTGCGCCTCACGGATTCGCGCATCGGCCGCGCCTGGGTGGCGATCCGCGAAGACGAGATCGCCGCCAAAGCGGTCGGCATCAACACGCGCAACATCAAATTGCTCGCCTTCGCGATGGGTGCCTCTTTCGGTGGCATCGCGGGCGGCATGTTCGCGGCGATGCAAGGCTTCGTCAGCCCGGAAAGTTTCGTGCTCAACGAGTCGATCATGATCCTGGCAATGGTGGTCTTGGGCGGCATGGGCAATGTCTGGGGCGTGATCGCCGGCGCCTTGCTGCTCTCGTTCGTCCCCGAACTGTTGCGCTATACCGTGGAACCCACCCAGAAAGCCTTGTTTGGCCGCCTGTTGGTCGAGCCCGAGGTATTGCGCATGCTGCTCTTTGGTGCCGCCCTGGTGTTGACGATGCGCTTCCGCCCCGCCGGACTCTGGCCCGAAGCACGTCACAAGCGCGAACTGAAGGAACTCATGCCGTGACGCCGCTGCTGGAAGCCAAAGGCATCTCGAAGAAATTCGGCGGCGTGCAGGCCTTGAAAGATGTCTCACTGACCATTCAGCGCGGCGAAATCTATGGCCTGATCGGACCGAACGGCGCCGGCAAGACCACCTTCTTCAATGTGTTGACTGGTCTCTATCAGCCCGACGATGGCGAAGTGCTGTTCGACGGGCAGCCCCTGGAGCTCACCAGCCCGCACCGCGTCGCCGCCGCCGGCATCGCGCGTACCTTCCAGAACATCCGCCTGTTCGGCAACATGACCGCGCTCGAAAACGTGATGGTCGGTCGCCATTCGAGAACCCATGCCGGCGTGTTCGGCGCCATTCTCAGGACGCGTGCGCAGCGCGAGGAGGAGCGGGCGATCCGCCGCCGCGCGCTGGAACTGCTGCACTATGTCGGCATCGGACACCGCGCCAATGATCTGGCGCGCCATCTCTCCTACGGCGATCAGCGCCGCCTCGAGATCGCGCGCGCTTTGGCGACGGAACCCAAACTGCTCGCCCTCGACGAGCCGGCCGCCGGCATGAACGCGACGGAGACCGCCCAGCTGCGCCAATTGATCGAAGGACTGCGCAGCGATCGCCTGACCATACTGTTGATCGAACATGACGTGAAGCTGGTGATGGGGTTGTGCGACCGTCTCGCGGTGCTCGACTATGGCGAGAAGATCGCCGAAGGCATTCCTGCCGTGGTGCAAAAGGATGCAAAAGTCATCAGCGCCTACCTCGGAGGCGCCGCATGAGCCTACGGCAGGAACGGGGGTATGCGCTGCTGGAAGCGGTGAACCTCACCGTTCATTACGGCGGCATCGCCGCGGTGAAGGGCATTTCCTTTGCGATCGAAGCCGGTGAGATGGTCTGCCTGATCGGCGCGAATGGCGCGGGCAAGACCTCGACACTGAAGGCGCTGGCACGCATGATCCCCAGCAGCGGTGAAATCCGCTACCGCGATACGCGGTTAGACCGCCTGCCCAGCCATCTATTGATTCGTCAGGGGCTGTCGCTGGTGCCGGAAGGGCGTGGTGTCTTCGCGCGGCTAACCGTGGCGGAAAACCTGCTGATGGGCGCTTTTCATCGTTCAGACAAGGCGGGCATCGCCGCGGATCTGGAACATGTCTATGCACTGCTGCCGCGCCTGAAGGAACGTGCCCATCAACTCGCCGGCACCCTCTCTGGCGGCGAGCAGCAGATGTTGGCGATCGGCCGCGCGCTGATGGGGCAGCCGCAGCTGCTGCTACTCGATGAACCTTCGATGGGACTCGCCCCGCTGATGGTGGAAAAGGTCTTCGAGGTGATCCGCGCCATCGCCGCCGAAGGCGTGACGATCTTCCTCGTCGAGCAGAACGCGCGGCTTGCCCTGCAAACCTGCGCGCGCGGCTATGTGATGGAAAGCGGCCGGATCACGCTGGCCGACACTTCCGACAAACTGCTCGCCGACCCCCGCGTGCGCGCCGCCTATCTGGGCGAATGAGCAAAAAGTCGGCGCTGGCGGGACGGCACTCCCTAGGCACAAACCGGCTATGATTTCGATATCGCGCATCGGGATCAGGGGGGTCGATGACCAACAATAATCATGTCGGCGTCTTGCTGCGCCGGCGTCTCGTGCTGGCCTCGCTCGGCGCGGCGGGCACCGCGCTGGCTACCAAGGTTTTCCCTGCCGAAACCACCGTTCAGGCACGGCCTCTCGAGTTCGGCGTCGTCCCCTATCTGCCCGCCGGCCGGCTGCTGACAGCCTTCGAGCCGTTGCGTGCCCATTTCGCGCAGGCTTTCCAGCGGCCGGTGGCGATGTCGACGGCACCGGATTTCAAAAGCTTTCAGCGCCGCGCGCTCGACGGCGACTATGACCTCTACTTCATCGGCCCCGGCCCGGGCTGGCAGACCTATCGCGATCGGCAGCACCTCATCGTGGCCGTGGCCAAGGCGACGTTGCAAATCTACTTGTTGGTCGCGAGGGACGGGCCGGTGCGGAAGATCGCCGATCTGCGTAGCAAGACGCTGGCGACGATCGACCCGCTCACCGTGACGGCCCAGGTGGCCGCCGCCGTGCTGCGACAGACGGGGCTCATGCCCGGCAGTGACGTGACACTGCGGACGGAAAAGACGCCCTTCAACGCCGCGCAGGCCGTCGCGCTCGGCGAGGCCGCAGCGGCTGCATGTCCGGATGTGGCCTGGCCGAGCCTGCCAGCGGAGTTGCGCGAGAAACTGCATATCCTTTACCGCTCGGAAGCCTTGCCGGGCGGCCTGCTGATGGCGCGTCCCACGGCCGATTTGCCACCCCTCGATGCGATCAGGAAAGCCACGTTCGATTTCATCGACAGCCCCGCCGGCAGCACT
>CAYZII010000082.1:0-5584 GCA_964478415.1 uncultured Methyloversatilis sp.
CGCAAGGCGCCGCGGGCTTCGAGTTCATCAACATGCAGCGCGGCATGTTTTCCTATACCGGCCTGACTGCCGCGCAGGTGGAAAAGCTGCGCGCCGACTACGGCATCTACGCCGTGTCGACGGGCCGCATCTGTGTGGCCGCGCTCAATACGAAGAACATCGATCACGTCGCCAAAGCCATCGCCGCGGTGATCAAGTGAGGTTATAATGCACGGCTCACAGGGTGGTTAGCTCAGCGGTAGAGCACTGCCTTCACACGGCAGGGGTCACTGGTTCGATCCCAGTACCACCCACCACTAAACGATCATGCCAGCGCCCACGGTATCGAAGCTCGCCTCGTCGATGACGATGAAGGCGCCGGTGGCGCGGTTTTCCGCGTAGCGATCGCAGAAAATCGGGCGGGCCAGGCGCAGGCTCACCCGGGCGATATCGTTCATCGCCAGGCTGTCCGCCTGCATCCGTTGTAATGTGGCAATGTCGATACGTTGCGCGTTGCCGACGAATTTGGCGCGAACATCACGCGTCGTATGGTGGATCAGGTAAGTGCGACGCGGATCGAGCGGCGCCTGCGCGAGCCAGCAGAGCTCGGCCTCGATGACATCGCGCACCTGCGGCAGGGAACCCGCCTTGACGATCATGTCGCCGCGCGAGATGTCGATATCGTCCTCCAGCAGCAAGGTCACCGACTGACCGGCGATCGCCAGCGGCAGCGACCGGCCACCGAGCTGGATGTCGACAACGCGCGTCGTCCGTCCGGCTGGCAGGATCGTCACTGCGTCACCTATGGAGACCTCGCCGGATTCGACCCGCCCCATGTAGCCCCGATAGTCGTGCAGCGCCAAATCATCGGCCCGCTGCGGCCGGCAGACGTATTGCACCGGGAAACGGAAACGTTCGTCATGCTCCCCGTGCGCGACCGGCGCCGTTTCGAGGATTTCCAACAGCGTCGGTCCCGTATACCAGCCGAGCCGATCGCCGCGCGCGACAATCATGTCGCCATCGAGCGCCGACATCGGCACGAATTGCACGTCGCCAATGCCGACCCGCTGCGCGAAATCCAGATAATCGGCGCGGATGCGCTCGAACACGGCCGGATCGTGACCGACCAAATCCATCTTGTTCACCGCGATGACGAGATGCGGGATACCGACGAGATGCGCGATCAGCGCATGCCGCCGTGTCTGCGGAAGGACCCCCTTGCGGGCATCGACGAGAATGATGGCAAGATTGGCGGTCGAGGCGGCGGTGACCATATTGCGTGTGTATTGCTCGTGGCCAGGCGCGTCGGCGACGATGTACTTGCGCCTGCCGGTGCTGAAGTAGCGGTAGGCGACGTCGATGGTGATGCCCTGCTCGCGTTCGGCGGCGAGGCTGTCGGTGAGCAACGAAAGATCGACGGCATCGAGCCCGCGCTTTTGCGAGGTTTGGACGATCGCATGCAGCGTGTCGGCGAGGATCGCCCGCGTATCGTGGAGCAGACGGCCGATCAGCGTGCTCTTGCCGTCATCCACGCTGCCGCAGGTAAGGAAGCGCAGCATGCCATTGTCGATCTCGGGCAGGTGTTCGGGGGCACTCATCAGAAATATCCCTCCTTCTTGCGCTGTTCCATTGCAGTTTCCGACGCCTGGTCGTCGAGGCGCGTAGCACCGCGCTCGGTGATGGTGGTTGTCGCCGTCTCGGCGATGATGTCCGCGACAGTGACGGCAGAGGACTCGACCGGCGCCGTGCAGGTGATGTCGCCCACGGTACGAAAGCGCACGGAAACGATTTCCACCGTCTCCCCTTCGCGCGCGGGGGTCAGCGGTGTGACCGGTTGCAACAGCCCGTTTCTTCTGACGACCTCGCGCCGATGAGCGAAATAGATCGATGGCAGCTGAAGCCCCTCACGGGCGATGTATTGCCAGACGTCGAGCTCGGTCCAGTTCGAGAGTGGGAAGACGCGCATGTTCTCGCCTTTGTGCACGCGGGCGTTGTAGAGATCCCACAACTCGGGACGCTGGTGCTTCGGGTCCCACTGACCGAAGACATCGCGGAAGGAAAAGATGCGCTCCTTGGCGCGCGCCTTCTCCTCGTCCCGGCGCGCTCCGCCGATGCAGGCATCGAAGCCGAATTCCTCGATGGCCTCGAGCAGCGTCACCGACTGGTGCCGGTTACGCGATTCGGTCGGCGACCTGAGCACTACGGTGCCGCGCGCGATCGAATCCTCGACCGAGCGCACGAACAACCGCTCTCCCAGTTCGGCGACGATGCGATCACGGAATTCGATCACCTCCGGATAGTTGTGGCCGGTATCGATATGCAATAACGGAAACGGGAAGCGGCCAGGACGGAATGCCTTCTCGGCCAGCCGCAGCAGCACGATCGAGTCCTTGCCGCCAGAGAACAGCAGCGCCGGGTTGGCGCACTGCCCGGCCACCTCGCGCAGGATGTGGATGGCCTCCGCTTCCAGCCAGTCGAGATGACTCAACACCGGCCGGGCGAGCAATTGTGTGCTCATGTCCTCGTCCTCATCAACGCGGCGAGCCGGCTGTCGCCGTTCCCCCGGCGCCGACTTTTCGTTGCAGCCGGCCATCCACCACGTGCAGGCCGCACTCCTTGGATTCGGGCGCTTCCCACCACCAGCGACCGGCGCGACTATCCTCGCCAGGCTGGATCGCGCGCGTGCAAGGCGCGCAGCCGATGCTCGGATAATGGCGGTCGTGCAGCGCGTTGTACGGCACGCCCTGCGCTTTGAGATAGTGCCAGACCTCCGCTTCACTCCACTCGGCAAGTGGGCTGAACTTGACGAGATCGTAAGTGAAATCGTAGCCGATAGGCCGCACGCCGGCTCGCGTCGGAGACTGTGCAGCGCGCAAGCCGGTGACCCAAGCCTTCTTGCCGGCAAGCTTACGACTGAGCGGCTCTACCTTGCGCACCCGGCAGCAGGTCTTGCGCGCCGCCACGGAATCGTAGAAACCGTTGATGCCGTAGGTGCGAACAAACTGCGCCACCTGTTCAGGCTCGGGAAAGCAGATTTCGATGCGCCGACCATAATGCCGCTCGGTCGCACCGATCAGATCGAAAGTTTCGGCCGGCAGGCGGCCGGTATCGATCGTGAAGATTTCGATATCGATATTGCGACTCCAGATCAGGTCAGTAAGCACCATGTCCTCGGCACCGAGACTGCTAGCAAAAACCACTGGGGCGAAATCGCGCGCCGCCGCGCAAAGCAGGCGGATGGCTTTCGCCGTCTTTACCGCCACTGCGTCGGCCAGTGCGGGCTCGGCGAGCAGGAAGGGATCGTCGCGTTTCATGAAGCCCTCCTCAAGCGGCCAACGCCAATCGAGCATCCGTCACGGCCGGCTGGTAGGATGCAGAAAATACCCTGAGTCCAGCAATGGCCGCTTCAGGATCGGCGACCTCGAAGGCATCGAAACCAACCCGGGCAAGGAAATGCAGGTAGTCACGCTCGACGGCGCCAATGGCGCGCAACTCCCGCCGGAAGCCATGACGGGTACGTAACAGCGTGGCGATCGAATAGCCGCGCCCGTCGCCGGGGGTCGGGAAATGCACGCCGATCACGTCCAGATCGTCCAGATCAGGGACAATGGCCGCTAAATCGTCCTGTCGTGCGTCCAGCCAGACGCCGAGCAGGTTGCCGTGCTCCCACTGCCGCTGCACCAAATCCCACTTGCGTGCCAGCCAGACCGCGAGCGGCACCAGCACGTTGCCGGGGGGAACTTTGGCCGCGGCGGGGTTTTCACCGGCGGCGAGTGTCAGAGTTTTCCATTCGTTGGCGACGAGCGCGCCATTCTTGATCAACTTAGCCATTTGCAACCTCTCTTTCACTTTCCGCATTGACGACGTCACGTTTGCCATACGCGGCGGCGATGAAACCTGTCTGGCCGACGCGCCTGAGTGTCTCGACGAAACTTTCCCGCGGGCGGCGACATGCACGGTAGTGCGCGACGATACGCGCGACCGCCTCGGGTACCTCGGTAGCAGAGAAGGACGGGCCGATCACCGAACCGATGGCGGCCTGAGAACCCGTCGCACCGCCAAGCACGATCTGGTAGCGTTCCTCGCCGGCTTTGTCGACGCCGAGAATGCCGATGGCGCCGACGTGATGATGGCCACAGGCATTCACGCAGCCCGAGATGTTGAGCCGCAGTGCGCCGATGTCGGCAAGCAACGCGCGGTCGGCGAAACGCGCCTGGATCGCCGCCGCCAGCGGCAGCGAACGCGCGTTGGCGAGCGAGCAGTAGTCGGCGCCCGGGCAGGCGACGATGTCGGTCAGCAAACCGACGGTCGGCGTCGCCAGACCGGCTCGCTTCGCCTCCTGCCAGAGGTTATAGAGATCGCGCTTCTTCACATCTGGCAGCACTAGGTTCTGTGACTGTGCGACGCGCAATTCGCCAAAGCCATAACGCTCGGCAAGATCGGCCGCCCATTCCATCTGTTCCGCCGAGGCATTCCCTGGCGGCTGGCCGGACGCCTTGAGCGACAGCGTCACTGCTGCATATCCCGGCACGCGGTGGACATGGCTATTGGTGCGCACCCAGGCGGCGAACTCCTTGTCGAAACGCCGTGCAAACTCGAAACGCGTGTCCAGATCCGGCAGGGTTTCGTACGCCGGTGGGGCAAAATGCGCCGCGAAGCGCTGTGCCTCGTCGTCGCTCACCGTCAGTGGGCCACCGCGCAGATGCTCCCATTCCGCCTCGACCCGGCGTGCGAACTTCTCGATGCCGATGGAGTGGACAAGAATCTTGATGCGGGCCTTGTAGAGGTTGTCGCGCCGGCCACACAGGTTATAGATGCGCAGCACGGCCTCGGCGTAGGAGCGCAAATGGCGCCAGGGCAGGAATTCGCGCAATACCTTGGCGATGAAAGGCGAGCGCCCCAGTCCGCCGCCCACCCAGACGCGAAAGCCCAGCTCGCCCCGTGCGTCACGCACGGCCTCGAATCCTAAGTCATGGGTACGCACGCTGGGGGCATCGTCCGGACCGCCAGCAAAGGCCACCTTGAACTTGCGCGGCAGCGCGGAGAACTCCGGATGCAGTGTGGACCACTGACGGAACAGCTCGGCCCAGGGACGCGGATCGGCCACCTCGTTCGGTGAGACGCCAGCCAGCGGATCGGCGGTGACGACCCGGATGCAACTGCCCGAACTCTGGATCGCATGCATATCGACCTGCGCAAGTTCGGCGAGGATCTCGGGCGTCTGGTCGAGGCGCACCCAGTTGAGCTGCAGATTGCCTCGCGTCGTGAAATGGCCGAAGCCACGGTCGTAGGTGCGCGCGATACGGGCCAGTTGGCGCAACTGTTTCGACGACAACTGTCCATAGGGAATCGCGATGCGCAGCATCGGGTTGTGCTTCTCGACATAAATGCCGTTTTGCAGACGCAGCGGACGGAACTGGTCGTCGCTCAACTCGCCGGCAAAGTAACGACGTGTCTGATCACGGAACTGCGCGACACGTTCGGCGACGATCTTTCGATCAATGGCGTTGTAGGCATACATGGTGGTCTCCAGATCAGACGGCAATCAGTTTTCCGCCGGCCAGCAAGAGCATGCCGGCCAGCGCGGGACACAGGATGCGTTCGG
>CAYZII010000082.1:5611-7474 GCA_964478415.1 uncultured Methyloversatilis sp.
ATGGCTGCCGAGCCAGACACCGGGCAGCGAGCCGGCGAGCAAAGCGGCGAGCAACGTCCAGTCGATGCTGCCGAGCCACCAATGGCCGAGACCGGCGACCAGTGTCAGCGGCACGGCGTGGGCAAGGTCGGCCGCCACGATGCGCAGCGACGCCAAACCCGGGTAAAGAAAGAGCAGTGCAGTAACCCCCAAGGCACCCGCACCGACCGAAGAAAGCGCGACGAGCCCGCCGAGCACGGCGCCGGCCAGTACCGTCGGCCAGACACGGTCGACAACCGGTGTGCGACGAGATAGCGCCCAAGCCAGCAGGTGGCGCCGCGACAGCAGCGCAGCGGCGGTCAGCAGTAGGGCGATGCCGAGGAAGAAGCTGATCGTCGCGCGCGCGGCGCCCAGGCCGCCTGGCACGAAGAAGGGCACCAGCAGCAGCGCGAAGACCGCCGCCGGCAGGCTGCCCGCCGCGAGGCGGCCAACAATGCGCCAGTCGACATGACCACGCCGTGTATGGACGAAAGTGCCGCCGGCTTTCGTGATCGTCGCATAAAGCAGGTCGGTACCGACGGCCGTGTCTGGCGCGACGCCGAACAGCAGCACCAGCAGCGGTGTCATCAGCGCACCGCCACCAACGCCAGTAATCCCGACGATGGTGGCGACAGCGAAGCCAGAGAGGATTTGCGCGAGGTCCATGATGTGTCCGGTGAATCAGTTGGACGCATCGTATCGACCCCCTATAGACCTGTAAAATACTTTATAGTTAGACAAATATAACCACAGGATATATGGGATGAACATCCAACAACTGCGCTACCTGCACGAGATCGCCCGTCGTCGCCTCAACGTCTCCGAGGCTGCCGCAGCGCTCTATACTTCACAACCAGGCGTCTCCAAGCAGATCCGTTTGCTGGAGGAAGAACTCGGCATCACGATCTTCGAACGCTCCGGCAAACGGCTGACCGGCATCACCGAACCCGGTCGGCAGGTGCTAGCTATCGTCACGCGGCTGCTGGAGGACCTCGGCAATCTCAAGCGTATCGGCACCGACTACGCCGGCCAGACGAGCGGCACACTCGACGTGGCGACGACGCATACCCAGGCCCGCTATCTGCTGCCGCCGGTCGTCAAACGCTTCATGGCATCCTGGCCGGACGTGCGCCTGCGACTCCATCAGGGCAACCCGCAACAGGTCGCCACCTGGGTTGCCGATGGCACCGCGGACATCGGCATCGCGACCGAGTCCCTCGAAGGCCATCCGCACCTTGTCACATTACCCTGCTACCAGTGGTCGCATCTCGTCGTCGTGCCTGCCGGCCATCCGTTGCAGGGAAAGCAGGGTATAACGCTGGCGATGCTAGCCGAATGGCCGCTGATCACTTACGACCCTAGCTTCACCGGCCGCACCAAGATCGACCACGCCTTCGAGCGCGCTGGCATCGCGTCCAATATCGTGCTTACCGCCGTCGATTCGGATGTCATCAAGACCTACGTCGAGCTCGGCCTTGGCGTCGGCATCATTGCCGAAATGGCCTTCGATCCCGCGCGCGACACGGCGCTGGTGGCGCTCGCCGCCGGCCACTTATTCGAGAGCAATACCACCCGGCTGGCGATCCGCCGGAGCACCTGGCTGCGGCGTTTCGATTATGCCTTCATCGAGATGTTCGCGCCGCATCTGACGCGGCAGACGATCGAACGTGTTCTTGCTGCCGGCGGCAGCGAGGATTGCGGCCTATAGCGCCGTCGGCGACATCATCGATGTTGTAGTTTCCGGCTATGCCCTGCCCGTCTTCCCCCGTTGGCCGATTGGCGTTTTGACCTTCACAGACCCATCGGTCGCTGATAGCCCACCAGTTCGAGATAGCCCCGCCCGCA
>CAYZII010000083.1:0-7326 GCA_964478415.1 uncultured Methyloversatilis sp.
TTTGTTGATAACACCATCATCAAAGCTGGCGTCTTCTGATGCCTTTGTGACATGTCTCTATGCGACACAGCAAACGCCCAACAAACCATCCTGTTCACGGCGCTCAGGAATGGCTTCGATTCCCGAAAATTGCTTAAACTTCATGTTTTCCCCATCTCCAGGAGCGCGACGTGGAATTTAGCATAAAGAGTGGAAGCCCTGAAAAACAGCGCACGGCCTGTGTGGTGGTCGGCGTCTTCGAACCCCGCAAGCTCTCCCTGCCGGGCGAGCTGATCGACAATGCCTCGCGGGGTTATCTCTCCGAACTGTTGCGGCGCGGCGACATGGAAGGCAAGGCAAGCACGACCCTGCTGCTGCACAAGGTACCGGGTACCGAGGCCGACCGCGTCCTGCTCGTCGGTCTCGGCAAAGAACGCGAGTTCCGCGAACAGGAATACCGCCAGGCGATCGCGACGGCGGTCAAGACCCTGAACGAGACCGGCGGATTCGACGGCACGCTCTATCTCACCGAGCTGGCGGTCAAGAAGCGCGATGTGGCCTGGCGTGTGCGGCAGGCCGTGATGACCGCCGAAGAAACGCTGTATCGCTTCGACCAGCTGAAATCGAAGAAAGACGAAGTGCGCCGTCCCCTGCGCAAGCTGACTTTCTGCGTCGAGCGCCGCAGCGAGCTTGCGGCCGCCGAACAGGCGCTCGTCGAAGGTCAGGCCATCGCCGCCGGCATGCAGTGGATGAAGAATCATGCCAACTTGCCGGGCAACATCTGCACACCGGCTTATCTGGCCGAACAGGCGCGCCTACTCGCCAGCGAGCATGGGCTGGAAGTCGAGGTGCTGGACCGGGAGCAGATGGAAAAGCTCGGCATGCAGACCTTGCTGGCCGTCGCCAAAGGTTCGCAGCAGCCGCCCCAGCTGATCATCGTGAAATACCGCGGTGGTAAGCCGGCCGACAAGCCGATCGTGCTGGTCGGCAAGGGTGTCACCTTCGACAGCGGCGGCATTTCGTTGAAACCGCCGCAGGACATGGACGAGATGAAATTCGACATGTCCGGCGCCGCGAGCGTACTGGGAACGATCAAGGCCGCGGCGCTGATGAAACTGCCGCTCAACGTGATCGCCGTCGCGCCCTGTGTCGAGAATCTGCCGGGCGGCCACGCGACACGACCCGGAGATGTCGTCACCTCGATGTCCGGCCAGACCATCGAAATTCTCAACACCGATGCCGAAGGCCGCCTGATCCTGTGCGATGCACTGACCTATGTCGAGCGCTTCGAGCCAGAGTGCGTGATCGACGTCGCCACACTGACCGGCGCCTGCGTCATCGCGCTGGGCCATGTCGCCAGCGGTCTGCTCGCCAACGACGACTCACTGGCGCGCGAGTTGCTCGAGGCCGGCAATGCCGCCTGGGATCGCGCCTGGCAGCTGCCGCTGTTCGAGGATTATCAAGAACAGTTGAAGAGCAATTTCGCCGACATGGCCAACATCGGCGGCCGGCCGGCTGGCACGATCACCGCTGCTGCCTTCCTGTCGCGCTTCACGAAAAAATACGACTGGGCGCACCTCGACATCGCCGGCACTGCCTACAAGAGCGGCAAGGAAAAAGGTTCGACCGGTCGCCCAGTGCCGCTGCTGACCCACTTTTTGCTACAGCGGGCCGAGAAAGTCGGGGAGATTGGGAAGGGAAACGCGCCCGCAGCGGGCACAGCGTCTGCCCGGACTGGCAGCGGCGGAAATGAGGCTGTCTCAGCCGCAGAATCCCCTCAGAAAATCGGCGCTGGCGGGACGGCACAGCCCTAATCGATGACGCGCATCTTCTTCCTGCATGGGGCCGCCGACCGCATCCAGGCGGCCGCGCAGTGGCTGCAACGCATTTGGCTGACGCGCAACGGCCAGCCGGCTGCGCTCGTCTATGCACCGGAGGCCGCCACGGCCGAACGTCTGGACCGCCTGTTGTGGACGCAGCCAGCGCTTTCCTTTGTGCCGCATTGCGCGGCCGACTCGCCATTGGCCGCAGAGACCCCGATCCTGATCGCGCAGCGGCTCGATGGCCCTCCGTTCGAAAACGGTCTGCATCGCTGCCTGCTCAATCTCTCGAACGAGCTGCCGGCGGTTTTTCCGCGCTTCGAGGTGCTCGTCGAGATCGTCTCGACCACCGACGCAGACCGTCTGCCGGCGCGGGAGCGTTTCAAGTTCTACCGCGATCGCGGCTACGCGATCGAAAGCCATGACATCTCCGGAGGAGTGCAATGCGCGCCAACGATGATCTGATCGAAAAAACCGATGCACTGATTCGGCGCCATCGCAGCTTCATCGCCCGTCCCGCGCCGCCCCCGTCGGCACAATCGGCGTCCGCGCCTGAAGAAACCATTCCGGTACTCACCGAGGTGGTCTCCAACGCTGACGAACACCTCGAGGACCCGCTCGCCCGGCTCGCCGCACTGCAAGGCGAGCTCCAAGCCGCTTTCACGGCCTGGCTCGATGAGGCCCTCCCTGCCGCACTGAACGATATCTCACCACAGCTTTGCGACCTGCTCGCTGACGGCGCCAGGAAAACCCTGTTGCCGCAATTACTTGAAACGCTGAAACATGGAAACTCTCGCGAAAAGCTTTGAACCTGCCAGCATCGAACGCCGCTGGTATCCAGTTTGGGAAGCCAAAGGCTACTTCGCCGCCGGCTTCGACACCACGAAAAAAGACAGCTTCTGCATCCTGCTGCCGCCGCCGAACGTCACCGGCACGCTGCACATGGGGCATGGTTTCAACCAGTCGATCATGGACTGTCTGGTGCGCTACCACCGCATGCGCGGGGACAACACGCTCTGGCAGCCTGGCACCGACCATGCCGGCATTGCCACGCAGATTGTCGTCGAACGCCAGCTCGATGCCCAGGGCATTTCGCGTCACGACCTGGGGCGCGAGAAGTTCCTCGAAAAAGTCTGGGAATGGAAGGAATATTCGGGCGGCACGATCACGCGCCAGATGCGTCGCCTGGGCGCCTCCTGCGACTGGTCGCGCGAGCGGTTCACGATGGACGCGGGGCTGTCGAAGATCGTCACCGAGACCTTCGTGCGGCTCTACCGGGAAGGGCTGATCTACCGCGGCAAGCGGCTCGTCAACTGGGACCCGCAGCTGCTCACCGCAGTCTCCGACCTCGAGGTCGAAAGCGTCGAGGAAGACGGCTTCATGTGGGAGATTCGCTATCCGCTGGCCGCCGGCGACGGCGCGCTGATCGTCGCGACGACACGGCCGGAGACGCTGCTCGGCGACGTCGCAGTCGCCGTCCATCCGGAGGATGAACGCTATCGCCATTTGGTCGGACAGCAGGTCGTGCTGCCGCTCACCGGGCGCACGATCCCGGTGATCGCCGATCCTTTCGTCGATCGTGAGTTTGGCACCGGTTGCGTGAAGATCACGCCGGCGCACGACTTCAACGACTGGCAGGTCGGTCATCGGCACGGCTTGGTGCCGATCAACATCTTCACCAACGATGCGCGCATCAACGAACATGGGCCGGAAAAATACCGTGGCATGGATCGTTTCGCCGCCCGCGCGGCGATCGTCGCCGACCTCGAAGCCCAGGGCCTGCTCGTCTCGGTCAAGCCACACAAGCTGATGGTGCCACGGGGCGATCGCAGCGGCGTAGTCATCGAACCGTTGCTCACCGACCAATGGTTCGTCGCGATGAGCAAGCCCGGCCCGGATGGCAAGAGCATCGCGCAAAAGGCGCTCGAATGCGTCGCCAGCGGCGAGATCAAGTTCTTCCCGGAAAACTGGGTCAATACCTACAACCAGTGGCTTACCAACATCCAGGACTGGTGCATCTCGCGGCAGTTATGGTGGGGCCACCAGATTCCCGCCTGGTATGGCGACGACGGCCGCGTCTGGGTGGCCCACGACGAAGCCGAGGCCTATGCGCTGGCGCGCGCCGATGGCTACGATGGTGGGCTTACCCGCGACCCGGACGTGCTCGACACCTGGTATTCGTCGGCACTGTGGCCGTTTTCGACGCTCGACTGGACGCCCGAGTACCCGGCCAAGTCGAATCCCGCGCTCGATCTGTATCTGCCCTCCTCGGTGCTCGTCACCGGCTTCGACATCATCTTCTTCTGGGTGGCACGCATGGTGATGATGACCAGGCACATCACCGGCAAGATTCCGTTCCGCCACGTCTATGTGCACGGCCTGATCCGCGATGCCGAAGGCCAGAAGATGAGCAAGTCGAAAGGCAACGTGCTCGACCCGATCGACCTGATCGACGGCATCGACCTGGAAAGTCTGGTCAAGAAACGCACCACGGGTCTCATGAACCCGAAACAGGCGGAGAGCATCGAGCAGCGCACACGCAAAGAGTATCCGAACGGCATCCCGGGGTTTGGCGCCGATGCGTTGCGCTTCACCTTCCTGTCGCTCGCCAGCCCGGGGCGCGACATCAAGTTCGACATGAACCGTTGCGAGGGCTACCGCAACTTCTGCAACAAGCTGTGGAATGCGACACGCTTCGTGTTGATGAATTGCGCCGGCCAGGACGTCGGCCGGGACGAGTCCGCGCCGCTTCACCTCTCGCCTGCCGACCGCTGGATCGTGAGCCTACTACAACGCGTTTTGCAGGAAGTCGCAAAGCATTACGCCGACTACCGCTTCGACCTGCTGGCGAAGACGCTCTATGCGTTCGTCTGGGATGAATACTGCGACTGGTATCTCGAAATCGCCAAGGTGCAATTACAGCGTGGTGACGCGGCGCAGCAGCGCGCCACCCGCAGGACGCTGCTGACTGTGCTCGAAGCCACGCTGAGGATGGCGCATCCATTGATCCCGTTCATCACCGAGGAACTGTGGCAGCACGTCGCACCACTGGCGGGTACGGCCGGTGAGACGATCATGCTCGCCCCTTACCCCGAGGCCGATTCAAATAAGATCGATTGGGCCGCGGAAGACTGGATCGCGACGCTCAAGGCGCTGGTGGGTGCCTGCCGCAGTCTGCGTGGTGAAATGAACCTCTCGCCGGCGCAGCGGGTACCGCTCGTCGCGACGGAATTCGGCGCTGGCGACACGGCACGCCTGACGGAATACGCACCTTTCCTCGCCGCGCTGGCGAAACTGTCCGACGTCACGCGGGTCGATGCCCTGCCCGATTCGCAGGCCCCCGTGCAGATCGTCGGCGATTTCCGGCTGATGCTGAAGATCGAAGTCGATGTCGCCGCCGAGAAGGCGCGACTGGACAAGGAAATCGCCCGTCTGACCGCCGAGATCGCGAAGTGCGAGAAGAAGCTCGCAACCGAAAGCTTCGTCGCCCGGGCGCCGGCGGCCGTCGTTGCCCAGGAACGCGAGCGGCTTGCGAACTTCCAGGGGCTGCTCGAGAAAGTGCGCGCCCAGCGTGTGCGGCTGGATGCCTGATGCGAGCGTGGCGCCACATTGCCACGCTCCCGAGGCGATCGCACTGCTGACCCCAAACGGATGAAGCGCGCGTGATCGCCCGCGCTAAACGTCTCGCCAGGCTGCTGTTGCGCTTCGCCGTGACGGCGGGCTTGCTCGGTGCGCTCCTCTGGGCGATCGACGGCGCAGGGCTGATCGAACGTCTCGCCGGTGCCGACCTGCGCTGGTTTTTGTTCTCCGTCCTGCTGGGCGTGACGGCCAATGTCGTCTCGGCCTGGCGTTGGCTCGCCATCGCCAGGCATATGGGGCTGACGATCGTGCCGCATGCATTGTTGTCTGCCTACGGCAAAGGAGTGACCTTGAACACGCTGCTGCCTGGTGCGACGCTCGGCGGCGATGCTTACCGGACGATCGTGCTGCAGAAACTTGGCAACCCGATGCTCAAGGCGGCAGCCTCGGTCGCACTCGACCGTCTTTCTGGTCTGTGGGCGCTGTTCGTGCTCTCGGCTTGCGCCTGGCTTGCGTTGTGGCTCGCTCCGGATGTCGATGTCGGCCTGACGACGATCTCGTTGCACATCGCTGCCCTGCTGCTCGCGGCGGCTGCGCCGTTTGCCGCCAGCGCGCTCGGCAAACACCTGCCGCTCTCGCCACACGGCTTTGTCGCGCGCCTGCTGCGGCTGCTGGCCGAGACGGCACGACTCACCAGGTTCACCAGCACTTCCTCGGCGGTTGTGCAACTGACGACGATCGCCGCGCTGTGGTGCGCGCTGAAGGCCATCGCCCCTGCGGTACCGGTGCTCTATCTGTGTGCGGTCGCTGCCCCGGTGTTTTTTGCCGCCGCGCTGCCGGTCTCGATCGGCGGCTACGGTACGCGCGAGGCAGCGCTCGCCGCTTATTGGGCGCTCGCCGGCCTTTCCGTCGAAACCGCGGTCGCCGGCGCCCTGCTACATGGCCTGGCCGTCACGCTGCAGGGTGCGATCTGGGCGCCGCT
This sequence comes from uncultured Methyloversatilis sp., assembly GCA_964478415.1. Taxonomy (GTDB): domain Bacteria; phylum Pseudomonadota; class Gammaproteobacteria; order Burkholderiales; family Rhodocyclaceae; genus Sulfuricystis. The sequence goes on from CAYZII010000083.1 coordinate 6,361, forward strand.
TTTCCTGCTCGGGCGGGAAGACCGACACCCCACCGCGAAATGAGGCTCCCGCCTACTGGGACTTGCCCTCATAGACGCCGCCGGCGACCTTGGCCATCATGCCTTGGTTGCTGTCGGGATGCGAGCCGATCTTCATGAACTGGAACATGCCCAGATCCGGCCAGGCCAGCGCGGTGCGGTAGCGCGCGAACAGCGCATGGGCCTTGTTATCGACGACGAAGATTTCCCACGGCAGCGCGGCGATGTGCTCCGCCCCGATCTTGTTGACCCACCAGCCTTCGCCGTCCTCCGGATCGTTCGTCGCCACGCCGAACACCGCGAGCTTCTTCTCGGGAATCACGACCTCATAGACTTTGGCCGTCTTCGCCACGCCTTTTGCCAGGTTGTCGCGGATCGTCCTCACCGCCTCGTCGAAACCGCCGGGATAGATCTTCAGTTCGTTCTTGTCGTCGAAACGCTCCATGCCGGCCATGTAACGGTAGGTAGGCAAATCTTCCGGTTTCACCTCGCCCCCGAAAGGTTTGCCGGCACCGAGGGCCTGGGCGAGCCTGGCGCTGGCGGATTTCACCGCTGATTCGGCCTTCGGATAATTCGCACGCAGGAAAGCACGCTGCCAGTATTCGAGGTTCAGGTAACTGACCGTGCCATCCGCCTTGACGCCAACGCGGATCGGTACGCCGACGATCGCGGCACCCCCGATCTGGGTCAGCGCCGCCGTCAGCCCAGGTTCGGTGACCACCACGACGCCGTGGCCGGGAATGCCTGGCGGCGTATGGCGGCCGATCACCGTGAAACCGGCATTGGTGAGCTTCTGCTCCGTCGCGGCCAGCGCAGATTTCAGATCGCCCCCGGTCACCTTGTCGCCATAGAAGTAGGGCTGCAGCGCATGGGCAAAGAGCGAGAACAGCGCCAGCAGGGCGCCGCACAGGATTTTCTTCATGTCTCCTCCGTTTGGGTTATTTTGAA
>CAYZII010000084.1:0-7078 GCA_964478415.1 uncultured Methyloversatilis sp.
TTCACAGACCCATCGGTCGCTGATAGCCCACCAGTTCGAGATAGCCCCGCCCGCACCGCCGACCGCCGGCCAACAATGTCACTGCCCCTTCCCAATACACGGAACCGGTCGAGCGGCGCGCATCGAGCTCCTGATCCGCGATCAAGGGCACATATTCGAACTGCAAGGTCTGGGCGCCGCGGCCGAGGATCAACCGCCCGCGAACCGGATAGCGTGTGCCGGTGCGTGGGGATAGCCAGATTTCGATGGGTTCAAAACGCACTTCGTCGGCGGCAAAGCTGCGTTCGCTGCCGTCCGCGCTGCGTAGTCTGGCGGCGGCCCACAAACTCGCATCACCTGAACGCGGCCGGATACGAAATGCCATCAGTGCTCCACCATCGTCGAGATTGATGCCGAGCCAGTCCCAACCAGCCGCATTTCGATCGAGGATTTGTGATGACCATTCGTGATCGAGCCAGCCACGCCCTTTGACCGCGAGGCGTTCGCCAGCCTGCCGAATAGTGCCAGCGACATCGAGGTGCGGCTGACTGTAGTAATAGCTCGCCTGAGCGGGATGCGGTCCCTTGCGCGAAAACCCGCCCTCCCCTTGCAGCAAAACCGGCTGTGTCGGCGTAAAGCGCAGCTCGAAAGTAAAGCTTTCGGCCTCGACCTGCGCTTCATAGCGTCCCTGCGCATCGCGCCGCAACCGCCACCCGGCCAGCATCAGTTCGGTATCGGTGAGGGAAAAGGCTGTCGCCGGATCATCACGCACGAGGCGCGACGCGCGTTGATCATGCAACAGCCGGCCTATCCGCGGCTGGGCCAGCGCAGCATGGGCGAACAGCAACTGATGTGGCGCGAAGCGCGAGGGATTGGCGGCATCGTGCCGGGTGCGGGAACGAAAGAAGGTAATTTGGAAGCCCATCGGCCCGCTGGTCGTCGTCTCCAGCCAGCCGGTGACATACCACCATTCGGTACGGAATTCCGGATGCGCTCCATGATCGCGCGGAAACACCAATGGCCGCGGCACCGCGGTGGGGAAACTGGGCTGGCCGGCCAGCGGCTGCCGCGCTGCACCGGGCATCAAAGCAGACGATAGCATCATCCACTGCAGCCACTGCCGACGTCGCATCACCAGTCCTCCTTGACCGCACGCACCGGCCCGCTGCCGGTGACCTGCTGCGTCGCCAGCAGCGCCGCGCCCACACCGGCGGCGAGGAGCAGCAGGGTGACAGCGGCGAGCAGGCGCCACGGTATCGCGAGCTCCATGCGCCAGTGGAACGACTGCGGATTGACGACATGGATCAGCACCAGCGCGACCGCCAGACCGAGAATGCCGCCGGCAAGGATGCCGAACAGGGTCAGCCCCCCGGCTTCGAAGCCAATGAGGCGCTTAAGCTCGCGGCGCGTCGCGCCAAGGTGACGCAGCATCCCGAACTCACGGCGGCGCGCCAGCGCCTGGGACGAGAAGCTCGCCGCAATGCCGGCCAGGCCGATCCCGATGGCCACGCCTTCGAGCAGATAGGTGACGGCAAAGCTGCGATCGAAGATGCGCAAGGAAGCCGCCCGCACTTCGCCCGCCGCGGCGAATTCCAGCTGACGAGTGGCCGGCACGGCGCGCTGAATCGTCTCGGCCAGTTGTTGCGGCGCGATGCCCGGTGCCGGCCACAAGGCGCCATCGGTGACGCTCATGTCTTTGGTAAGGCGTCGGTAATCGTCGAGTGCCATCGTCAGTGTGCCATGCTGTCGCCCGAAGTCACGCCAGACGCCAGCGACGATGACATCGATCGCCCGCCCGCCGAGCGGCAAGCGCTGCCGCGTGCCAAGTGTCCAGCCGTAGAGATCGACCATCGCTTCCGAGACCCAGACCGGCGTGCTGTCAGGGGCGATGGCTTCGATCGCCAGCGCGGCTCCGGTGAGGGGAATGCGCTGCGCGGGATTGCGCTTGTCGAGTGTGCGCGCGATCAACGTAACTGGTGGCCGGCGCGGATCGAGATCGAGCTGCTGGCTGCGCAGCCACTCGGTCCTTGCCACGCCGGGCTGAGCGGCGATCGCTGCGAGAACTTCTTCCGGCACAAAAGCACTGTTGCCACCGGCTGGGATGCGGAAATACAGCGGTGCCGCTAGCACACGGTCGAGCCAGCGCTCGACCGAATCGCGGAAACTGCCCACCATGATGGCCATCGCCACCATCAGCGCGAAACTCGCCACCACACCGGCCAGTGCGATACCTGCCTGTCCCGGGGCTGCGGCAAGCCGCAATGCCGCCAGAACCGCCAGCGGCCGCCGGGCGGCGTCGCGTTCGAGCCAGCGTGCCAGGCAGGTAAAGCCCGTGCCGGCCAGAGCCGGCATCAACGCGATGCCGCCGATCAGCCAGCAGGCAATCGCCAGATAACCTGCCACCGGCAGGCCATCGAGGGACGGAAGCTGCGTCAGCAGTGCGCCGGAAAGCAGCAGCACGCTGCCCGGCCAGAGGCGGCGACGCGTACGCGCCACACTGCTGTCCGCTCCGCTTTTCAATGCCTGAGCCGGGGCCGCATGGGCAATTTCCAGCGCCGGAGCAAGACTGCCGGCCATCGCAGCGAACATGCCGAGTACCATGAAACCAGTCAGGATTCGGGCATCGACCCGCAATTCCGGCAAGATGCCGGTGAAATAGCCGCCGCCAAGATCGCCGCCGAACGAACGCATCACTATCTGCGCGACGGCAATGCCGGCCAACAGGCCGACGAGGCTGCCTGCCAGTCCCAGCAGTGCCCCTTCGCCGACGATGTAAGCCGTAAGGCGGCGCGCCGGCCAGCCGAGCGTGCGCAGCAAAGCAAACTCGCCACGCCGCCGCGTGACGGCAAGCATCTGGGTGGAGAACACCAGGAACGCTCCAGTGAAAAGAGCGACCAGGGCAAGCACGCCCAGATTCACACGGTAGGCGCGCGAAAGATTGCTGGCGCGCAGATCGGCCTCATCGGGCGTAGCGACGAAGACCCCCGCAGGCAAGCCGGCGGCGATGCGCGCCTTCACAGCAAGGGGATCGCTGCCGGGTTTCAGGCGCACGGCGATGCGCGTCAATTTGCCCAGCCGGGCGAAACGCCATTGCACGGTGGCGATGTCCAGCGTCGCGATGCGCTGTCGGGCGCGCGCCCCGGGTATGCCACCCGCAATACGCAAGGTCACGACTTCTAGCCCGCTTTGCAGGTGTAGCGTGTCGCCGGGCATCACGCCGAGCCAGCTTTGAGCAGCCGGTGAGAGGAACAACGCATCGTCATCCAGCAGCGCGAGCGCATCCTCCTCTGCGGCAGGGACACCGAGCAGCGCCGGCGAGACTTGCGCGGCACGAAAGGGGTCGATGCCGATCAGCTTCAGGATGCGCGGCGCATTGGTCTGACCAGGGGTGCCGCCGACTACCAGCGCATCGACCTCGACCATCGGACTGGCAATCGCGACAGCCGGATCGGCCGCGACACGTTCGAGGATGCGTTCGTCGAAGCCGTCACGTGAGCCGCGTATTTCAAAATCGGCCTGACCGGTCGTCGCGCGCAGTGCCTGGGAAAACTCCGCGACCGCCGAGGCGTTGATCATTGATACGGCCAGCCCGAGCGCCACGCCGATCGCGATCGCCGCGAGCGCGACGATCAGACGCCCAGGCTGGGCGCGCAGTTCGCCCAGCGCCAGCCAAACGGCGAGTTTCATCGCTCGATCCTACGCGGAACGAGTCCCGCCGGCGTCAATTCGAGCACGCGATCGGCGCTCGCCGCCGCCTGCCGCGAATGCGTCACGAGAATAGTGGTCGTGCCATTGGCGCGAATCTCCTCCCGCAGCAGAGCGAGGATTTCCTGGGCGGTCTGCGGATCGAGATTGCCGGTCGGTTCGTCGGCGAGCAGCAGCGCCGGACGATGCACCAGCGCCCGCGCGATCGCAACACGTTGCATCTCGCCTCCCGACAACTCATGCGGGTAGGCGGAAAGACGTTTCCCCAGGCCCACCGCCGCAAGCATCGCCGCGGCGCGTTTCGGATCATCGCGCCCCAGCAGCAGCAGGGGCAGGCGCACGTTCTGCATCAGTGTCAGATGCGGCAGCAGGTGGAAAGCCTGGAAGACGAAACCAAGCTTTTCCCGACGCAAACGGGAAGCCATTTCATCCGGAAGCCCAGTGATCGGCTGTCCGGCGATACGGATCATCCCACGGTCGGGCGCCTCCAGGCCAGCGATCAGGTTCAGCAGCGTCGACTTGCCGACACCCGATTCACCGATGATCGCCAGATATTCGCCCGCCGCCACGCACAGCGTCAAATCCGCAAACAGCGGATGCCCACCCGGATGGGTTTTAGTGAGGGATGAGATTTCAAGCATGGCGTTCATCGGCCAGCCCACTCGCAGCAAAGATTCGCGCCTCGACCTGGTTTCGATGTAGCATCTTAACGCGCCCGGCAGTGCCGTCCTGCCAGCGCCGACTTTGCACAGCGGCTTGAAACGGGCGTAAATTCCACCCATCGTTCCGCGCCTGTCAGCGAGCGATCTGCTAAGCTACACGATCATGTCCACCACCAACCCAACCAATCTGTATCTCGATGTCGATTACCTCGGCAGCGCCGATGCCTTCATCGACGAAGTACTGGCGGCGATCAACAAGGAGGTGCTCTTCGACGAGTTCTACCGTTACGAAATCGAAGAGCTCTGTCAGTACATGCACTGCTTCAGCGCGCCAGCCGGCAGCATCCTGTTGCAGGAAGGTGAGGAAGGCGATCATCTGATTCTGATCCTGTCCGGCCAAGTCATCGTCAGCAAGCAGGATCTGGCCGGCAAGGCACACAGCTTGGCGATGGTCGGCGAAGGCAACATTCTCGGCGAAATGTCGATGATCGACGGCCAGAGGCGCTTCGCCAGTTGCATCGCCGCGGAAGCGGTACGTTTCGCGGTGATGTCGAAATCCGACCTGAACGAACTGCTTGCGCTGCACCCTCGCTTGGCCAACAAGTTTCTGATGATGCTATTGCAGATCATGGTCGAACGGCTGCGCGATCTGGACACGCGGGTCATTTCCCTCGCCACCCGGCCCATCGTCTAGCCGCTCGCAATTCCAAACCCGCCTCATGTCTCCTCCTCCCAGCATTCCCAGCCGGTTCGGCGAACTCGATCTGCATTTGTTTCGCGAAGGCACGCACACGCGCGTCTATCGCTGCCTGGGCGCCCATCCTGCCACCATCGATGGTGTCAGCGGTTGCCATTTCGCCGTCTGGGCGCCGAACGCCCATGCCGTTTCGGTGATCGGCGATTTCAATGGCTGGCACCGTCACCGCGATTGGCTGCGACAAATCCATCCCGGTTCTGGCATCTGGGAAGGTTTCGTGCCAGGGGCCCAAGTCGGCCAGCGTTACAAATTCCATATCGAATCGAACTTCCACGGCTACAAGGTCGATAAAGCCGATCCCTTCGCCTTCGCTGCCGAATGCCCACCGGCCACCGCGTCGCTGATCACGGACTTGAGCTACGAGTGGCATGATGATGAATGGATGACGCGCCGCAAAAGCGCGAATGCTCTCGAGGCACCCTTCGCGGTCTATGAAGTGCATCTCGGCTCTTGGCGACGCTCGCCGGATGATCCCGAACGACCGCTCGGCTACCGCGAGCTCGCACCCCTGCTGGCCGACTATTGTCTGGAGATGGGTTTCACCCACGTCGAGCTGTTGCCGGTGATGGAGCACCCGTTCTATGGCTCATGGGGTTACCAGATCACCGGCTACTTTGCGCCCACCGCGCGTCATGGCACGCCACAGGATTTCATGTTCTTGGTCGATCATCTGCACCAGAAAGGCATCGGCGTGATCCTCGACTGGGTGCCCTCGCATTTCCCCAACGACCAGCATGGCCTGGCCTGGTTCGACGGCACCGCCCTGTATGAGCATGCCGACCCGCGCCAGGGCTATCACCCGGAATGGAGCAGCCAGATCTTCAACTACGGCCGCCATGAGGTGCGCTCCTTCCTCCTCTCCAGCGCGATGTTCTGGCTCGACAAATATCACGTCGACGGGCTGCGCGTCGATGCGGTGGCCTCGATGCTCTATCTCGATTACGCGCGCCGGCCGGGCGAGTGGGTGCCCAACGAACATGGCGGGCGGGAAAACCTCGCTGCGATCCATTTTCTGCGCCAGCTGAATGAAGCGGTATATCGCGACTTCCCGGACACGCAAACGATCGCCGAGGAATCCACCGCCTGGCCGATGGTCTCGCGCCCCACCTGGCTCGGCGGGCTGGGCTTCGGCATGAAATGGAACATGGGCTGGATGCACGACACGCTCGATTATTTCAGTCGCGATCCGATCCATCGCAAATATCACCACGACCAGCTCACCTTCAGCATCTGGTATGCCTTCCACGAAAACTTCATGCTGCCGATCTCCCATGACGAAGTCGTGCATGGCAAGGGCTCGCTGGTCGGCAAGCTGCCGGGGGACGAATGGCAGCGCTTCGCCAATCTGCGCCTGCTGCTCGGTTACATGTGGGCGCATCCGGGCAAGAAGCTGCTCTTCATGGGCTGCGAATTCGGCCAGACGCGCGAATGGAATCACGACCAGAGTCTCGACTGGCATTTGTTGCAATACTGGCCACATGCCGGCGCGCAAGCCTGGCTGCGTGATCTGAACGCCGTCTATCGCAGCCGGCCGGCGCTGTATACGCGTGATTTCTCTCATGATGGCTTCGAGTGGGTCGATTGCCACGACAGCGACGAGAGCGTGCTGTCTTTCCTGCGCAAAGGCCCGCAGGGCGAGACGATGCTGATCGTCATGAATGCCACGCCGGTCGTCCGTAACGGCTACCGGCTCGGCGTGCCGTGCGCGGGTTTCTGGCGTGAAGTGCTCAACAGCGATGCCACCTGCTACGGCGGCAGCGGGGTCGGTAATGCCGGCGGGGTATCGGCCGACGACACCCCGAGCCACGGCCGGGCGTATTCGTTAAACCTGACATTGCCGCCACTGGCGGCCTTGTTCCTCGAACCGGCCGACTGAAACTCTGCGCTCGCCGGACGGCACGGCGGACAGGTTCACAGGCTACGCCAGACAGTCTTGCCGCCACTTTCCTTGTCGATGTCGGCCAACACCCGTTCG
>CAYZII010000085.1:0-6972 GCA_964478415.1 uncultured Methyloversatilis sp.
GATCAGCCTCAAACGACATACCCCTCCATCCGGCTCTCGATGATGCGCGGATTGTCCCCATTCGCGATGCCGACCATGCCGGCGACGAACATCTCCCGCAAGGTCACGAGCTTGGCGATGTGGGCGAAGAGTTTCTTGGCGATCGGCAGGAAGATCAGGTTCGCGGAACCGACGCCATAGATCGTCGCGACGAAGGCTACCGCGATGCCGGCACCGAGTTTCGATGGATCGGTGAGATTCTCCATCACATGGATCAGGCCCATCACCGCACCGAGGATGCCGATCGTCGGGGCATAGCCCCCCGCCGATTCCCAGATCTTTGCCGCCAGCTTCATCTGTGCCTCGAAGGTCCCGATCTCGACCTCGAGCACTTCACGCAGGTTTTCCGGTTCGACGCCATCGACCAGGTGTTGCAGGCCTTTTTGCATGAAGGGATCAGGCACCAGCGGGATCTGCGCTTCCAATGCCAACAGTCCTTCCTTGCGCGCGATGTGGCTCCAGGTGACCACTTGATCGATCAGTTGATGGGCATCGCTGGGTGGCGGCAGGAAGATCCATTTGCCCATTTTGACACCAGTGAGGAAGACCTGCCAGGGACTTTGCAGCATCACCGCACCGACGGTGCCACCGATGACAATCAGAAAGGCGGTGGGCTGGAGCAGGGATGCGATGTGCCCCCCCTCGAGTATCTGCCCCAAGAGGATGGCCGCCAGACCGAGCGCAAGACCCGCGATGCTGATCTTATCCATGGGCGTCCAGGGAAGAAGGAGGTGGAGGAGGATTGCGGCGCGCTTTACGGCCACGCCGCTTGCCGCCGTGCGACAATACGCCATGGCTGCCGACCAGGGCTGCACGTAGTCTGGCCACCGCCTGGGCATGCAACTGGCAGACGCGCGATTCGGTGACGCCCATCACGGCCCCGATCTCGCGCAGGTTGAGATCCTGTTCGTAATAAAGTGCCATCATCAGCCGTTCGCGTTCCGGCAGGTTGGCGATGGCTTTGCCGAGCGCCTGCTGCAGGTCGCTCTCTTCGAGCAGGGCCAGTGGATCACGCGCAGTTTCCGTGGCGTGGTGTTCGAGGTAGTCCTCGTCATTGCCAGCCAAGTCTTCGAGGTAGAGGATCTGGTGCCCGCGCGCTTCCAACAGCAGGTGCTGGTAGTCGGCCAGAGACATGCCCAACGCGGCGGCCAGTTCGCTCTCGGAGGGTGGCCGGCCCTGTTCGTGCTCGAGCTTCTGCACGACCGCTTCGACACGGCGCATTTCCTTGCGCACCGCTCTGGGCAACCAGTCGTTCTCGCGCAAGCCATCGAGCATCGCGCCACGGATGCGCTGCATCGCATAGGTTTCGAACTGGGCCCCCATGCCATCCTCGAAACGCCCGAGTGCGTCGAGCAGGCCGAGCATGCCGTTTTGCACCAGGTCATCGATGTCCACACTGGCGGGCAGCCTGGCCATCAAATGCCAGGCGATGCGCTTGACGAGCGGCGCAAACTGGCTGATCAGCCGCTCCTTTTCGAGCGTACCTTGCGCAGTGTACAGAGAAGTCGTCATCGGTGCTTTTCACTATAGCATAGACCCCTGTCGCCCCGTGCCGGCGCGCCTGGCAGGAGGCGTGGCCGTCGGCGGCGTTCCCGCCTCGTCGGCCATCCCCAGGTATTCGAGACGCACGCCGAGATACTCACGCGCCACGCGCTGCAGGTTGTCGAACACCTTGCGTGCTTCCGTCGCGTTTCGCGCCCGACTGATGCTTACCCGGAAATGATGGCAGTTGCGCTCATGCACGATGCGTTTGATGCGCGCATAGGCCGCGATCAGATCGGTTTCGCATGCGGCGACGGTGAGCACGATCGGCTGGCCGCCGAACAGGCGTCGCAGGCCCTCGGCCTGGTCGCCAAACCCCGGTGCAGGCAGCGACTCAGACAAGGGCTGCTCCACGGCTGGTTGCACGTTGCTCGCCCGGGACGGGCAGGATCAAACCGAGCTCGTCGCGCTTCAGACGATGCACCGAACCCACGGGTGGCAGCTTGAAAGCACGATGCAGCAAATAAGCGCGGTTCGGCAGATGCAGATCTTCCGGCACGCGTTGGCCGTTGGCGATGTAGGTGAGCAGCAGACCGTGGCGCACCACTGCGTCGAGGGCCGGTGCGAGCGCCGCCGCCTCGTCGACCTTCGACAGGATGCAGCCGGCGATGTCTTCGCCGGCGTAGCTCTTGATCACGTCATCGAGGGTGTCGCCGCGGCTGGTGGCATTCAGCAGCAGGAGTCGTTTGACGTCACCGGCGCGCATCAGCATCGCGGCCTGCTCGGCCACCATCCGGTCACGCTGGCTCATACCGACGGTATCGATGAGCACCATGTGCTTGTTCCTCAGTTCGCCGAGCATGCGTCGCAGATCTTCACTGTCGCGCACGACATGCACCGGCACGCCGAGGATGCGGCCATAGATGCGCAGTTGTTCATAGGCACCGATCCGGTAACCGTCGGTGGTCAGCAGCGCCAGCTTCTCGGCACCGTAGCGCACCACACAGCGTGCGGCGAGCTTGGCGGTCGTGGTCGTCTTGCCGACCCCGGTGGGCCCGACGAGGGCGAACACCCCCCCTCGGTCGATCAGCTCGTTGTCGCTGGTAAGCGTGCGTAAACGCCGATTAATCGCAGCACTGAGCCATTTACGCCCCTCCTGCACATCCAGTTCGGCTGGCAGCTCGTCGGCCAGGCGCCGGGCCAGGTCACCGGAAAATCCGGCTTCGAGCATTTCACCAAGCAGTTGCGCACGCACCGGTGCATGCCGCGTCAGATCCCCCCAGGCGAAGCCGGCGAGCTGACGTTCGAGCAGCGTCTTGATCGAACGCATTTCGTCCATCAGTTGCTGGATTTGTGCCTCATTGACGGGCAAAGGCGTCGGATCAGAAGAAGTGGTGTTGGCTTCCGCCAAAGCGGCGGCCACCTGCTTTTCGTCCGGCACCTCCTCCACAGCGCTTTGTCTCGGGGGCAATGGCCGCAGTTTCGGTTTCTCGACTGTTGCCGCCGCAGGCGCTTCGTGACGCGGCGGCTGCCAAGGCTGCCACGCATGCAGTGCCTGCGGGGCGCGCGCCTTCGCAGAGAGCGTCACCGCGTAATCGTCGCTCTCTTCCACATCGGGCTGGGGTGGCACGTTCCAGGACGGAGCCTGCGCTGCATTGGGCGGCGGGGTATGGCTGCGTGCCGGAGAGGATGCGGAACTCGGCGCTGGCGCGGCGGCACTCGTGACGGGGCGCGTCTGGGACACGGCGGTTTCCACCTCGGCAGGCCGGGCCGGCGGCATTGCTGGCGGCGTACCTTCCGCCTGCAACGCGGCCAGACTGTCGGCAGACATGGCCATGATCTCGACGCCGCCCGGCACCGACTTGTTCGAGATCACGATCGCTTCCGGCCCCAGCGCCGCCTTGACCTTGCGCAGCGCCTCGCGCGCGGTTTCTCCAAAGAAGCGTTTCACTGTCATAAGTGGTTTTCCTCGTTAGCTTTTGATGCCGACGACCGAAGTCACCCTGATCGTCTTGTTTTCCGGGATTTCGTTGTTGGCAAGCACCTTCAGGGAAGGCCAGGCACGCCGCAGGAAGCGCGCCAGCAGCCAGCGCAAATTCGTCGAGACCAGCAGTACCACCGGCAGCCCCAGCTCTTCCTGTTTCTTCGCTGCCGCCGCTGTTTCGCGCAGCAGGGCATCGGCGAGTCCCGGTTCGATGCCGGCGCCTTCTCCGCCGCCACTGGCGAGCGCCTGCCCGAGCAGACGTTCCAGCCCTGGCTCGAGCGCGATCACCGACAGCTCGCTGACGTTGCCGAAGAGCTGCTGCACGATCGCGCGACCCAGTGCGACGCGCACCTGGGCGGTGAGTTCGGTCGCATCCTGAGTGCGAGCCCCTTGCGCGGCGAGCGTTTCGATGATGGTGCGCATGTCGCGGATGTTGACGCCCTCCTCGAGCAGGTTCTGCAACACCCGCTGCACCGTGGCAAGCGGCAACACTTTCGGCACCAGGTCTTCGACCAGCTTCGGTGCCTCTTTGGCGATGTGATCGAGCAGCGCCTGTGTCTCCTGGCGACCGAGCAGCTCGGCGGCATGGGTGATGATCAGATGATTGATATGGGTGGCGATCACCGTGCCGGCATCGACGACGGTGTAACCCATCACATGTGCCTGGTCGCGCAAGCCGGGATCGATCCAGACCGCCGGCAGGCCGAAGGCCGGATCTTGGGTCGGCGTGCCCGGCAGCGTGCCGCTGACCTGGCCCGGATTGATGGCCAGACACATGCCGGGCAGCGCCTCGCCGCTGCCGATCTCGACGCCCTTGAGCAGGATGCGATAGGCATTGGGCTTGAGTTCCAGGTTGTCGCGAATATGCACCGGCGCAGGCAGGAAGCCGATTTCCTGGGCGAACTTCTTGCGCAGCCCGCGAATGCGCTTGAGCAGCTCGCCATTCTGGGCGCGGTCGACCAGCGGGATGAGCCGGTAACCAACTTCGAGGCCGAGAACATCGACCGGTGCGACATCGTTCCAGCTCGCCTCCTGCGCTTCTTCGCTCGGGGCTGCCGCAGGGGTGACCGCTGCGGCCGCGGCGGCACTCTTGCGCAGCGCCTGCTGCCGGTACCAAGCCACTGCGCCAAGAACCGCCCCGAGCAGCAGGAAAACGAAATTCGGCATGCCAGGGATCGTGCCCAGCACGACCAGGATGGCGGCAGCCAGCCCCATCACCAGCGGCTTGCCGAACAACTGGCCGAGGAATGAGGTGGTGAGATCTTTCTCGTCCTTGACGCGCGAGACCACCACGCCGGCAGCCACCGAGATGATCAGTGCCGGAATCTGTGCCACCAGGCCATCGCCGATGGTGAGCAGAACATAGGTCTTCGCCGCCTGCCCGGCAGCCATGTCATGTTGCACCATGCCGACGATCAGCCCGCCGATGATGTTGATCAACAGGATCAGGATGCCGGCGATCGCATCGCCGCGCACGAACTTCGAGGCGCCATCCATCGAGCCGTAAAAGTCGGCCTCCTGGGCAATCTCCTTGCGGCGCCGGCGCGCCTCTTCCTCGCCGATCAAACCGGCGTTGAGATCGGCATCGATCGCCATCTGCTTGCCAGGCATCGCATCGAGCGTGAAGCGGGCCGACACCTCGGCGATGCGCCCGGCGCCCTTGGTGATGACGACGAAATTGATCACCGTCAGGATGATGAACACGATGATGCCGACAGCATAGTTGCCACCGACCAGGAAATGACCGAAAGCCTCGATCACCTTGCCGGCAGCATCCGGACCGGTATGCCCTTCGAGCAGCACGATGCGCGTCGAAGCCACGTTCAGGCTCAGACGCAGCAATGTGGTCACCAGCAGCACGGTCGGGAACACCGAGAAATCGAGCGGCTTCAGCGTATAGAGCGCCACCAGCATCACCATCACCGACAACGCGATGTTGAAGGTGAAGAACACGTCGAGCAGGAAAGGCGGCAGCGGCAGCACCATCATCGAGAGGATCAGGATGATCAACATTGGCGCCGCGAGCGCCTTGAGATTCTCCGGCCGAACCAGCGTTTGCCAGCCGAGTGTCTGGGTAGCCATTATTCACTCGCTCCCGGATCGAGGTTGGCTGGGACGGCGACCGCCACGGGCGGCGTCGGCGGCAACAGTGCCGCGGCTGCACCCTGCGCGAGGAAGGCATTCAGCTGATAGACGTAAGCCATCACCTCGGCCACTGCGGTGTAGAGCGCCGCGGGGATGGATTCGCCGACTTCGACGTGGCGATACAGCGCGCGTGCTAGCGGTGGTAGTTCGAGCACCGGCACCTGGTGTTCGGTCGCCAATTCGCGAATCTTCTGCGCGACGAGATTCATCCCTTTCGCGACGACCTGCGGTGCCCTCATCTTCGCGCTGTCGTATTTGAGTGCGACGGCGAAATGCGTCGGGTTGGTAACCACGACATCGGCCTTCGGCACTGCGGCCATCATGCGGCGGCGCGCCATTTCGCGCTGCTGGCTGCGAATGCGCGCCTTGAGCTGCGGATCGCCTTCCAGTTCCTTGAGTTCCTGGCGCAGCTCTTCCTTGGTCATGCGCAAGCCCTGGTAGTAGCGCCAGAGCTGGAAGGGCACGTCGATCAGTGCAATCACCGCCAGCCCAGCAACGAAACCAACGAAGGCATAGAGGAGCATGCGGCCGAACGATGGCAAGGCGCGCTCGACCGGTAGGCCGAGCAAGGCGAACAGGTTGTCCTGCTCGTGCACCACCACCCACCAGACGATGCCGCCCAACAGCAGTGCTTTGAGCAAACCCTTCACCAGTTCGGCGAGGCTGTGCCAGGAAAACATGCGCCCGAAACCCTTGACCGGATCGAGGCGTTCCGGCCGGAAGGTCAGCATCTTAGGAGAAAACACCCAGCCGCCATTGAGCAGCAGGGGCGACAGCAGCGCGGCAACGAAAGTGGCGAGGAAAAAAGGCGCCAGTGTAGTAAGTGCTTCGGAGCTCATCGCCAGCAGGGTCTCACCGAGGGCATTGGCCTCGAAAGCCGCACGGCGCTCGAGCGTGAGCCCCATGCGCATCACCTGCTCGCCGCGAGTGATGAACCAGTCAGACAGCGCCCAGATGCCGCCAGCACCGGCGGCCATGACGAGAAACGCCGTCAGTTCCCGCGACTGGGGAACCTGCCCTTCCTCGCGCGCTTTCTCCAGGCGCCGACCAGAAGGCGGTTCGGTTTTTTCGAGATCGCTTTCTTCCGCCATGCCGGCAATTATTGCCGGCCGCCCAATGAGGGAACCCGGGAAAAGACGGGGATAGTGCGGTTATTCCTCAGGGTGCCGTGTCGCCAGCGCCGAATTTCAGCAAGGTGCTCCGCTATCGCTGCCCACCCGGCAGGTGGCGACCACCGTATCGAACTTCAGTCCGGGATAAGGCTGAAGTTACCGTGAAAGCCCCTGATGGTTGAGGCGAGTGAAGTCCTTCCGACGGATTGG
>CAYZII010000086.1:0-1340 GCA_964478415.1 uncultured Methyloversatilis sp.
CGGCTCATCGAGCAGATCATGCCGTACTCCTTCAGCCGCGCCTGAAAGGCGTGGCTTGCATACTGGCTTCCCCGGTCGGAGGGATGGATCAGCCCCGGCGCCGGTTTTTTTGCGGAACCACGCCCATCGTCAGCGCATCGATGACGATGTCTGCCGTCATCCTCGGCTTGATCGACCAGCCGACGACGCGGACTCGTCAGTTGCTGCGATGCCGTGCATGCAAGCGGCAAATGATGCTGTTGCCGATTCTCCCTGTTCTGATTTTTCAGCCGGAAAATTCTGATCCAGTGAAACAGAGCGTGACACATAAGCCCTTGCCGTCCAGTCCCTCTCCCATTTCGAGACCGGCATGATGCAGCTCGGCGATGCGTGCGACGATCGACAAGCCCAGTCCGCAGCCCTCGCTCTCCTGGCCCGCCAGGCGGCGCAAGCGACGCAAGGCCTCCGCGCGTCGTTCGGGCGGGATGCCGGGGCCGTTGTCGCAGACGCTGAGCCGCACCTCACTCTCCCGTGCCGTGACGCCAACGCAGACTTTGCCCCCTGGCGGGGTGTAGCGCAGCGCATTGTCGATGAGATTCCTCAGCAGCACCCGCAGCATCGCCTCGTTGCCGTCGAGCGCAACCGGGCGCGGCGAGGCGAGCTCCAGCGTGATGTCTTTCTCCAGTGCCTGGGGGCCATGATCGGCACAGGCCTCCGCCGCCAGGGAATCGAGCCGCAACTTGGCCATTGGCAGACCGGCAGCCGGGTCGAGCCGCGCCAGGGTGAGGAGTTGCTCGACCAGATGGCTAGCCCGCCGGGCGCTCGCCGCCAATTGTTCGAGGGCATGCGCGCGCTCCACGTCATCGCGCGCCCGCTGCGCGACCTGCGCCTGGGTGACGATCGCAGCGAGCGGTGTGCGCAGTTCGTGCGCCGCATCGGCCGTGAAGGCGCGTTCGTTCTCCATCGCCTGGGCCAGACGCGCGAAAAGCGCGTTCAACGCCTCAATCAACGCCCGGATCTCGCGCGGGGCGAATGGGGGCGTCACCGGGTCGAGGCGTGCCGGCGCACGCCGGGAAACCTCACCTGCCATCTCATCGAGCGGCTTCAACCCTCGCCAGGTGGCAAACCAAATCCAGCCACCCAGCACCGGCAGGCCAAAAAGCAGCGGGGTGAGCAAGGCTTTGAGGAAGTGCTCGGCGATCTCATGGCGCACCTTTTCGTCCGATTGCTTTTCTTCTTCTGCGAGAAATTCCTCGATGACATGACGCGCCTCGACATACATATAGGCCATCGAGCCCAGCCAGCCGACCGTGACGCCGACGAGCAACCAAAGCAGCAGCCGGCGACGCAGCGAGAACCAG
>CAYZII010000086.1:1440-6947 GCA_964478415.1 uncultured Methyloversatilis sp.
TAACCGATACCGCGCAGGGTCTTGATCAGCTCGTTGCCCAGTTTCTTGCGCAGGTGATGGATATGCACTTCGAGCGCATTGCTCTCCGGCTCGTCACGCCAGCCGTAGAGAGAGGCTTCGAGCTGGGCGCGTGTCAAAACACGGCCAGCATTTTCCAGCAGCTTCTGCAACAGCGCGAATTCGCGTGCCGATAATTCGACTGGCTGGCCGGCCAGCGTGACACGATGTGCCGCCGGATCGAGCACGAGCTCGCCATGCCGCATCAGCGGTACCGCCCGGCCAGCTGCCCGGCGGGCAAGCGCGCGCACGCGCGCCGCGAGCTCGTCAAGATCGACCGGCTTGACGAGGTAATCGTCGGCGCCGGCATCCAGGCCTGCCACCTTGTCGGCGGTCGCATCACGCGCGGTGAGGATCAGCACCGGCAGGGACTGGCCGGAGGCGCGCATCTGCCGCAGCAGATCGAAGCCGGAAAGCCGCGGCAGCCCCAGATCGAGCACAACAAGCTCATAGGGTTCGGCTTCCAGCGCGAGCTTCGCAGCGACGCCATCCTTGACCCAATCGACTGCGTAACCCTGCTGGCGCAAACCGATCATCAGGCCATCGCCCAAATGGGGGTCGTCTTCGACGAGCAGGATGCGCATGGATCTTTTCTACAACGCGAAATGCTGACGGATGCGGGCCTCGAGCAGGGCGCGGGCGGTCGTTTCGGAGCCATCCCGCAATTTCTCGCGAATCTCCTCGACCAGTTCCTCGAAAAGGTGGATGATTCTGGGGTCGAAATGACTGCCGGCGCCCTCTCTAAGGATGGCCATGACCCGCTCGAAGGGCAGTGGCTCCTTGTAGGGGCGCTTTGAGGACAAGGCATCGAACACGTCGGCCACAGCGAAGATGCGCGCCGCCAGCGGAATCGCCTCGCCCGCCAAACGGCGTGGATAACCGCTGCCATCCCATTTCTCGTGGTGGGCCGCGACCACCTCGTGCGCGCCGTCGAGCCAGCCCATACCACGAACGATTTCCTCGCCCAAGCTCACATGCGTGCGCATGATCTCCATTTCTTCGTCGTCGAGCCGCCCCGGCTTGAGCAGAATGGCATCGGGAATGCCGATCTTGCCGACATCGTGCAGAAAGCTGCCGGCGATCAGCGCCTGCATCTGGCTGCCGGAAAACCCCAACGCCTCGCCGATGCGAGAGGCAATCCAGGCCACGCGGTAGTTGTGCGCGCCAGTATCTGAATCGCGTTTGGCAATCGCACGGCCGAGCGCCTCCATCATCGCGATGTGCGAATCCAGCACTTCGAGCGTCTTGCGCTCATTGTCGGCCGACAAGCGCACGACGATCGGATAGATCAAGGCGCCGCACAGCAAAGCGGCCAGACCGGCGATCAAAGCCGCAGCGAAGGCGGTATCGCGGATCTGCTGGCGCTGCCATTCCGGCACTGCGCGCACACCCTCGAAATAGCCGGTGATCGGGCCACCTTGCCCCGCTGCGGAACCGCGCAGCGGAACGAACACCCGCAATATCCAAAAATTGTCCGCCAGTTCCAGACTTTGGTACGAGCTCTCGGTATAGGTCGGCTGCCCGTGCTTGGGCAAGGATACCTCGATCCGTTCGCCTGCTTCCGTCACCGCTTCGGCCAGCTTGCGGCCTTGCCGATCATAAATCTCGACGATATCGAAAATGCCGCCGGCAATCGTTTTGGCGGCTTCCTGGGCATGCGTTGACGCGACTTCGCCCGTCAAGTCGAAGGCCTCGTAATGACGCAGAAATTTCTGCGACTCCTCCATAGCCAGCGCCACCACTTCCTCTTCGGCGCTTTCGGTGGCGGCAAACCAGGCGATCGGCGCGACGATCGCCGTCATCAGGGCGCTGACTGCGGCGATACGCCTCGCCGCACGCCGATTGAACTGGTTCATATCGATGCCCTCCACGTCGAGAGCCTTATCTTAGCGTGTCAGCCACCAGCCGGTGATACCAGCCGCAGCCAGCAGCAGCGGGATCGCCCACGCGCGCGCCGAAGCGATCGCCTCGCTCACTTCACCTCTTTTGTAGCCGGTGAGCATCGCACGCACCAGGTTTTCCCGATGCGCGAGGCTGCCGACGATCACGCCGCCGACATGCAGCAACACGACGGCGAGCATCGCATTGGCCAGTCCTTCGTGCAGTTCCTCGACCCAATGGTCGCCCAGATCGTTGTAGATCGCCCAGCCGCTCGCGCCATCCGCCAGACCGAGCGCCAGTAAGGCGAGGATCGCCCAGCCGCCGGCGGGGTTGTGGCCGGTGGTGTGCGGCGCGTTGCCGGTCAGCAGACCCTTGAGATAGCCGAGGGCCGCACCTGGCCCGCGCACGAAGCTGGTAAACCGCGCGTGGCGCGTGCCGATGACGCCCCAGACGAGACGGAACAGGATCACGCCGACGACGACTCCGCCCGCTGCCGCATGCACCAGCCGCCAGGATTCACTTTCGGCGGTGAGCCAGGCGACGACGAAGGCGACGACCAGCAGCCAATGGCCGATACGCACCGGCCAGTCCCAGACCAAGATCGGCTTCATCTCAATCATCCTCCCAACGTCGTCCCGAAGGCATCACGATCTCGCGCTCGCGGTAGCTGCCCTGCTCCGCCCGGGTATGGCAGGCCGCGCAGTTGGCCGGCGAGCCGACCTTCGGATGCCGCCAGTCGGCGGCCGACACTTCACGGTGCTTGCGCTGGAACCACGCTGAGGCCGTCAGGCGCGGTGGCTCGTCCTTGCGTGCCGTGCCGCCAGCGCCGTATTTCCAGCTCCAGCGACTGCCGGCATGACGCACCAAGAAATCTTCGATGACCCGGCGCGTGTTCTCATCGAGACTGGCATTATCGCCATAGTGTCTGTCGAGCCGCTGCATCACCTGCCGCCAGTCGTCCGCCGTCAGCAGACCAGGTGGGAAGGCCAAGTGGCAGCTGCCGCATTCAGTCTGATAGACGGGCGGCATATCGGCGGGCAGGCGCAGCTTGTCTGCCAGCGCAGAAAGCGGAAAGAGCATGACCAGCAAAAGCAGTTTTTTCTTCATCTCAAGCTCCTTGCATCAAGAAGGCGATGAAATCGGCTTTCTCGGCGGCGGTGCATTCCCGCCCCACCACCTCGGTGCAATTGCGTTTGAACCATTTCTCGACCTTTGCGGGCTCGGTGAAGCGCTCCGGATTGGCAACCGGTGAGAGCGGCTTGATCGGCTTGCCGGTGACGGCGTGGCGCCCAGGCTGCTTGGGATTCTCGGTATGGCAGCTCGTGCAGGCCGGCATCTTCGCGTTGATGCCGAAGGAACGCTGAAAGAAAGCGGCGCCACGCTGGGCGGAAGCCGCAAACCCAGCGGAGGATTTAGTCGCCTCACTCTGATACTGAGCGAGCAATTCAGTGGGGGTGGCCGCCCAGACCTGGGCAGCGCAGGTAAGCGCGAAAGCAATGATGGGTCGTTTCATGATGAGCTCCCATGGTGATGAAAACGCTGCGAAGTCTGAGCGCTGCTCCTTAACTGCCGCTTAACAGCGGCTTAATGCAAACTTAAGCGAACGCCACTATCACGATGACTGCGACAATTCGTCGCAGAGGGGTGGCATGACTCTGGGCTATATTCATTCCAGCCCGTAACTCAAAGGAGATCTGCGATGGATCGTCGTTCCGCTTTGAAACTTTCGTTGTTTGCCGGCGCAAGCCTTGCCGTCGCTGCGCGTTCCAGCCAGGCCGCGGTCTGCGAAGGCGATGGCACGCCACTGCAGTTCATCCCAAAGAAACCTGCCGATCCCCAGCCCAATGTCAATGACATCGAGAAATACCCGAAGTGTCCCTATTGCGGCATGGATCGCCGCCAGTTCCATCATTCCCGGATGTTGATCCAGTACAGCGATGATCTGCCCGATGGCACTTGCTCGCTGCATTGCGCGGCGATCTCGCTGTCGCTCAACGTCGACCGCGAACCGAAAGTGATCTGGGTCGCCGATAATGCCCCGGCGGGAGAGCCGAAGCCACTGATCGAGGTCGACAAGGCAAGATTCCTCGTCGGCAGCAAGATTCCCGGCGTGATGACCGCGAACAGCAAGGTTGCCTATGGCAGCCAGGAAGCGGCCAAGGCCGCCCAGGCCGCCAATGGCGGCGAGATCGTCGGCTTCGACCAGGCGCTGCTCGCCGCCTACACCGACATGGCGAAGGACGTCGCACGCATTCGCAAGAACCGCGCTGAGCGCCGCAAGAAGATGATGGAGCAGCAGAAAGGTGCCGCGCCGATGGAGCACAAGCATCACTGATGAAACGTCGCCATTTCTGCGGTACCTGTCTGGGTCTGTGGGCGGCGGCCGCCGCCGCCCAGACGCCCCAGTCATTCGCCAAACCACCGCTGCCTTTCGACCGGCTGCCGAAGCCAGGGCCGAAAGACCTCTGCCCGGTGTGCGGCATGCTAGTCGCCAAATATCCGCACTGGGTCGCCACGATCCTCTACAAGGATGGGCATGCGCATTTCTTCGATGGCGCGAAGGACATGTTCAAGTTCTGGTTCGATGCGCCGAAATACGCGCCCAATCACTCGCGCGAGATGATCACGCAGATGGCCGTCACCGACTACTACAACCTGCAGAGCATCGACGCGAAATCGGCCTTTTATGTGATCGGCTCGGATGTGCTCGGCCCGATGGGGCACGAGTTCGTGCCCCTCGCCAGCAAGGAAGACGCCGAGGAATTCCTGAAGGAGCACAAAGGCAAGCGCATCCTGCGTTTCGATCAGGTGACGAAGGAATTGCCGCTGCAACTCGATGCCGGCAAATTCTGACTCGCGACGCGGCCAGCCCTGAGCCGGCTGGCAGCCTCACGCGCCAGCTCGCTGGCTATCCTGGCCATCGTCTCGTACAGGCTGGCCAGCACGCGCCGGCGCAGCGGCTGCAACAGCGTCGGCATACGCACCGCCGCGCCGATCGCACGCGTCTCCTGTGCATAGGAAATCATCAAGTCGGACAGCAGCCGTTCGAGCGCTTCGCCGGGAAATGCCGTGACCAAAGCTGCACGCAGCGACGGTTGCCCCGCCCCAGCCTGACAAACCCGTCGTGTGGCCTCGAACAGGCGCTGGATGCGCTCGGCGCGCAGTGGCTCGATCTGTTCGTAAGGCACCGGGATCTCCAGCGGGCTGCACATCGTGGCGAGAAACTCGCGGTCGATGGTCCGGAAGACTGTCAGCAAGCGGCGCAGCTCGGCATCCTCGAGCCGTCGCTGCTCGAACGCCGCGCGTGACGCACTGAAGATCACTTCGCGGTCCTTGCGCACCTCTTTGGTGACGTTGTTCGCCAGCAGGCGATCCAGCCAGGGCAACACCGCCGGCATGGGCAGACGTTGCAGCACAGCCTGCGCAGTGCGCCTGCTGTAGGCGACGAGCAACAGCCGGTTCAACGCGGCTAGCCGTCTCGCCTGGCGCATCGGTTCAGCAGGGTTTCTGTGCCCGATGCACACCGACCAGGCCCGCCAGCAGACTTCGATGGACGACATGCACCATGC
>CAYZII010000087.1:0-6401 GCA_964478415.1 uncultured Methyloversatilis sp.
ACGGTCAATGAAACGCAGGCGGCCACGGTCGGCTGTTCAGGCGTTCCACGCTAACCACTTTCACGGGCCGGCGCTGGTTTGCTTGTGAAATAATGAAGAAATGATACCGCGCTTCCATTGTCCTCCCTCACTGCCCCCTGGTGCGCTGGTCGAATTGCCCGAGGCCGCCGCGCACCACGCGCTCAAGGTGCTGCGCATGAAAGAGGGTGATCCTCTCATCCTCTTCGACGGCACGGGTGGCGAATGGTGCGCGACGCTGAAAGTCGGCGCTCATCGAACGGCACGCGCGCTGCTGGGCGAATTCCGCGCCATCGAGCGCGAATCCCCCTTGACGGTCACGCTGGTGCAAGCATTGCCGGCCGGCGACAAGATGGACTGGGTCGTCGAAAAATGCGTCGAGCTGGGGGTCATGAGGATTCAGCCCGTCGCCTCGCGGCGCAGCGTGATGCGCCTTTCTCCCGAACGCATGGCCCGTCGTGTCGCACATTGGAACGCGATTGCTGCCGCCGCCTGCCAGCAATGTGGTCGTAACCGGGTTCCCGTGGTTGCCCCGGTCGTCGATCTCCTTCAATATCTGGCGCAATCGCAAAGGGAAAGTGCAGTCCGTCTCGTCCTTTCACCAACAGCGCAACAGAGCTTGCGGGAATTGCCGTGTCCGAAGACGGAGATCATTGCCGTGGTGGGCCCAGAAGGGGGTTGGGACGAAGAAGAGATCGAGGCCATGCGCCTGGCTGGCTGCCTCGCGGTGCGTCTCGGGCCGCGCGTGCTGCGCAGCGAAACCGCTGGGGCGGCGCTGTTGGCCGCGCTGCAGGCGCTGTGGGGCGACTTTTAGGGAGGCAACCCAATGTTCGAATCCGCCGAGATCGGCCACAAGATCGACAAGGCGACATGGAAAAGCATGGTGCCGCCCCTGCGCACCGGGCTGCTCGATGCGCAGTACGAACTCAAGGAGCAGGCCCGCTTCCCGGCGCTGATCCTGGTCTCCGGGCAGGATGGCGCCGGCAAGGGCGAGACCATCAACCTGCTCTACGAGTGGATGGATCCGCGCTTTCTGTCGACGCTGGCCTTTGCCGAGCCGACCGATGAGGAGCGTGAGCGCCCATTCATGTGGCGTTACTGGCGCGCGCTGCCGCCCAAAGGCAGGATCGGTATCTTCGCCGGCTCCTGGTATTCGAACCCGATCCAGGAATGCATCACCGGCAAGATCAAGCAGGCGGCGCTCGATGCACGTATCGACCAGATCAACCGTTTCGAGCAGATGCTCGTCAACGAAGGGGCGCTGGTGCTCAAATTCTGGCTGCATCTGACCAAGCAAGGCCAGAAACGGCGCCTCAAGGCGCTGGCGAAGGATCCGCGCACCGCCTGGCGTGTCACCCAATGGAATTGGGAGCGCCTGAAAACCTACGACAAACTCCAGGAGGTCGCCGGCCATGTGCTGCGCCTGACCAACACCCCTTGGGCGCCCTGGATCGTCGTCTCGGGCGAAGACGATCGCTACCGTTCGCTAACGGTCGGCAAGATCATCCTCGACGCGCTGCGCAAACGGCTCGCTGACGAGGGGCGGCAGGCAACGCCAGTTGCCCCGCCACCGCAGCCGTATCTGGACGGCCGCGACGTGATCACCGAGCTCGATCTGACGAAGAAACTCTCCAAACAGCAATACGAAACCCAGCTCGCCAAGTGGCAGGGGCGGCTCGCCGAGCTGGTGCGTGATCAGCGCTTCCGACAGCATTCGCTGATCTGTGTCTTCGAAGGCGTCGATGCCGCCGGCAAGGGGGGCAGCATCCGCCGTGTGACACAGGCTCTCGATGCGCGGCAATATCAGATCGTGCCGGTCGCCGCTCCGACCGAAGAGGAACGCGCCCAGCCTTATCTGTGGCGTTTCTGGCGCCATGTGCCGCGCGCCGGCCGTGTGGCGATCTTCGATCGCTCTTGGTATGGCCGCGTGCTGGTCGAACGCATCGAGGGTTATTGCAGCGAGGCCGACTGGCTGCGCGCCTATGCAGAAATCAACGACTTCGAGCACGAACTGGCCGAAGCGGGCGCGGTGGTCGTCAAGTTCTGGCTGCAGATCAGCAAGGAAGAACAGTTGCGGCGCTTCGAAGCGCGTGAGAAGACCGATTACAAGCGCTTCAAGATCACCGCCGAAGACTGGCGTAACCGTGAGAAATGGGACGCTTACCATCGGGCCGTCTGCGACATGATCGATCGCACCAGCACCAGCACGGCGCCCTGGACGCTGATCGCGGCGGAGGACAAGCATCATGCACGCGTCGAGATCCTGCGCACGATCTGCGAGCGGCTGGAAGCAGCGCTGCAAAATACGCCCGTCGCTGGCAGCAAGGGAAAGAAAGGACAACGATGACGGAAACGAGCGAAACAGCCCACGCCGATGAACGGCTGGTCGCCTGGGTGCGCCAGGCTGCGCCTTACATTCATGCCTTTCGTGGCCGCACCTTCGTCATCGCCTTCGGCGGCGAGGCGCTGCTGGAGCGCGATCAGGCACAAGCCCTCATTCATGACATCGCGCTGCTCGACAGCATGGGCATCCGCCTCGTGCTGGTGCATGGTGCTAGGCCGCAGATCGATGCCGAAATGGCTTCGCGCGGCTTGACACCACGTTTTCACAAAGGGCTGCGCATCACCGACGCCGCAGCGCTGGAATGCGTCAAGCGCGCGATCGGCGCCTTACGCATCGAGATCGAGGCGATGCTCTCGCAGGGCTTGCCGAACACACCGCTCGCCGGCGCTTTCCTGCGCGTGACCGGTGGCAACTTCATCTCCGCGAAGCCGGTCGGCGTCATCGACGGCATCGACCATCACTACACCGGCGCGGTGCGCAACGTCATCGCCGAGGAAATCCAGGCCGACCTGGCGCAGGAAAACGTCGTGCTGATCTCGCCGCTCGGGGCCTCACCCTCCGGCGAAATCTTCAATCTCGCCTGGGAGGAAGTCGCGGAGGCCGTCGCGACGGCGATCCGCGCCGACAAGCTGATCTTCCTCTGCGATGCCCCCGGCATCGTCGATCGCCGTGGGGAACGCATCGATGCGCTCACCGCCGATGAAGGTGCGGCATTGCTGAAAAAACGTATCAAGCAATCACCGGAAGTCAGCCGCGTGCTGCCAGGTGCCCTGCGCGCAGTGCGCGGCAACCACGTCGGACGCGTGCACTTCCTCGACCGGCGGCGCGACGGGGCGATGTTGCTGGAATTCTTTACGCGCGATGGCATCGGCACGGTTCTTACCCATGCACCTCTGGAACGGCTGCGCGACGCGAAGATCGAGGATGTCGGCGCGATCCTGACGCTGATCGCGCCGCTCGAAGCGGACGGCACACTGGTCAAGCGCGGCCGCGAACGCATCGAGATGGAAATCGAACGCTTTTCGGTGCTGGAACTCGATGGCACGGTGATCGGCTGCGCGGCGCTCTATCCGTTCTCGGACGCCAAGGCCGGCGAACTCGCCTGTCTCGCGGTGATGCCCGAATACCGCGAAATGGGCTATGGCGACCGGTTGCGCCGCCATATCGAGGAACGTGCGAAAAAGCTGAAGCTGAAACGGCTGTTCGTTTTGACGACACGCACCGCACACTGGTTCACCGAACGCGGTTTCGAGCTCACCGATATCGGCGCCCTGCCCGAGCAGCGCCGCGAGCTCTACAACTATCGGCGGCGCTCGAAAGTGCTGGTCAAGACCCTGTAGAATCGTGCCACCCGTATTACCCGCTCGAGCAAAGGACTTACCCATGGCCAGAACCGTCAAATGCGTCAAGCTCGGCCGCGAGGCCGAAGGTCTCGATTTCCCGCCGATGCCCGGCGAACTCGGCAAGCGCATCTTCGAAAACGTATCGAAAGAAGCCTGGCAGCAATGGCTGCGCCTGCAAACGATGATCATCAACGAGAACCGTCTCAACCTCGCCGACCCCTCGCACCGCAAATATCTCGCCGAACAGGCCGAAAAGCATTTTTTTGGCAGTGGCGCAGATCGGGTGCAAGGCTACGTCCCACCGCGTAGTTAGCGAATTTTTCCGGATGTGAATTAAGTCACCGACGGCGAAGGTTGACCTTATCGCGCCAAGCCAATCGCGCGGGGAGCGTCGGCGCGATCATTCCGCTGACAAGCCCAATGCCTACACTACCGGCAGAGCCAGACAATGGCCCAAGTCCGGCTCGCGCTTAGGCCGCGGGCGCTAGGAATTCACTTTACCACCAGCCAATCGTGATGATGCAGCGGGTTCAGGACGCGCACCCCCTGCACCTGATGCTGGATATCGCCGTTATAGAGCACGAGGCCATCAACTACGGGCTGTCCATCACCCACGGCCTGCCTGAAACGCTGAATGCCTTTCAGAAACTCGGTGGAGAGCGTGCTGGCCGACTTGATCTCCACCGGCGTGAGCCGCCGGCCCTGGCGGATCAGCAGATCCACCTCGTTGCCATGTGTGTCGCGGTAAAAGAACAGGTCCGGGCGTATACCTGCGTTGCAGAATCGCTTCATCACGTCGGCGACGATCAGGTTTTCGTAGAGATTGCCGCGCAAGGGGTCGCGGCTTGCCTGTTCCGCAGTATGAATCCCCAACAGAAAGGCTGCCAGGCCGACATCGGAGAAATAGAGCTTCGGCGACTTGATCACCCGCTTGCCGACATTTTCGAACCATGGGGGCAGCTCGAACACAAGGTAAGAAGCCTTGAGCACCGCAAGCCATTGCCTCAGAGCAGTGGCCGACACCCCGACATCGTTGGCCAGCGAGGCCATATTCAGCACCTGGCCGATCCGGCCTGCCAGCAGCACAAGGAATTTCTGAAACGCCGCTAGATCACGCAGCTGGATCAGAGCGCGCACATCGCGCTCGACATAGGTCTGGACATAGCCATTGTAGAACCGGCGCGCTTCGAGCCTTTCTTCGTGCACCCGCGGGTAAAAGCCGCGCACGATCATTTCGAAGGCATCCCAGCCCGACCCGTAATGCCGCAGTTCGGACAGGGAAAACGGCCACAGCGTCAGCACCGCCGTGCGCCCCGCCAGCGACTGACTGATTGCCTCATGCAGGCGCGGCTGGTGGCAGCCGGTCAGGATGAACCGCCCGCGTCCGCCTGCGCGGTCTACGATGCCTTGCAGGTAGGAAAGCAGCGCCGGCAGCCGCTGCACCTCGTCCAGGATCACGCCGGATGCAAACTGTCCAAGAAAGCCGCGCGGATCGGCCTCGGCCGCGAGGCGCACATCGGGGTCTTCAAGCGACACCCAGGGTTTGTCCGGGAAGGTCATGCGCGCGAGCGTCGTCTTGCCGGACTGCCGCGGCCCGAGAATCGTCACCACCGGGTATTCGGCAGCGGATTTCCTCAACTCACCGGCAAGTTCGCGCTCGATCATTTGCGCATCCTAACACGCCCAGGCTATATTGTGAAAATAAAAACTTCAAGTTCGTTATTTCACAATCTAAGCCCGTGCAGCGTTTCTGTGCCCGGATTAGTGTGAAAATGCAGCGCGCCCGCCGGGCCGCCCCAAGGGGCGCGGCACGCGCCGAAGGCGCAAACCGCTGCGCGGGGGGTGCCCCTTCGGTTTGCGAGCGCAGCGAGCCAGTTTCGAACCCCCTGAGAGGAGGGTAAAAGGGGCGGGCTTTTCATGCCGTGGGGGCACCGCAACCACGGCATGAAAGCTGGTTTTACTGTTTGCGCATCTGCTTGACACCCTGCGGCGTTCCCAGCAGCAGCAGATCCGCACCACGGCGCGCGAACAAGCCATTCGTAACGACGCCGACGATCTGGTTCAGCGTCGTCTCCAGCCCAGCCGCATCGGCGATCTGCCAGCCATGCACGTCGAGAATCACGTTGCCATTGTCGGTGACGAAACCCTCGCGCAGCTTCGGCTGGCCGCCGAGCTTGACGATCTCGCGCGCGACATAGGCGCGCGCCATCGGGATCACCTCGATCGGCAGCGGGAACTTGCCGAGCACCGACACCAGCTTGCTTTCATCGCAGATGCAGACAAATTTCTCCGCCACCGCGGCGACGATCTTCTCACGTGTCAGTGCCCCGCCGCCACCTTTGATCATTTCCAGCCGCTCATTGATCTCGTCGGCGCCATCGACATAAACCGGAAGCGAGGTCACCTTGTTCAGATCGAGCACCTCGATGCCATGCCCTTCAAGGCGCTTTCTAGTCGCTTCCGAGCTGGCCACCGTCGCACCGATGTGCGGCTTGATTCTTGCCAGCGCGTCGATGAACAAGTTCGCTGTCGAACCGGTGCCGACGCCGATGATGCTGCCAGCCGGTACCTGCTGCGCGACATAATCCGCCGCCGCCTGGGCGACGGCCCGTTTGAGTTCATCCTGGGTCATGCTCATGCGCTCTCCTCGAAAAGCCAGAATGGCCGGTCATGCCGGGCTTGTCGTTTGCTTACAG
>CAYZII010000088.1:0-6396 GCA_964478415.1 uncultured Methyloversatilis sp.
ACGGCCAGAATGCCGCCAAAGAAGATTAGCGTCTTGCGTTTCAAGGTGCTCATGCCCGTGCCTCGATAGTTTTTTGTTTTTTTATGGCTTATACCAATGTGGCAACAAGGCCCACATCTTACACTTTAATTTCATATTGCCGGCAAGTTTTCCGGCTTCTGCGCCACTCCCCCAGTAGTAATCGGCGCGCACTGGGCCTTTGATTGCGCCCCCGCTATCCTGCGCCAGCATCGCACGGGTGATGTTTTCCTGGCCGTTGGCAGTGGACGCCACCAGCCAGACCGGGGCGCCCAGCGGTGTGAAACGGGGGTCGACGGCGAGTGAGCGCGCCGGGGTGAGCGGCAGCCCCAAGGCGCCTGGGGGACCGCTGCCGCTGGCGGGCAGCTCGCGAAAAAAAACCAGACTCGGGTTGACGTTCAGCAGTTCAGCAAGACGCTGGGGATTCCTTTCCGCCCATGCCTTGATGCCTTGCATCGATGCTTCATGGGGCTGCAATTCACCTTGTTCGATCAGCCAGCGGCCGATGGAGCGATAAGGATGGCCGTTCTGGTCGGCATAGCCGATGCGCACGCGGCTGCCGTCGTCGAGATCGACCAGACCGGACCCCTGGATTTGCAGAAAGAAAAAATCGACTGGATCATCCACCCAAAGCAGCGCCCGCTCGGCGCGCTTTTCTTCCTCGGCGGCCCATTCGGCGCGGCTGTAATAGGGAATCAGCCGACGCCCATCGAGCCTGCCGCGCAATCTCATGTGTTTGAGTTCAGGATAGAGGCTGGCGAGATCGACGACGATCAGATCGTCGGGCGGGCTGAATACTGGCGTCAGATAGGGCGGCTTTCGCGTCCGGCTGCCACGCACTACCGGCTCGTAATAACCCGTGAGCAAGCCTTCGCGCGAGCCGTCGGGATTGGTGAGCGCCCAGGGGCGAAAATGCTGCTCGAACCAGGCTCTCGCAGCCGCTGCAGCGGGAAACGAGGCATTCTGCGCCGCCTCGCAGGTTGCCAGCCACAACGGTTTGTTGCCGATCTTCGCACATTGGGCGCGGAAAAGTTCGAACAGCGCCTGATGATCTTCGCGTTCCCAACCAGGCAACTCGCTCCAGGCGGCGGGTTCGTAAGGCTTCGCCGCCGGTCTGGCCGGCGGACAGGGCGGACACTTGGGCGCGGGAGGCGGAACCACGGCACAACCGGCCAGCCAGATCAGCAGCGCCAGTGCTAAATTGCGGCATCGTCCCATGGATGGAAGCTTACCCGATGTCCGACCTCGAAACACTGATCACGCGCCTGACTGCACTCATCGACCGTGCCGAAGCTCTTCTGCCGCCGCCGCCCGCGCCGGCCGACTGGAGCGCGATCGCCTACCGCTGGCGTGGCCGGCGGCTCGAACCCGTGCATCATCCTCACAAGATCCGTCTTGCCGACCTGAAGGGCATCGATGCGCAAAAGGCGGCGATCGAGCGCAACACGCGCCAGTTCGTCGAAGGCCGTCCCGCCAACAACGTTCTCCTGACGGGCGCACGCGGCACCGGCAAGTCCTCGCTGGTCAAAGGCGTGCTGATGAAATTCGCTAAACGCGGCTTGCGGCTCATCGAGGTCGATCGCGACGATCTGCTCGCTTTACCCGACATCATCGAACTGATCGCTAAGCGACCGGAACGTTTCATCGTTTTCTGCGACGATCTCTCGTTCGAGGCTTCCGAACCTGGCTACAAGGCGCTGAAGAGCGCGCTGGACGGCTCGATCGCCGGCGCGCCGGAAAACCTGCTGATCTACGCCACCTCGAACCGGCGTCACCTGATGCCCGAGCGGATGAGCGAGAACCTCGAAACGAGCCGCGGGCCGGAGGGCGAAATCCACCCCGGTGAGACCACGGAGGAAAAGATCTCGCTCTCCGAACGCTTCGGTCTGTGGCTGTCGTTCTATCCCTTCGATCAGGAGCGCTACCTTGACATTTGCGCGCACTGGCTGGCGCATTTCGGCGTCGACACGCAACCGGCGCAACGGCAAACAGCCGGGCGCGGCGGGGGCCGCAACAAAAAATCGGCGCTGGCGGCACGGCACGACTGGCGTCAAGAGGCGCTGCAATGGGCGTTGGCGCGCGGTTCGCGTAGCGGCCGTGTCGCCTGGCAGTTCGCGCGTGATTACGCCGGCAGGATGTGCAAGTGAGCAGCGTCACCGAGGTCGCCGCGGCAGTCATCCTGCGGCCTGACGGGCATTTCCTGCTCGGTCAGCGCGCCGCCAACACCTTCTACCCTGGCTATTGGGAATTTCCGGGGGGCAAGGTCGAAACCGGCGAGACACCACGCGAAGCCCTCCTGCGCGAGCTCCGGGAAGAGCTCGGCATCGAAGTGTTCCGCGCCACGCCGTGGATCGTGCGCAAGCATGTCTACGAACACGCCCATGTGCGGCTGCATTTCTTTCGCGTCCTGGAATGGCGCGGCGAAATCCACGACCACGTCCATACCGCTCTTTCCTGGCAAACGCCGGGGGCACCCGACGTTTCTCCGATGCTGCCGGCGAACGCCCCGGTGCTGGCCGCCCTCGCCCTGCCCGATGTCTATGGCATCACCCATGCCTGGCAGATCGGTACGCGCCGGCAACTCGCCGCACTCGACGCGGCGCTGCAACGGGGCTTGCGGCTCGTACAACTGCGCGAAGCCACACTGCCGGAAATGGAACGCGAAGCCTTTGCTGCAAGTGCCGTGGCTCACTGCCGCCAATACGGTGCCCGCGTGCTGGTCAATGGCGATGCCCAACTGGCCCGTGCGGTCGGCGCCGATGGCCTGCATCTGACGGCTCGTCAGTTGATGGGGCTGGCCCAGCGCCCCCCTTTTCCACTCGTCGGCGCCTCTTGTCACGAACGGCAGGAACTGGAACATGCCGCCCGGCTTGGCCTCGATTTCTGCGTTCTCGGTCCGGTCAAAGCCACGACGACCCATCCTGGCATTGCTGGCATCGGCTGGCAGCGCTTCGCGCAGATGATCGTCGGCCTGCCGCTGCCGGTCTATGCGATCGGGGGTTTGTCGGCCGCCGATCTGCCGCAAGCCCTCGAAGCCGGCGCACAGGGCATCGCCGCTATTCGTGCGGCCTGGGATTCTGCTCCAATGCGCTGAAATCATCCGGCGGCTCGGTTCCCGGCACTCGATACGCCTCGCTCGCCCAGGCGCCGAGATCGATGTTCTTGCAACGTGCGGAACAAAATGGCCGCCAAGGACTCTCCGGTCCCCAGCGCACCGGCTTGCCGCATTGCGGGCAATTGACGATACGCGGCTGACTCACGGCTACCTCACAGGTTACAGAAGGTCAGCTCGAAAGAGATGTCGCTTTCGGTCTGGCGCGGACGCATTTCCGTGTCAGGCACCGTGAAGCGGATGTTGAGCGCATATTTGTTGGCACTGATTTCCGGCACCACCGCATGGCTGCGCGGCACACGCAGGCGGATGAGCTGGGCGGTGCGCCCCGAGAGCATCAACTGGAAGGTGCCCCGCAGCGCGCATTGCCGTTCGGGATGCCCGGAAGCACGCAGCAGGCGCAGCACGATACCCAGCCCCTCGCGAATCGGCAACAATGGCGCAACCCAGCCTTCGAGTTCACCGCGGCGTTGTGCCGCATCGCGGTTGAGCCAGAAATGGTAGGCAGGCAGATCGAATTCGCATACGCCACCCGGGATGCCACAACGGTTCTTGATGCTCATCAGCCATTCGTTTTCCCGGATGTATTGGCCCGTCTTGCCTTGCATCGCCAACAACGCCGCGGAGGCCTGCTCGATCTCATATAGCGCGCCATTGAGCGCCTCCTCGGAAATGTCGGGATTGTTGCGAAAGGAAAGCAATGTCTGGCGCTGGCGCTCGAGCTCCTGGACGAGATCGACCTTCAGATCGGCACGGCTGACGATCTCGAAAATATCGAACAGGGTGACCAAGGCGACATGGTGGGATTCCGGATCGTCCGAGCGCATGAAATGCAGCGTGCGGTCGAACAGGTCCTCGAGCCGCAGCAGGGTGCGGATACGCTCGTTCAGGGGGTAATCGTAGGTGATCACACGGCGGCCCGGAGGTAAATCTTGCGCATTCTGACCGAATCGCCTGCAAATCTCAACCCGAAACAGGCCAGAAAACTGCCGCCATCACATTATCTTCTCCCTGCGGGCGCTGGCGAGATCGAGATATTTTTCGTGCAATCGCGCGACCTGGGCATCGAGCGCGGAAAAGTCACCGGAGTTGTCGATGACATCGTCGGCGCAGGCCAGCCGCTCCTCGCGCCTTGCCTGCGCAGCGATGATCTTTTCCACTTCTTCCTTTGACAGCCCACTACGAGCCATCACGCGCTCGATTTGCAGTGCCACGGGACAATCGACGACACAGATGCGATCGACGCGCGTGCGGTAATCACCCGCCTCGATGAGCAGCGGTACGACCAGGATCGCATATTCGGCGCTGGCAAGACGGTACAGACGCGCCTCGCTCTCGGCACGAATCAGTGGATGGAGGATCGCCTCGAGCCGCTTGCGTTGGGCAGGATCGGCAAACACGCGCCGGCGCATCAACGCCCGGTCGAGTGCACCCTCGGGTGTCAACACCTCGGCGCCGAAAGCCGCGCAAATCGGCGGGATCGC
Organism: uncultured Methyloversatilis sp.; assembly: GCA_964478415.1. Taxonomy (GTDB): domain Bacteria; phylum Pseudomonadota; class Gammaproteobacteria; order Burkholderiales; family Rhodocyclaceae; genus Sulfuricystis. The sequence continues at coordinate 4,615 of CAYZII010000088.1, forward strand.
GGCGCCTCCAGCCACCGTCAGCTCGTGAGCGATCGCGTCGGTATCGACGATTGCCGCGCCGCGCGCGGCAAAGCGTTCGGCTGCCGCGCTCTTGCCACTGCCAATGCCGCCCGTCAGACCGACGACGAAACTCATTTGGCCCTGGTAACGGTAAGCTTCTCGACCCCCACTTGCTGCGTCAAGCGTGCCGGCTCGCGTCCGGTATCCTGACTGCTGAGATAGCCCTGTCCCAAGAAGAAGAGCACGACATTCGTGATGAGCAGGATCAGAAATGTCAGGCGCATCGCAACGGATCAGCCCGCCTTGGGCAGATGTTTGAGCGACTCCTGGATCGCTTCGGCCGGATAGTCGAAATCTTCGAGCTTGCCGGCGAAGTAGCTCTCATAGGCGCTCATGTCGAAATGGCCATGACCGGAGAGGTTGAAGAACAGCACTTTCGGCTCGCCGGTTTCCTTGCAACGCAACGCCTCGTCGATGCAGGCCCGGATGCCATGACAGGATTCGGGCGCCGGGATGATCCCCTCGGCGCGCGCGAACATCACGCCGGCCTCGAAAGTCGCCACCTGTGGCACGGCCACCGCCTCGATCAGCTTCTCGTGGTAGAGCTGCGAGACGAGCGGACTGTCGCCGTGATAGCGCAAGCCGCCGGCATGGATGCCCGGGGGCATGAAGTCATGGCCGAGCGTATACATCTTCATCAGCGGCGTGTAACCGGTCGCGTCGCCAAAGTCATAGGCATAAACGCCCTTGGTCAGCGTCGGGCAGGAAGCGGGCTCGACCGCGACACAGCGCAGATTGTGGGCGCGCCTGTCGCCGGCCGCCTTGTCGGCAAGGAAGGGAAAGGCCGCGCCGCCGAAGTTCGAGCCGCCGCCGCAGGGCGCGAACACCATGTCCGGATAGAGGCCAATCTTCTCGAACTGTTTCTTTGCCTCCAGACCGATGATCGTCTGGTGCAGGATCACGTGGTTGAGCACCGAACCCAGCGCATATTTGGTCCCCGGCACCGTCACCGCCTCTTCGACCGCTTCGGAGATCGCAATACCGAGACTGCCGGGATTTTCAGGGTCCCGCGCCAGCGCATCCCGTCCGGCCTTGGTCAGATTCGTCGGACTGGCGAGCACCTCGCCACCCCAGGTCTGCATCATCAGGCGACGATAAGGCTTTTGTTCGTAGCTGACCTTGACCATGTAGATGCGCACTGGCAGACCGAACATTTGCCCGGCGAGCGCCAGCGACGAACCCCACTGGCCGGCACCGGTTTCCGTGACCAGCCGTGTCGTGCCGGCGATCTTGTTCAAGTACACCTGAGCAACGGCGGAATTCGGCTTGTGTGAACCGGCGGGCGAGACGCCCTCGTACTTGTAGAAAATCTTCGCAGGCGTGCCGAGCAGCTTTTCCAGCCGCTCGGCGCGACACAAGGGGCTCGGGCGCCACAACGCGTAAATCTTGCGCACCTCCTCGGGGACCGCTATCCAGCGCTCGCCCGACATCTCTTGTTCGAGGATGGTTTCCGGAAAGATCGCCAACATCTTGTCGGGCGTCACCGGTTGACCATCCGGCCCCAGCGGCGGAGCGGGCGGATGATTCAAGTCGGGAATGATGTTGTACCAATGCGTCGGAATTTCCGATTCGTCGAGGACGATGCGTGTCTGAGCCATGACTCCCTCCCTTTACCGTTCAGAAAAAGCGTAACCATACTTTATCGGCGCAGGCGGTCAAGAGGTTGCAGACAAGCACTGGCCATCGGCTGTCCCGCCCGCCATTCTTTTGGACACGGAATTG
>CAYZII010000089.1:0-6156 GCA_964478415.1 uncultured Methyloversatilis sp.
AGGCCCGCACGCAGCGGCTCAATTCATGCCGTCTCAATCCCTTTGTTTTCAGGGCGTTTTGCTGACAGGTGGGTAAACAAAAACGCCCGTTATGAAAAGTCTCAATCCCTTTGTTTTCAGGGCGTTTTGCTGACTGTCAGCTTGTGATTTCCTCCAGAGAAACAACAACTTGTCGGCGGCGCTCGGGAAAAGCCGCGCTGCGCGGGGAGTTGTCTTTGCGTGTCAGGTTCCGGGCTGGCATGGCGGTCAATTTACCACGCAGTGGGCAGTCCGCTCCACTGGATGCCTTCGGGCAGCGCCGCCTTGCCCAGCCGCGCCTTGAACCCGCGCTTTGGCAAGGGGTAGGCCCGCAGGTCGTCTTCCTTTTCGTCGATGAGGGGTGCAACATCGGCGATGCAGCATTCCAGCGCCCGCTCGTCGCCGGTAAAGAGGAAAACGGAATATTGCAGTGGCAGCGCGCGCTTTTTGAGCGCCCGAAAGACGCGCCCCAGGCGCTTCGGGTGGCTGATGTCGTAGCAAATCACGTAGTCGCTCATTCGAGCACCTCCTCGGCGTCTGCGTCGAAAGGCGGCGCTTCGATGGCGTGGCCGACGGTTTCGGCCAGCAACTCGACTTCGGCCTGAATGCCGGCGCGCAGCACTTCGCTGTAGCCTTCGTATGCCTTGTAGTAGCGCGCCCGGCCGGCCTTGCCGAGCAGACAGCCGGCCTCGGTCGTGGAAAAGTCGTCTTGCGTGACGATCTGATCCTTGACGAGTTTGAGACAGAAGCGGTCGCACAAGGGGCGCACGGCTTCGAGTAGATCGGAAGCCAGCGATTCGCGGCCATAGTCGAGCGCATGATAGAAGCCGACGTAAGGGTCGAAGCCGGCACCGTAGAGCGCGATGGCCAGTTCCGCATGGGCGAGCGTGTAGGTGAGCGACAGCAACGCGTTGAAGGGGTCTTTCGGCGGGCGGCGGTTGCGGCTTTTGAAGTGCAGGCTTTCCGGCACCACGGCTTTGAGGCCGTCGAAATAGGCATGCGCGGCGGCGCCTTCCAGCCCACGCAAGGCGGCGAGGCTGTCGGCTTGGTCAAGGCGCGCGCGCTGGGCCTCGAGGATGCCCTTGTAATGGGTGAGTTCGTAGCGCGCCATGCGGTTCCGTTCCCGCATGGCATCGAACCATTCGATCTGGCGGGCAAGCTTCCGATCGATCAGCGCGCGGGCGAAGGCAAGGCAAAAGGCGGGCTCCAGGCTTTTTTTGATCTGCTCGACGCGCCGCGCGGCGTCGTTGTGCGGCCGGGCGAGCAGCAGGGTGGGCTTGCCGCGCCGGCCCGAGAGGACGATCACGCCCACGCCGCGTTCGCCCAGCTGCCCCAACAGCGATGCGGAGAGCGTCACGTCGCCGCGCAGGAAAACGCGTGTGATCGGCGCAAGCGGCACGGTGCCGATGCGTTCATTGTTTTCGCGGAAGACGAGCGCGCCGGATTCGTGTTCGAGCACGACGCCGCGCCGGTCGACGAAGAGGCTGCTCATGGTCAGACGATGGCGAAGTGGTTTTCGGTGAAGGTCGCCGCCCGCCCGTGCAGCATCGGCTTCATGCGCGGATCGAGGGCGAAGATGTGGATGCGGTCTTCGTCTGGATCGATCAGGCTTGCGAGGTCGTCGCGGATGCGTGCGAGTTCCGCCGCCGTCGCCCAGATTTCGAACACGGATTTTTGGCCGGCGACCTTGTAGCCGGTCAGATACCGGCACACCTTGTGAAGCCGCTGCGGTTCGCAAACGTCGTAGGCGACGAGGTAGAGGGTGCGGGCTTTGTCCATGTGAAGATCATAGAAAAGCCAGCGTCAATGAGGCAGCGGGGCAAGCTTGCCAGAGGCGTTTGACGTATGATGCTTTTTACGGAGGTGATGAGATATGGATGCCGAACTTTCGAAGTGGATCAGCATCGATCCCGAAGTGCGCGGCGGCAAGCCGTGCATTGCCGGCACGCGCATTGCCGTGCAAGACATTTTGGAATATCTCGCCGGTGGCATGAGCGAGCGCGAGATTCTCGAAGATTTTCCGAGCCTGCGTAGGGAGCATATACACGCGGCACTCGCGTTCGCGGCCGATCGCGAACGGCGCCTGGCGGCGTAGTTCCGTGACCCTTGCCGTTGCGTCCGGACTTGGGCTGCTATTCGACGAGAACCTGAGTCCGCGCCTTATCGACATGCTGGCCACCGAGTTTCCCGCCAGCCAGCACGTCGACACTGTCGGCCTGCATGGCCGACCGGATCGCGAAATCTGGCAGGCTGCCGGAGATCTGGGTCTGGTTCTGGTTCTGGTGTCGAAGGATAACGACTTCCGTCAGTTGAGCTTTCTCTATGGCGCGCCACCCAAGGTCATCTGGCTGCATGTCGGTAATGTGACGACAAAGGCGATTGCCGCTTTGCTGCGCGCGCGCCGGACGCAAATCGCGGCTTTCGTCGCCGATCCGGAAACGGCGCTCCTGGTGCTGGAGCCGCTCGCTGCTTCGGTTTCGGCGGTTGAAAACCTTCTTTAGCGCGGAACGCATCACGTGCCGATCGCGACTGCGCGCGTTTCATTCGCCCTGGCTGGTCCGAGATCGACGATGTGGCATTAGGCAATAGTAATCGCGTCGTTGGGCAGCGTCAGCCCGCGGCGGGTGTGCGGCTTTTGGCCTTCGCGGGCGAGGAGATAGGGCGCGGCGGCCGGCCCCAGCGAGGTTTTCAAGGCCGCCTCGAGCTTGGCGTTGTTCTGCTCGAAAAATTCTTTTTCCATGCCGTCTTTGAGCCGCCGCTGCGCGGCTTCGAAGGCTTCGGCGTCAATACCCACGACGCGCGCGTAGTGCTTGAGGTATTCCGCGGGTTCGATCTCGCGCCAGTGGCGCATCGGCCGGCCGTCCAACGCGGTTTGCGCCCAGAAGGCGAACCAGGCGACGAGCGCCGGCTTGAGAGCCACTTCGCGCCGGCCACAAAGGACGCGCCGCGTGCTGCGGTCGATGACAAGCTTCGGCGGGGCGAAGCTTTCCTGCAGCGCGGCCACGGTCTCGACGAAGCCGGCGCGCCGTTCGGCCAAAGCCTTTGGCAGACCGTGGCGCAGCAGCACGACGGGGATTTCGGCCAAGGTGACTACCGCCTCGGCGGTGTCGATGTGGCGGCCATCGCGCGTGGTCAGGCGGCGCGGCTTGGCCGGCGGGAAGAAGAAGTCGGGATGGGATTCGAAGGGCGGCGAGACGAGCACGTGCGAGAGCCGATCCTGCGGGCGGGCGAAAAGCGAGAAGGCGTAGCCCAGATAAAAGCCCATCGTCTTTCTGCCGCCGGCGATCGAGACATGCAGCGCGGCATCCTCATCGCGCGTGAGCTCCGCCATCAGCGCGGTGATCGCATCGGCGGCGGCGGCGTTCTCGGCCGGGGTGCGGATGTCGGCAAGCGGTGCGCCCCCTGGTCCGGCGATGACGCGGATGTTCCCCTCGGCGAAGTCGGGCTTGCCGACCGTCGGGTAGTCTTTCACGAAGGCGTGAAACTGCCCGCCGTCGGGGTGCAGGAGCGCCGCTTTGGCCAGCCGCGCACCATCCGCGGTGGTGACGAGATGGATCTCGGTCGGGTGAAAGGGCGGCACCGCCTGTGTCAGCGCGTAAAGCGTCTCGGTGACGATCTGCGGGGAAAGACCGGTGACGCACAGCAGGATGCGGCGGGGGTAATCGTGCGGCGCTTTCATGCCGGAGGATTATGCGCAAAGTCGGCGCTCATGACACGGCACGGCAAGCTTGTCGAGGTCAGCCAACCGCACGAAAATCTTCCGCCAGTAGTGCCTCGAACGGAATGACCTGGACACGTTCGTGCAGCGGGTAGCTTTGCGTTCCGGGGTAGATCACCCACAAACGCTCCAGCCTCAGGTCTTCGAGCGCGTGGCGCATCGAGGGCGTCAGGCGCGGCGCGTCGGCGCGCTTGATCTCGAAACCGATGCGTCGCCCGGCGATGAACAGCAAGGCATCGAGTTCCGCACCGGCATGCGTGGCCCAGAAATAGGCTTCGTCGGGTTGCAGGCGATGAAGGGCTTGCTCCAGCACGAAGCCTTCCCACGAAGCGCCACATTTGGGATGCGAGAGCAACGCATCGGGATCGCCGATCCCCAGCAAATGGTGGAGCAGGCCGCTGTCGCGCCAGTAGAGCTTGGGCGCCTTGACCTGGCGCTTGCCGATGTTTTCGTGCCAGGGTGTAAGCTGGCGCACCAGGTAGGCGCCCGTCAGCAGATCGAGATAGCGGCGTACGGTGTTTTCGGACAGCCCCAAGGCGCGCGCCGGCTCGGCGGCATTCCACACCTGGCCGTGGTAATGGGCGAGCATGATCAGGAAACGCTGCAAGGCGGCCGGCGCGATCGAGATGCCCAGTTGCGGCAGGTCACGTTCGACCAGCGCGAGCAGATAGTTTTTGCGCCAGATGCGGCTGTCCTCGTCCGTCGCGGCGAGAAAGGCCGGTGGCAGGCCGCCGCGCAGCCACAGAGTCGCGCAGTTTGCCGCGCCCACCTCGTCGATGGTGAAGCCCGGCACTTCGATGATTTCGATGCGGCCAGCCAGCGATTCGCTGGATTGTCGCAGTAGTGCGGGTGAGGCACTGCCCAAAAGCAGAAAATTTGCCGGCGCCGGACTCCTGTCGGCCAGCACGCGCAAGACGGGAAAGAGATGGGGAGCATGTTGGATTTCGTCGATGACCACCAACCCGGTCAAGGGGGATAGCGCCGTCAGCGGCTCGGCCAGGCGCGCAAGGCTTACCGGGTCTTCTAGATCGAAGTAATTGGCGCTGGTTGGAGCGACGAAGGATCGGGCAAGGGTGGTCTTGCCGACCTGGCGTGGCCCGACCAGCGCGACGATGCGGCTGCGGCGTAAAGCCGCTTTAATGGCGGAAGTAAGGCGCGGACGAGGGTGCATCCCGGCATATTACCGTGAAAATCGTCTAATGAAATGAGGAATTTCAATGTAAAGACAAGAGTCGGCGCTGGAAAGACGGCAGATTCAATGCAAACCCTCGGCCAACTCGGCGACCACGAAAACGTCGTTCTCGAAATGACCAAAAAGGCGCTTCGCGCCTCCTTGGGCCCACGCATCGCATTCGTGGGTCTGGCCGCGATGGGGCATGGCGAGTTTCTTGAAGTCGAGATGACGGGGATTGGGTCCGCCCAGCAGATGCCGGGCAAGCTGGTCAAGCCGCTCATTGACGACCGCCCGCTCTTCCCGGCTAAAGTCTCTCATGCTCCGTTCGAGCGTCTCGGCATAACGTAGCTTCGCATCGATTGGCGGCCACAGACGCTCGCCCAACACTTCGCCCTTGGCTTGCGCCCAGGCGATTTCGCCCCACTCGGAAAGCGTCGTCGCTTCACCATCGGTAAAGAGGAAAATTTCCGGCAGACCGGCTAGCTCGTCGGCGGCAACGGGCAATTGCTGCGCGAGGCGACGGAAGGCGCGCAGGTGCTTGCGCACCGTATCGGCCACTTCGAGCCTGATCGGCAATCGCGGCAGACGCAGCAACGACCGGCTGCCTTCAAAAACATAGACCGTTTCGTCGGCATAAAGCATACCCAGGGTCTGCATGAAACCTTGCACGCTCTTGAAACCACCGGTGAGATTGAAGACCGTCGGCAGACCCATGGGGCGAATCTCTTCGCTGCATAAGCGCACGAGCTCCGCAGTGGCGAGGCGGAATTCGTTCAGACTGGCGGTATTGAGGTCGGCAATGCGGCGAACCTGCGCCCGCTGCCCCAGTGCTGTCAGCGTCTCTTCGAGAATGGCGGCGGTCTGCTGGCCAAGCCAGGTGTCGGTGGCAATCAGCCAATGAAGATCGCCCGGTGCAGGGAAGCGCCCTTCATCGTAGTAACAGAATAGGCCATTGAATTCGGCCGATTTCTTGGCCCGTTCCTGCAGGCTGGCAGCGCGGAACTGCTCGCGGGCCTGTTCGATCAAGCTTTCGAGCGACCGCCGGTCTTCAACCGCAATGGCACCGGCGCTGGATACATTGGCATATCGCGTCACGAGCTTGCGCTCCTCAGGAGTGGCGACATTGGTGAGCAGGCTCGTTCCGCAGGTCGAAACGATCAGACGCATCGCGATTCTCCAGCTTTCAGGACGACGTATTCCTCGATCCGCGCCCTACATTCCTCGAGCGTTTCGGCATCGAGCTCCC
>CAYZII010000090.1:0-6009 GCA_964478415.1 uncultured Methyloversatilis sp.
GCCACGCCTTTCAGGCGCGGCTGAAGGAGTACGGCATGATCTGCTCGATGAGCCGAAAGGGCAATTGCTGGGAAAACGAGCGGAACGAAGTTTCGCGAGCCGTAAGACGAGAGGGCGACGCCCGGCATAATGGATTGTGCCCCCATTTCTGTAAATTTCCGAGGCGGTGGTCATGATGGTCGGGTTACGGTTTGAGGTTGAGATAGACCTTGTGGGTCTGAGTCGTCGTCGAGTTCGGCGAGCAAGGCCGAAATCAAACGCAGACAGGCATCGGGGTTGGGGAAGATACTGGCCACGCGGGTGAGCAGGGTCTTGGGCTTGAAGCCGTTGGCGTAGTCACGGCGAGTGGCCGTGCGCTCGTAGGGGGCGGCGCCGAGGAACTCGGCGCGCTCGATCCTGGCAGCTTCATTGACCAGAATGCGCAGGGCTTCTCCAGCACCATCGAGGCCATTGTCGAGCAAGACGGCATAGGCAGCTTCCAGGGGGTTGGTTTCGACACGCATCGCCATGAAAGAGTCTCCTTTCTCGAAGCTCGCGGCAAAAAGGAATTGACAGAAAGAACGGTACACAACTCCCGCTCCTGGCCTTCGTGGCCGAGGCGCGGATGGTGGTGAATTTCTGACTGAGTCCGGGCATGTGCACAGCGCCAACAACCTGCTGCAATTCCACGAATCCACGCTGGCCCATCTGGGTGACAAGATCGTCAGCCTGCTGCGCGCCGACAGCGGCTTCTTCGACGAAGCGATCCTCACGGCACTGGAAGCCAAGCGTATCCCCTACATCGTTGCGGCCCGTCTTACCCAGCCGCTGCAAAGGACGATCTACCAAGCCACGGGCTTGGTGGGCGCTGGAGCCGAGGCTGAAGCTTGCCGAGCCGCGTTACCGGGCGGCAGGCTGGACGACGGAAGCCGCGTTGGGCTTTGCCATGCTCGCTTAACGCCGCATCGCCGACCTCGGGCTACCCACGGTCAATGAAACGCAGGCGGTTACGGCCGGCACGTAAGGCGTTCCACGCTACAACCAGATGAGCCTGTTCCGTCAGGCCGTGTTGCTTTCAAGAATCCAGCATACCCTCTCCACCTTGCATGGCTTGGCGCTCGCCGTCGGCGCTTCCCTGGCATCCCGATGAATCCCAAAACAAGCAGATGCTCTCCGTGCCCCGCCGAAAGCGCGCCTGGTTCGCCGGCCTTTGGGCCAATGCCTCCGCTCCTCCTGTCATCACAGGACTGCAGGGCGGCTGAGGGACAATCTGGGATAAAAATTATCGACGACAAAATCCGATGAATGCCGCCTCGTCCATCGGCCGGGCGATGAAATAGCCCTGGGCCATGTCGCACCCCAGGCTTTTCAGCGCATCCCAGTCGGCCTGGCTCTCGATGCCTTCGGCGACGGCCTTGAGCTTCAGACCATGCGCGAGCGCAAGAGACGCCTCTACGATGACGTGCGCAGTGTGATGTTCGCTGCAGCCGGTGACGAAGCCTTTGTCGATCTTTAGCTCGGTGAAAGGCACACGCGCGAGCTGCGCGAGACTCGCAAAGCCGGTGCCATAGTCGTCGATCGACAGGCCGAAGCCGCGCATGCGCAGCCGGGAAAGATTCTCCAGCGCCGGCGCGAGCGCGGTCATCGCCGCGGTCTCGGTGACTTCCAGCACCATGTGCTTTGGATCCACACCACAGCGACTGACGATCTCGGTGATGCGATCCGCCAGCGTCACGTCGCTGAGTGAGGCGGTCGACAGGTTCACCGACACGGTGATCTCCAGTCCCGCCTCGCGCAGCCGGCGCGTCGCATGCGCCGCCTGTTCGAGCATCAGGAAGGTCAGTGCGTCGATACGGTCGGCCTTCTCCAGCGTCATGATGAAGCCATAGGGAGCGACGATGCCCTGGGTCGGATGCTTCCAGCGTGCCAGCACCTCGGCGCCGACCACTGCGCCGCTCTTCATATCCACCTTCGGCTGGAAGAAGGGGATGAATTCGTGATTGGCGATGCCGGCCTCGATCTCGGCCAGACTGAAACTCGGCGCTGGTTGAGCGGCACGCACGCGGCGCGGCAGGGTATCGCTCGCCGCCAACAGTTGCGCCAGATGGACGCGCGTAACCGGCTTTTCGATCACGCCGATCAGACGCACGCCATAGGCATCGGCCATCTTCGCCACCGAGCCGAGCAGCGCCGGATCGAGCGCGCTGGCGATGATCACCGGCACGTCCGGCAGCAATTTGCCGAGATGGCGGAGAAAGGCCATGCCATCCATCTCCGGCATGTCCAGATCGCAGATCACCAGCCCGGGCAGGATGCCGGCTTCGATCATGGCCAGTGCCGCACGACCATTCTCTGCTTCGTGCACCTCCTGCGCACCCAACGCCGCGAGCATTCTGGCCAGGATGCGGCGCTGGAATTCGTGATCTTCGACGATCAGGATGGATTCGGCGAGATTCATGTCATTTCGCCAAGGCAGGATGTTTGCATTTCCCGGGAGCCCATCTTGCCGACCGTATCGGCATCAGTAGCGGGGCACGGCGCGAAGAGTATTGCGCAGGTCACGGCTCGATTCCCAGTCGCTGCCGAAGCCGTGTCCAGGCGCCATCGAGTGCCTGATGCGCTGCTTCCGCTGCCGGCCAGTCGGCATTGTTGGCCGCAGTTTCCAGACAGGCCGCCAGTGCGGAAATCTCCATGGCACCGATCGCCCGCGCGGCGGATTTCAGCTTGTGCGCAGTGCGCGCCAGGGGACGGCCGGCGCGTTTTTCATAAGCCTGGTTTAGTTCGCTCAAAGTCTCCGCCGCGTGGGAGAAGAAGCTGTCGATCATTTCGCGTTGCAGCGCAGGTGCATCGCCAATCACGTCGGCCAGCACCGCCGCATCCCAGACCGGGAACGACTCTGCTGCGACAGGCGCAGGGGGCTCCGCCGACAGATCGCAACTCGCCGCCAGATCGACGAGATCGGTTTCCATTTCCTTTAGGCGCTCACGCACCTCCGCGAAGTCCTGTCGGCGCGCCGCGTCTTCCGCCCGCGCGGCGCGCGCCGCGAGCCGCACCGCGCCGATCATCCGGGCTGCCCCCTTGATGCGGTGCGCTTCGCGGGCAGCGGCGGCACCATCGCCACCCTCGACAGAAGCGTTCAGTTTGGCGAGATCCTGGCGGGTCTGGTGCAGGAAATCGGCGAGGATCAGCCGTTCCTCCTCGGCATCATCGGCCAACTGGCCAAGCACCGCATGATCGAGCAAAACACCAGCTGCCTCTCCGAACGGCGCGCCATTCTCCGCCGCGAAAGGCAGCCAGCGCGCCAGCGTCTGCCGCAACGTGGCGAGCTCATTGGGTTTGACGAGCACGTCATCCATGCCGGCGGCGCGCGCTCTGGCCACTTCCTCGCCCATCGCCGCTGCGGTCCAGGCGAGGATCGGCGTGTGCTTGCGGCCTTCGCGTGCTTCGATCGCACGCACCGCCTGGGCAAGTTCGAAACCATCCATCACCGGCATATGCACGTCGGTCAGGATCAACGCGTAATCGCCATGCTTCCATTTCACCAGCGCCTGGTTGCCATTTTCGGCCAGCTCGACCGGCAGGCCGAGGATCGCCATCTGGCGGGCGATCAGGGCGCGGTTGGTCGGATGATCGTCGGCCACCAGCACCGGCCGACCTCCGGAATCGAGCTGGCGCAGCGGCGTGGTGGCCTCTGGCGCGGCAGTGACGGCGCCTTTTGCGATCGGCGTAGTGAGCACGACGAAAAAGCTGCTGCCCTTGGCCGGCGCAGAGTCGACGCCGATCGTGCCACCCATCAATTCGACCAGCCGCTTGCAGATCGCCAGTCCCAGTCCGGTGCCGCCATAGCGCCGCGCGGTGGTTGCATCGGCCTGGCTGTAGCGTTCGAACAGCCGTGCCTGGGCTTCCTCCGGAATGCCGATCCCGGTATCGTGCACAAGCAACTTCATCGTGACGCTCTTTTCATCACCGCCGAGCCACTCGGCGCGAATCTCGACATAACCATCCGCGGTAAATTTCAATGCGTTCGAAACAAAGTTCTGCAGGATCTGCCGCACGCGCAGGCCATCGATGATGACCATCGCCGGTAGGCGTGGGTCGATGAAGCTCATCAAGGAAATGCCTTTCGCGCTGGCAGCGGCCAGATGCGCATCGCGCACCGATTCGATCAGTGCCTTCAGATTTTCCGGCTCGGGCGAAAGCGAGAGTTTGCCGGCCTCGATCTTCGAATAATCGAGGATGTCGTCGATGATGCGCGAGAGCGCCTTGCCCGATTCGCGTGCGATCGCCAGTTCATGCCTCTGATCGTCGCTGAGCGGGGACAGCGAGAGCAGCTCCAGCATGCCGAGCAGGCCGGTGAGCGGCGTGCGGATCTCATGGCTCATCGTGGCGAGGAATTCCTGGCGCTCGACGAGCAGTTTTTCCAGTTTCGCGGTGCGCTCGGCCACACGCTGCTCGAGCTCGGCATTGAGCCGCTGCAGCGCCTCTTCGGCCGCTTTCTCGCTGGTGATGTCGCGCACCGTGCCATCGGCGCGCAACAGGCTGCCATCGCTGGCGAATGCCAGCTCGGCGCGTTCTTCGACCCAGCGCACCTCGCCGCCGACGACGATGCGATGCTGGATGCGATAGGGCGCACCCTTGAGCGCCGTTTGCCAGGCGGCATCGACCTTGTCGCGATCCTCGGGATGGACACAGGCGAGGAAACGCTGGTAATCGAGCGGCTCGCCCTCCCGAATGCCGAACATCCGGTAGGTTTGGCGCGACCAGAACAGCCGGCCCGAAGCGTCGAGATGCCAACTGCCGACGCCGGCAACCTTCTGGGCGCGCTCGAGATCGCTCTGGGTAAGCGAGAGGTGCGCTTCGAGTCGCTGCTGGCGCTTCGCCAGATAAGCAAGAAGCGCTGCGCCGATGAGGGTGGCGAAGCCCGCCGCGCTCCCGACCACCCAGGGAAACAAGGCATATTGCTTTGCGAGCTCCCAGTCGGAGCGGGCAGTGACGACCAGCGTCCATTGCCGGTCACCGACAGCGAGCGGCAAGCGTACCTGTAGCAAGCCGGCCTGTCCGGCATGCGGCGGTTCGTTGTTCCCGTGGGTATCGAAAATCGGGGCGAGCTCCCGGCCGAGAGGTGCCGTTGGTGGGGCATCGTAGAGCTCGAGATCGAAAGGCTGACCGTGCTCCTTCGCCAACAATCCGATTAGTCGATCGGGGCGGAAGATGATCGCCACCAAACCCATCAGCCGATCTTCGCCGGGCAGCCGCAGCGCGGCCAGCAAGGCATAGGCGGGAAACTCGGGAAACTCTGCGGCGAGCCGCTCGCTCAACGCGAAGGGCTGGCCGGACTGCAACCGCCCGAGGGTGGCGCGCCGCGGTGATTCGAGCAGGTCGAGGCCGAGGCTAGTTGGGGAAAACGGTGCGACATACTCGACCAGCCAGTATTCGTCGCGAACACCGGCCGGCTTGGGCGTGAGATCGGGAACCGGCTCGCCCAGCTCAGTGAGCGAGCGCGCCACCCGCTGCTGCCAGGTGGGGAGTTCCTGCGCCGTGACATGGCGTGCGAAGCGAAACTGAAGGATGGCGGGGAAGCGTTCTTCGAGTTGCAGTGTGCCGACATAGGCGCGGAAATCCTGCCTGGTAACCTCATCCGAAGCAACAAACAAGCCCACCAGGCCACGCAGGGCCTCCTCGCTGAGCGCGAAACGCTGCTGCGCCCAACCCGCGAGCTGTTGCGCATCGTAGTTCAGCTCGGCCACCAATTGCTCAGTCACCCACTGCCGCGACTGCAACACCAGCAGGACGGTGATGACGAGACCGACGGCCAGCGCCGCGAGAGGCCAGAGAAAGAGGCGTTTTTGAAAATAGCGGATGTCTGTCATGAGGCAAAGATAGCCAGCCGTTACTTTTTTTTCACTCTTCTTGCTGCTGCACGATCGCTCAACCAGCGCAGGCTCTGTGAGGTCGCGCCCATCGGCAGGTATTCACAGCCGATCCAGCCGGCGTAACCGAGCGTTTCGAGGCGCCGCAACAAGAACGGAA
>CAYZII010000091.1:0-5712 GCA_964478415.1 uncultured Methyloversatilis sp.
AACCCAGATTGTCCATTAGCCATTTTTCGTGGAAATAGGGCAAGCTATGAAGGGTGCGCTGTTGCAGGGGCGATGGTGGGTTTCTAATGGATGCCATTAGAGAAAGCCATTGAGGATCAGATGGATAGGTGAAGAACATGGGTGGCTCAACGCTTCAGGGTGAAGGGTTCTCGGTCAGTTTCAGCAACCGCGAGGTGACGGCTTGGGGCGGACTGGCGCTGCTCAAGCAGATGCTGGATCAAATGGGGTTCCGGGAAGCGGCCCAGAAGTGGGGGCTGCCCGAGCCGGGCTCGAACCGGGGCTATGCCCCGCTGCAACTCATCGAGCAGTTCATCGTCTCGATCTGGTGCGGTGCCTGCCGCTTCGCCCATGCCGAGACGGTGCGCATGGACAACACGCTGGTGCGACTGTTCGGCTGGGCAAGAGCGGCCGGGCACAAGGCCATCATGCGGCTGTTTGGGCGTTTCGACATGCTCACCAACGAGCGGGTGCTCGCCGAGGTCTATCGCTGGTTCTTCGGCAAGATCCAGGCATTGAAGCGGGTGACGCTGGACATCGACTCGACGGTCATCACCCGCCATGGCGGGCAGGAGGGAGCGGTGCGCGGCTACAACGCCAACCGCCGGGGTCGCGCCAGCCACCACCCGCTGATTGCCTTCGTGGCCGAGGCAAGGATGGTGGCGAACTTCTGGCTGCGCCCGGGCAATGCGCACAGTGCCAACAACCTGCTGCAATTCCTCGAATCGACGCTGGCCCATCTGGGAGAGAAGATCGTGGGACTGCTGCGTGCCGACAGTGGTTTCTTCGACGAGGCGATCCTCACGGCGCTGGAAGCGAAACGCATCCCCTACATCATCGCCGCGCGGCTGACCCAGCCGTTGCAAAGGGCGATCTACCAAGCCACGGGCTGGTGGGCGCTGGAGACTGGGCTGGAGCTTGCCGAGCTGCGTTACCGGGCGGCAGGCTGGGCGACGGAACGCCGGCTGATCGTGGTGCGTCAGTCGGTCAAGCGCAAGACGGCGCCGGGCAAGACGCTGTCCTTGTTTGCCGACGATCCGGACATCCAGGGCTGGCGTTATGGCGCCTTTGTCACCACACTGGACTTGCCGATGGTGGAGGTCTGGCGTCTCTACCGGGGGCGGGCCGATTGTGAGAATCGAATCAAGGAACTGAAGGCCGATTTTGGCCTGGACGCGTTCAACATGCGGGACTTCTGGGCGACGGAAGCCGCGTTGGGCTTTGCCATGCTCGCTTACAACCTGATGAGCCTGTTCCGTCAGGCCGTGTTGCGTTCCAGAATCCAGCATACCCTCTCCACCCTGCATGGCTTGGTGCTCGCCGTCGGCGGCTCCTGGCATCCCGACGAATCCCAAAACAAGCTGATGCTCTCCGTGCCCCGCCAAAAGCGCGCCTGGTTCGCCGGCCTCTGGGCCAATGCTTCCGCTCCTCCTGTTATCCCAGGTCTTCAAGGTGGCTAATGGATAATCTGGGTTAAAAAAGTCACGCAACTGGATTATGCTAGCGTGTATGGAGGCACGCGAAACGATCGCCCGAGTGCTCGGTTGTCACGACCATGACGGCACGCGGCTGATGCAGATTCTGCGCGAGGTGCAGGAGGCGTTGGGCTGGCTGGCGCCTGAAACCCTGACCGCCATTGCCACCGGCGTCGGCCTGCCACGAGCGAAGGTTGAAGCCACTGCGGCGTTCTACAGTTTTTTCCACCTGCGGCCGCGTGGCGAATACTGCCTGCTCTGGTCTGACAACATCATCGACCGGATGGCTGGCAGCCGCACACTGATGCAGCGGCTGTGCGAAGCGCTGTGGCTGGAGCCCGGCAAGCTTTCCGAGGATGGACTGGTGTTCGTGCATACCACTTCGGACATCGGCATGGGGGATCAGGGGCCGGCACTGTTGGTCAACTATCGCACGGTGACCCGCATGACCAGCGAGCGCGTCGACCAGATGGCGGAATTGATCCGCAACCGTATCCCTGTTGCCGAATGGCCGCGTGACTGGTTCCGCGTCGATGACAATCTTCTACGCCCCGGCCCTTTGCTCGGCGAAGCCTTCACACCCGGTGAGGCGCTCAGGGCAGCGCTCTCTCGTGGGCCCCAGGCACAGCTCGACGAGATCGCTGCCGCCAAACTGCGCGGCCGTGGCGGTGCGGGCTTCCCCACGGCGCGCAAATGGCAAGCCTGTCGCGATGCGCCGCTTTCCGCCGGACAGACACGCATCGTCATCTGCAATGCCGACGAAGGCGAGCCGGGCACGTTCAAGGATCGGATCCTGTTGAACTCGTTTGCCGATCTGGTTTTCGAGGGCATGACGATCGCCGCCTTCACGGTCGGTGCCCGGCATGGCTTTCTCTATCTGCGTGGCGAATACCGCTATCTGCTCGAAGCCCTCGAAGCGGTGCTGCGGCGCCGTCGCGATCAGGGGCTCTTGGGCAGCAGCATTCTCGGTCGCAAAGAATTTGATTTCGACATCGAGATCGTCGTGGGGGCTGGCGCCTACGTCTGTGGTGAAGAATCCGCGCTGATCGAATCCCTCGAAGGCAAACCCGGCAGACCGCGCCTCAAGCCACCGTTTCCGGTCACACAGGGCTATCTGGATCAGCCGACGATCGTCAATAACGTCGAGACCTTCGCCTGTGTTGCACGCATCGCCGAAAAAGGCGCGGCCTGGTTCGCCGCGTTCGGCACGCCCCAATCGACCGGCACGAAGCTGATGTCGATTTCCGGCGACGTGGCCCGCCCAGGCGTCTATGAGTTTCCATTCGGCATCAGCGTTGCCGAGGCGCTCGACGCTGCCGGCGTCAGGAACTGCGTGCAGGGTGTGCAGGTCTCCGGTCCGTCGGGGGCGATGCTGACGGGTGAAGAGCTCGGCCGCCGACTGTGTTTCGAAGACCTGCCGACCGCGGGCGCGCTGATGGTCTTCGACTGCACGCGCGACATGTTCGACGTCGCCCACAACTTCGCCCACTTTTTCGCTCATGAATCCTGCGGCTTTTGCACCCCCTGTCGCGTCGGCACGCAGATCGTGGCCCGTCTGATGGACAAGCTGGCGCACGGTCACGGCTCGCAATACGACCTCCAGGAGCTGTTCAAGATGCACCACCTGCTGCGTGAGACGAGTCATTGCGGACTGGGGCAGTCGGCCTGCAATCCGGTGTTCGACTCGCTCACCAAGTTCCGTCCGGCGTATGAAAGACGCATGCGGTCGCTGGATTTCACACCGACTTTCGATCTCGATGCCGCGCTTTCCCAGGCGCGGCAGATGACCGGCCGCGATGACGCAGGTGCCCATCTGACGAACGTGGAGACATGAATGAGCGAACAGAACGTCTTCCTGCTCGATGGTGAGGAAATTCCTTTTGCTTCTGGCCAGACCATCATGCAGGCGGCACGCGCTGCCGGCAAATACATCCCGCACCTGTGCTGGCACCCCGCCTACAAGCCGCACGGTTCCTGCAAGCTGTGCACGGTGAAGGTCAACGGCCGCTTCGGCTCGGCCTGCACGATGCAGGCTGCTGCCGGCCTCAATGTCGAGAACCGCAGCGCCGAGCTTGATGACAAGCGTCGCACCTTGCTACAGCTCCTGTTCGTCGAAGGCAACCACTTCTGTCCTTCCTGCGAGAAAAGCGGCAACTGTCTGCTGCAGGCCACCGCCTACGAGCTTGGCATGCTTACCCCGCATTTCGACCACTTTTATCCCAATCGCCCCGTCGACGCCTCACACCCCGACGTATTGCTCGATTTCAACCGTTGCATTCTGTGCTCGCTGTGCGAACAGGCCTCGGCACGCGATGGCAAGTTCGTCTTCGTGATGGGCGGTCGCGGTATGCGCGGCCGCAAGGTGATCATCAACAGCGCCTCCGGCCGGCTCGCCGATACCGATTTCGCCGTCACCGATCGCGCCGCGAGCATCTGTCCGGTAGGCGTGATCCTCAAGAAACGCGTCGGTTTTGCTGTGCCTTATGGTGAGCGCACCTTCGACAAAGCGCCTGTCTCGGCAGTCGAGGTGGCAAAATGAGAGAAAAGAAGAAATTGCGCGTCGCCACCACCTCGCTGGCCGGCTGCTTTGGCTGCCACATGTCCTTCCTCGACATCGACGAACGTCTCTTCGAGCTGCTCGGACTCGTCGAGTTCGACCGCACCCCCTTGACCGACATCAAGCATTGTGGTCCCTGTGATCTCGGGCTCGTCGAAGGTGGTGTATGCAACGCTGAGAACGTGCATGTGTTACGCGAGTTCCGAAAGAACTGCAAGACCCTCGTCGCCGTCGGTGCCTGTGCGATCAATGGCGGCCTGCCGGCGCAGCGCAACCATCTCGACCTGCGCGACATCCTCGAAGCGGTCTATGAGACCGAAGGGGGTCTTGCGCGCGGCGCGCGTATCCCGAACGATCCCGAGCTGCCCTTGCCGCTCGACAAAGTCCACCCGATCCACGAGGTGGTGAAGGTCGATTATTTCCTGCCCGGCTGCCCCCCTTCCGGCGATGCGATCTGGAAGTTTCTCACCGACCTGATTGCCGGACGCACGCCGACCTTGGGTCACGGGTTATTGCATTACGACTGAATGCCGCATGCTGCCATGACAGCCTCCTCGCCAGCCACCCGACGCATTGCCATCGACCCGCTCTCGCGTGTCGAAGGCCATGGCAAAGTCACGTTATTGCTCGACGAGCAGGGACATGTGACTCAGGCACGCCTGCATATTGTCGAGTTTCGCGGCTTCGAAAAGTTCATCGAGGGCCGCCCCTTCTGGGAGGTGCCGGTGATGGTCGAACGCCTGTGCGGCATCTGCCCTGTCTCCCACCATCTGGCCGCCGCCAAGGCGATGGACATGGTCGTCGGCGCGCGTATCACGCCAACGGCAGAAAAACTCCGTCGCCTGATGCACTACGGGCAGATCCTGCAATCCCATGCGCTGCATTTCTTTTACCTCGCCTCGCCCGACCTGCTGTTCGGTTTCGATGCCGAGGTGACCAAACGCAACATCGTCGGCCTCGCCGAAGCCCATCCCGACATCGCCAGACAAGGCGTGTTGATCCGCAAATACGGCCAGGAAGTGATCCGTCTTACTGCCGGCAAGCGCATCCACGGCACCGGCGCGATTCCCGGCGGTGTCAACAAATCGCTCACACCCGACGAGCGCAGCGCACTGCTCAAGGATATCTACACGATCATCAGTTGGTCGCACGAAGCGGTCGGGCTCGTCCAGCGCCTCTTCGAAGCCCATCGCGACGCTTATCGCGACTTTGCGTCCTTCTCTTCACCCACGATGTGCCTAGTAGCACCGTCCGGGGCAATGGACCTTTATCACGGTGGACTGCGCGCACGTCGTGCCGATGGCACGACGCTGTTCGATCATGCCGATTACACGCGTTACTGGGAATTCATCGGCGAAGACGTCAAATCCTGGAGCTACATGAAGTTCCCGTTCCTCAAGGTGCTCGGCGATGCCGCACACGGCTGGTACCGGGTAGGTCCTTTGGCGCGCGTCACCAGCTGCGACTTCATTCCGACGCCGTTGGCCGAGCACGCACGCAAAGAGTTCCTGGCTTTTGACTCGGGCAGCATGAAGCAGACCACGCTCGCCTATCACTGGGCACGCATGATCGAGATGTTGCACGCTGCCGAAACGATCAAGGAGTTGCTCCACGACGACGATGTCATCGGACAGGAACTGCTCGCCAGCGGCGAACGGCACG
>CAYZII010000092.1:0-5649 GCA_964478415.1 uncultured Methyloversatilis sp.
CGACGACCCCGAGATGAACACGAAGATCGCCGCGTAGGACAAAGCCCCTGGCAGCATCCAGGCCCAGAAGGCCTCGCTGCTGGCGACACGGCGGTAGGTCGCGAACAGCGTGGTCAGGTGCGTCGCCTCTGGATTCGGATGCAGGTTGGTTTCGCGAAACAGCCGCCAGGCAGCCGCCAGCAGCGCGCTGCCAAACGCGCCATGAAAGAGGAATGCGGCACGCCAGCCAAAACGCACCTGCAAATAACTGCCCAGCACCGGGCCGAACAGCGGCGCCAGCGCCAGCAGCGAGCTTGCTTTGGCGAGCATCCGCGCACCATCGGCGGGTGGATAGGCATCGCGCA
Organism: uncultured Methyloversatilis sp.; assembly: GCA_964478415.1. Classification (GTDB taxonomy): domain Bacteria; phylum Pseudomonadota; class Gammaproteobacteria; order Burkholderiales; family Rhodocyclaceae; genus Sulfuricystis. The sequence goes on from CAYZII010000092.1 coordinate 345, forward strand.
CCAGCGCGCGGGCCACGACGACGGCCGTGCAGCAGCCGATCGCCTGGACGAAGCGCATCGCGACGAGCAGCGGCAGGGTCGGAGCCCAAGCACAGGCCAGGCTGGCTACGATATACACGGCCAGCCCCCACAGCAGCACCGGGCGGCGGCCGAAGCGGTCGGAGAGCGGCCCGCTGACGAGCTGGGCCAGCCCGAAGCCGATCACGAACAGCGACAGGGTCTGCTGCACGGCAGCCGGGCTGACGGCGAAATCACTGGCCAGATGGGGTAGAGAAGCGAGATAGAGATCGGTCGACAAAGGCTGCAACATCAGACAGCCGGCGATCAGCCAGAGGATCGTGGTCGGACTCATCGAGGATTGCTCAGCGGCTGCGTCGTTTCGGCTGCGCCGGCACGGCCCACGGCAGAGGGTACGGCCTCATCGGGCTTCCTTCAACAGCCGCTGTTTTTCGCGCTGCCACTCACGTTCTTTCTCTGTCGCCCGTTTGTCGTATTGCTTCTTACCCTTGGCCAACCCGATGTCAAGCTTGATGCGCCCCTTCGAAAAATGCAGGTTGAGGGGGACCAGGGCGTAGCCGGCGCGTTCGACCTTGCCGATCAGCCGGCTGATCTCGCGTTCGCGCAGTAAAAGCTTGCGGGTGCGCACCGGGTCGTGGTGCACGTGGGTCGAAGCCGTGGCGAGCGGGCTGATGTGGCAGCCGAGCAGCCAAGCTTCCCCGTTCTTGATGATCACATAGGCTTCCTTGAGCTGCACGCGCCCGGCGCGGATCGCCTTCACTTCCCAGCCCTCGAGCACCAGCCCGGCCTCGAGCTTTTCCTCGATGAAAAAATCGTGGAAGGCTTTCTTGTTTTCGACGATGCTCATGAGTGGGAGAGGGCAGTTAGCGTAAAATGAAGCGATTCTAATGCAGCGTCCCGCAATGGCCCTCGTCGAAAAATCCATCCTGATCATGCGCACGCCCGAGCAGATGTTCGCGCTCGTCGATCAGGTCGAGGATTACCCGCATTTCCTGCCGTGGTGCGGTGGCGTCGAGGTGCTGGCACGCGATGCCGAAAAGACCGCAGCGCGCATCCACATCGACTATCGCGGCATCCGCACCCATTTCGCTACCGAGAACAGCAAGCAGCCACCCCATCTGATGACGCTGCATTTCCGTGAAGGGCCGTTCCGTCGCCTCGACGGCTGCTGGCGTTTCACACGCCTGGGTGACAACGGCTGCAAGATCGAGTTCCGCCTGCATTACGAATTCTCCAGCCGCCTGCTGGAAAAGGCGTTGGGGCCGTTGTTCGGTCACATCGTGAATACTTTCGTCGATTCTTTCGTCAAACGTGCCCATCAGATCCATGGCTGACACGATCAAAGTCGAAGTGGTCTATGCCTTGCCTGCACAGCAAGATCTCGTGCCGCTCACCTTGCCGGCTGGCAGCACGCTGCAACAGGCGCTCGAAGCCTCCGGACTACTCGCCAAATACCCTGAAATCGATCTTGCCAAGAACAAGTTCGGCATTTACAGCAAGATCAGCAAACTCGACACGGTGCTGCGCGACCGCGATCGAGTGGAAATCTACCGGCCACTGATCGCCGATCCGAAGGAGGTCAGGAAGCAGCGTGCCGCAGAAGGCAAGGCGCTGAAAAAAGGCGCTGGCGCTGCGGACGCCGTTGAGTGATCACTGCCCCGCGGGCGCTTTGCACCAATCCTCGACCGCTTTGCGCGCTCGTGCTAGCTCTGCTTCTCGGACGGCGCCATCCAGCGCGACGCGCTCGCCCTTTTCGTTCAGCATGAAACGCACTTGGCCGGATTCCAGCCCGGCCAGCGTGGCCTTCGCGCGCTGACAGTTTTCCTCACGGAGCTTCGCCTGGGCAGGATCTTCGGGCATGGTTTTGGACTCGCCGGCGGCCTGCTTCTCCCGTTCGGCGAACTTGCGTTCCGCTGCTTCCTTGCGCACGGCCGCGGCATCTGAGGTTGCGATGGGCGCCGCGGGCAGGCGACGCGCCTGTGCCTGACGCTCTGCCGGGGGGCGATCGCCATAATGGATTTTCCCGCTTTCGTCTTTCCAAGAATACACCTCGGCCGTGGCAACGAGTGGCAGCAGCATCGTAAGACAGGCGGGCATCAGGAGACGGTGCGTACGCATGGACATTTTCCTTATCCTCATCAGATGAAAGACTGGCCAGGACGGCGGTTTCCGTATAATACGTTTTTGGATAAAAGGAAAACAGCATGCGACTCATCCAGAAGGCCCTGACCTTCGACGACGTTCTCCTGATTCCCGCCCATTCGGCGATCCTGCCCCGCGACGTCTCTCTCACTACTCAACTCACCCGTAAGATTCGTATCAATCTGCCGCTGGTCTCGGCCGCGATGGACACGGTTACCGAAGCACGCCTGGCGATCGCGCTGGCCCAGGAAGGCGGCATCGGCATCATCCACAAGAACCTCGATCCGGCAGCGCAGGCCGCCGAAGTGGCCAAAGTCAAACGCTTCGAGTCTGGCATCCTCAAGGATCCGATCACGATCCCGCCGACGATGACGGTACGCGAGGTGCTGGAGCTGACGCGCACGCACAAGATTTCTGGCTTGCCGGTAGTCGAGAACGGCAAGGTTGTCGGCATCGTCACCCATCGCGATTTGCGTTTCGAAACGCGCCTGGACGAACCGATCGGCCATATCATGACGCCGCGCGAGCGGCTCGTCACCGTCAAGGAAGGCGCTTCGCTCGAAGAGGGCAAGGCGCTGATGCACAAGCACCGTCTGGAACGCGTGCTGGTCATCAACGACGCCTGGGAGCTGCGTGGTCTGATGACCGTCAAGGACATCCAGAAAGCCACCGACTACCCGAATGCCGCTCGCGACGAGCACGGCCGGCTGCTCGCTGGCGCTGCGGTGGGGGTTGGCGCTGGCACCGAAGAGCGCGTCGCCCTGTTGGCTGAAGCGGGCGTCGACGTGATCGTCGTCGATACCGCACACGGCCATTCGCAGGGCGTCCTGAAGCGCGTCGAATGGGTGAAGAAGCACTATCCGCATCTCGAAGTGATCGGCGGCAACATCGCCACCGGTGATGCGGCCCGGGCACTCGTCGATCATGGTGCCGATGCCGTCAAGGTCGGCATTGGTCCGGGTTCGATCTGCACCACGCGCATCGTCGCTGGCGTCGGCGTGCCACAGATCACTGCCGTCGACAATGTCGCCACGGCGCTGGTCAACAGTGGCGTGCCATTGATCGCCGACGGTGGCATCCGTTATTCCGGTGACATCGCGAAGGCGATTGCCGCCGGCGCGCATGCGGTGATGCTCGGTGGTCTGTTCGCCGGTACCGAGGAGGCCCCGGGTGAGACCGTCCTGTATCAGGGCCGTTCCTACAAGGCCTATCGCGGTATGGGAAGCTTGGGCGCGATGCAGAAAGGGTCTTCCGATCGTTATTTCCAGGAGAACGAAGCCAATGTCGAGAAGCTCGTGCCGGAGGGCATCGAGGGCCGGGTGCCCTACAAGGGGCCGGTCACCGCGGTGATCCATCAGCTGATGGGTGGCCTACGCTCGTCGATGGGTTATCTCGGCTGCGCGACGATCGCCGAGATGCACGCGAAGGCCCAGTTCGTCGAGATCACCGCGGCCGGTGTGCGCGAATCGCACGTTCATGACGTGCAGATCACCAAGGAAGCGCCGAACTACCATATCGATTGAACTGGCGACGATCCCGAAGGCGGCACCAGGTGCCGCCTTTTTACTTAGAGAGGCCGACATGTCCCACCAGAAGATCCTGATCCTCGATTTCGGTTCCCAGGTCACGCAACTGATCGCACGCCGCGTGCGCGAGCAGCAGGTGTATTGCGAGCTGCACCCTTTCGATGTCTCGGCGGACTTCATTCGCGCATTCCAGCCCGCCGGCATCATCCTCTCGGGCGGGCCGAGCTCGGTCTATGAGGCCGAAGACTGGCGTGCGCCGCAGATCGTCTTCGAGCTCGGCGTGCCGGTGCTGGGCATCTGCTATGGTATGCAGACCATGGCGGTGCAACTCGGCGGCAAGGTCGAGGGCGCCACCAAACGCGAGTTCGGCTACGCCGAGATTCGCGCCCGCGGTCATTCGAGGCTGTTCGAAGGCATCCAGGATCGCACCAATGCAGAAGGCCACGGCCTGCTCGAAGTCTGGATGTCGCATGGCGACAAGGTCAGCGAGCTGCCGCCCGGCTTCAAAGTGATCGCCAGCAACGAGGCCACCCCGATCGCCGCGATGGCCGACGAGGCGCGCCGTTTCTATGGCGTGCAGTTCCATCCCGAAGTGACGCACACGCTGAAGGGGCGTGAGATCCTCGCCCGTTTCGTGCGCGACATCTGCGGCTGCAAGGGCGACTGGACCATGCCGGGCTATGTCGAGGAAGCCATCGCGCGCGTGCGCGAGCAGGTGGGCCAGGACGAGGTCATCCTCGGCCTCTCCGGCGGCGTCGACTCCTCGGTCGTCGCGGCATTGCTGCACAGGGCAATCGGTGACCAGCTCACCTGCGTGTTCGTCGACAACGGTCTGTTGCGTCTCAACGAGGGCAAGCAGGTGATGGACACCTTCGCCCGCAACCTCGGCGTCAAGGTAATCCACGTCGATGCGAGCGAACAGTTCATTGAGCATCTCAAAGGGGTGACCGATCCCGAACAGAAGCGCAAGATCATCGGCCGCGAGTTCGTCGAAGTGTTCCAGGCCGAAGCAAAAAAACTGCCGAATGCCAAATGGCTCGCGCAGGGCACCATCTACCCGGACGTGATCGAATCGGCCGGCGGCAAGACCAAGAAGGCGCACACGATCAAGAGCCATCACAATGTCGGCGGCTTGCCCGAGACGCTGAACCTGAAGCTGCTCGAACCCTTGCGCGAACTGTTCAAGGACGAGGTGAGGGAGCTCGGCATCGCGCTGGGGTTACCGCACGAGATGGTCTATCGCCATCCTTTCCCCGGTCCGGGGCTGGGTGTGCGTATCCTCGGCGAGATAAAGAAGGAATATGCCGATCTCTTGCGCCGGGCCGATGCCATCTTCATTGACGAGCTGCGGGCCGCGGAGTGGTACGAGAAGGTCAGCCAGGCCTTCGCCGTGTTCCTGCCGGTCAAAAGCGTCGGCGTGATGGGTGACGGCCGCGTCTATGACTATGTCGTCGCACTGCGCGCAGTCGAAACCACCGATTTCATGACCGCGAAGTGGGCCGAACTGCCGCATGAACTGCTGGCGCGCGTCTCGAATCGCATCGTCAATGAAATCCGCGGCATCTCGCGCGTCGTCTACGACATCACCGGCAAACCGCCCGGCACGATCGAGTGGGAGT
>CAYZII010000093.1:0-5606 GCA_964478415.1 uncultured Methyloversatilis sp.
ATGCCCCCCCGCGGAGGTTCCGATGCTAGCGACGAGGAAATACGCCGCGCCGTCATCTTCATGACCAATCAATCAGGCGCGAACTTCAAGGAATAACACGGCTCGCTGGCAGGGCGTCCGTGCCGCCCTGCCAGCGCTGACTTTCGTCAGACATTGATATTCCCTGCGTAAAGGACGTTTTGGCTTCGGCCGGCCTACCGGCCTTAACGTTCGCTTCGCTCACGTTAGCCTACGCCGAAACTTCGCTCCATCACACGTCGATATTCCGCGCGTAAAGAGCATTTTCTTCAATGAATCTGCGGCGCGGCTCGACGACATCCCCCATCAGCGTGGTGAAGATTTCGTCGGCAGCGATCGCGTCTTCGATCTGCACCTTGAGCAAACGGCGTGCGCTCGGATCCATCGTCGTTTCCCAAAGCTGTTCCGGGTTCATCTCGCCCAAGCCTTTGTAGCGCTGTTTGTTCATGTTGCGCTCCACCTCGGCAAACAGCCACTGCATCACTTGCGCGAAGCTGGAAACCGCCTGTGACTTTTCGCCACGCCGGATCACGGCGTCATTACCGACCAATCCGGCAAGCAGGCTGGCGGTTTTTCGCAGCTGCGCGTAATCGCCTGAGACGAGAAACTCTTCGTCGATGTGGCTGATGCGCAGGTTGCCGTGGCGCATCCTCGCCAGCCGCAGTTGCCAGCGTTCACTGCGTTCGTCGTACCCCGCTTCGACTTGCAGTTTGTTCGCCAGCGCGGATTGCAGCCGCTCGGCACTGGCATGGGCAGCCGCTTCACTGCTCAGATCTAGTGCGATGTCATCGGCGATCAGGGCATGCAACGCTTCGCTGTCGACGAAATCGGCCAGGCGGCGGATGATCGCCTCGGAAGCCAGATAACTGTTCGCCAGCTCAGCAAGGGCGCTCCCTGCGATGGCTGGGGCGCCTGTCCTGGGAATCAGCACTGCACCTTCCAAGGCCAGCGTTAGCAGATATTGATTCAGTTCGTTGTCGTCCTTGATGTAGCGCTCGGTTTTGCCATGCTTGACCTTGTAGAGCGGTGGTTGGGCGATGTAGATGTGCCCCCTCTCGACGAGGTCCGGCATCTGGCGGTAGAAGAAGGTGAGCAATAGGGTGCGGATGTGCGCGCCATCGACGTCCGCGTCGGTCATGATGATGATGCGGTGATAGCGCAGTTTCTCCGGCTTGTAGTCCTCCTTGCCGAAGCCGCAGCCGAGGGCGGTCAACAGGGTGACGATCTGCTCGGAGGAGATCACCTTGTCGAGACGGGCCTTTTCGACATTCAGCACCTTGCCCCGGAGCGGCAGGACGGCTTGGAATCTGCGGTCGCGGCCTTGTTTCGCCGAGCCGCCCGCGGAATCACCTTCAACAATGAAAAGCTCGCACAGGGCCGGATCCTTTTCCTGGCAATCGGCCAGTTTGCCGGGTAAGCCAATGTTGTCGAGCACCCCCTTGCGGCGGGTCATCTCGCGCGCCTTGCGTGCCGCCTCGCGTGCTCGCGCCGCTTCGACGATCTTGCCCGTGATGATCTTTGCATCGACAGGGTTTTCCAGCAGGAATTCGCCCAGCCTGGCAGTAACGACCTCTTGCACCGCTGGTTGCGCCTCGGAGGAGACCAGCTTCATCTTCGTTTGCGAGGCGAACTTCGGATCCGGCATCTTGATCGATAGCACGCAGGTAAGGCCTTCACGCATGTCGTCGCCGGTGATGTCGACCTTGGCTTTTTTCGCAATCTCGTTTTCTTCGATGTATTTGTTGATGACGCGCGTGATCGCCTGGCGCAGGCCGGTCAGATGGGTACCGCCGTCCGCCTGTGGAATGTTGTTGGTGAAGCACAGCACCTGCTCGGCATAGGAATCGTTCCACTGCATCGCCACTTCGACGGTGATCGGGCCGGAAACACCCGTGGCGTGGAAAATGTTCGGGTGCAAGACGCTCTTACTGCGGTTGATGTATTCGACGAAGCCCTTTACGCCACCGGCGAAGGCGAAATCCTCTTCCTTGCCGGTACGCTGGTCGACGAGACGGATGCGCACACCATTGTTGAGGAATGACAGTTCGCGCAGCCGTTTGGCAAGGATGTCGTAGTGATATTCGACGTTGCCGAAGATCTGCGCGTCGGCCAAAAAATGCACTTCTGTGCCGCGTCCTTTGGTCTCACCGATGATCTTCATTGGTGCCACCTCGACACCGTCATGTACCTCGATGATGCGATCGACCGGCATGCCGCGCTGGAATTCCATGAAGTACTTCTTGCCATCCCGCCGCACCGTCAGACGCAGCCATTCCGACAGCGCATTGACGCAGGAAACACCCACGCCGTGCAGGCCTCCAGACACTTTATAGGAGTTCTGGTTGAATTTGCCGCCGGCATGGAGACCGGTCAGCGCAATTTCCGCCGCAGAGCGTTTCGGTGTCTGCTTGTCATCATATTTGATGCCGACCGGGATACCGCGGCCGTTGTCGATCACCGAGATCGAGTTGTCAGCATGAATGGTGACGATGATGTCATCGCAATAACCGGCGAGGGCTTCGTCGACGGCATTGTCTACGACCTCGAACACCATGTGATGGAGACCAGTGCCATCGGAGGTATCGCCGATGTACATCCCGGGCCGTTGCCGGACGTTGTCGGGAAATTCGAGCTGGGTGATCGAATCCTCGTTGTAGCCGCTGTCGCGCGGTTCCTGCAATTGTTCAGTCATGGAGCTGTTATCGATGTCGATGCAGTATCAGATGCGCATCGGCATCACGACATATTTGAAGCGTTCATTGTCCGGCAAGGTGATCAGGGCGCTGGAATTACTGTCATTCAGACGCATCTCGATTGATTCGCTGCCAATGTAGTTGAGCACATCGAGCAGGTAATTGACGTTGAAACCGATGTCCAAACCATCACCGGCGTAATCGATCTCCAGTTCCTCTTGGGCTTCTTCATTCTCCGCATTGCTGGAAATGATTTTCAGACTGCCTGCCGAGAGGACCAGACGCACACCACGGAACTTTTCATTGGTGAGAATCGCGGCGCGCTGCAGGGCGTGCTGGAACGCCGCACGGTCCAGACAAACGACCTTGCCCTGGTATTTTGGGATGACGCGCTCATAGTCAGGAAACTTGCCGTCGATCAGTTTGCTGATGAATTCGACATTATCGAAGGTGAAGCGAGCCTGGGTCTGTGCCAGGGCGATCTCCAGAGCCGCATCGTTGTCGGCAAGCTGGCGCGACAACTCAAGCACCGCCTTACGCGGCAGAATGGCCTCGATACGCTCCGATGCCGCATGTTCGATGTTCTCGCTGGCATAGGCGAGGCGATGGCCATCGGTCGCTACGAGGCGCAGCTCATTGGCCTGCACCACGAGCAAAAGACCATTCAGGTAATAGCGGATGTCCTGCTGAGCCATCGCATACTGCACTAGCGCCAACTGCCGCTTAAATTGTTTTTGCGAGACAGCGAATGTGTGCGTCTTGCCGCTCGCTTCGGCCATGCGTGGGAAATCCTCGGCAGGCAGCGTCTGTAGATTGAACCGGCTTTTGCCCGCTTTGAGCTGCAGACGCTTTTCTTCCAGAGTCAGGCTGATTTCACAGCCTTCTGGCAGAGAGCGCAGAATGTCCTGCAGTTTGCGTGCCGCCACCGTGATGGCAGCGTTTTCCGGACCGCTCGAACCCGTGGTGGTGCGAATCTGCATTTCGATGTCGGTCGCCAGCAGCATCAGGCGTTCACCCATCTTCTCGATCAGCACGTTTGAGAGGATCGGTAGGGTATGCCGCTTCTCGACGATGCCACACACCGCCTGCAGGGGGATCAGCAATTGATCGCGAGGGCCTTTGTATAGAAGCATTTTGATAACCCCTTACTGATGATATTGAAGGAAGGGTGCGTTTGTGGATGAGCAGTATAAGTCCGTGTTGGGAAAGGAATAACTTCCTTGTCGTGCGGGGTGGATGGTGCTGTGGAATGTTGTGGGCAAGGGTGGATGAAAAGGGTGGCTTAAGTGGCGATGCGAGTTATTCACATTCTTTCCTGGGCTTGTTCACGCGTTCGTTGTGGATTTCACCCTTTGATGGTTTGTGAAAGTACGAGTAGGTCCTTGTTCAATGCGCTGTCCTTTTTGCGAAGTTCAGAGATCGTGCGGCAGGCGTGCAGCACCGTCGTATGGTCACGGCCACCGAAGGCTTCACCGATTTCGGGCAGACTGTGTGGTGTCAGATCACGCGCCAGCCACATGGCAACCTGACGAGGGCGGGCGACGGCACGGGTGCGTTTTTTCGAATACATGTCGGTGACCTTGATTTTGAAGTAATCAGCGACGGTCTTTTGGATCAGTTCGAGGGTGATCTGGCGGTTGTGGGCACCGATGACGTCCTTGAGCGCTTCCTTGGCCAGTTCGAGGGTGATCTCGCGGTTGTGGAAACGCGCATACGCGAGTACCTTCTTGAGGGCACCTTCCAGTTCGCGCACGTTGGAGCGCAGGTTCTTGGCGATCAGGAAGGCCACGTCATCGCCAAGCTCGATAGATTCGCTCGAAGCCTTCTTCTTCAGGATGGCCACGCGCATTTCCAGCTCGGGAGGCTCGATCTGAACGGTCAAACCCCAGTCGAAGCGTGAGATCAGCCGCTCTTCGAGACCTTGGATGTCTTTGGGATAGGTATCGCAGGTGATGACGATCTGCTTCTTGGCTTCGACCAGTGCATTGAAAACGTAAAAAAACTCCTCCTGGGTGCGTGCCTTGCCGTTGAAGAACTGGATATCGTCGATCAGCAGCACGTCGAGCGACCGATAGGTGCGTTTGAAGGTGTCGAAAGATTTTTGCTGGTAGGCCCGGATTACGTCGGAGTAATAGTCTTCCGCATGGATGTAGCGAATGATCTTGTCCGGCCGGTGGCGCAGCACTTCATTGCCCAGTGCATGGATCAGGTGGGTCTTGCCGAGACCGACGCCGCCGTAGATGAACAGGGGGTTGTAAGAAGAGCCGGGGTTCAGCGCCACTTGCTGGGCGGCTGCCCGCGCCAGATCGTTGGAACGGCCCGTGACCAGCGTATCGAAGGTGAAATCGGGATTCAGTCTTGTCCGCCCGTATTCAGGCAGGTTTACCGGTGCGATGAATTTTTCCCTGGAGAGCTCGGCGACTTCGATATCGGGCAGATCGGCGATGTCTTCCGGCATCTTGGCGCCGGTTTCCTCTAACAGCCCTGTAGGTGTTTCGTCGAGGGCGAGATCGATCGTGATCGGTTCAGGAAAATATTCCCTGGAGAGCGACTCGATGCGGCCCAGATAACGCTCGCGCACCCAACGCAGGATGAAACCGTTCGGGGCGAGAAGGCGCAAGCGCCGTTCGGCATCATCGATTTCGACACGCAGGGTCTTGATCCATGCGTTGAATTGCTGCACCGGCAATTCGCTTTCCAAGCTCGCCAGACAATCCGCCCAGAACCTTTTCATTCAACTCTATGAATTTTTGATGTTTTCTAAACGGCAAGAGCCGGCCCCGATACTGCCAGAATACAACCCGCGACGAAAGCTCACCCCTCTTGTGCAAAAATTCTAACCCAATCGCTGCAGGTTATCCACAAGCAAGATATGCATCGATCCCTCGCTGTCCT
>CAYZII010000094.1:0-5252 GCA_964478415.1 uncultured Methyloversatilis sp.
AAGGGAAGGAAAATGAAACGAAGCAGCGTGCAAGCGATGGAAGCCTTCATCTTCTGGAGCCGCTGGCTGCAGGCGCCGCTCTATCTCGGCCTGATCGCTGCCCAGGGCGTCTATGTTTATCAGTTCATGCACGAACTGATTCACCTGATTACCAAGGCCGGGGAGCTGGGCGAAACCGAGGTGATGCTGATCGTGCTCGGGCTGATCGACGTGGTGATGATCGCCAATCTGCTGATCATGGTGATCATCGGTGGTTACGAGACCTTCGTTTCTCGTCTCGATGCGCTCGAAGGTCACCCAGACCAACCGGAATGGCTCTCCCATGTCAATGCCGGCGTGCTGAAGGTCAAACTGGCGGTAGCTTTGATCAGCATTTCCTCGATCCATCTGCTGCGCACTTTCATCAATGCCGCGCAGATGGCAGACCGGGTCGTGATCATTCAGATCGCCATCCATCTCGCTTTTCTCGTCTCGGCGATCGCGATCGCCTGGACCGACAAGATCATGACCCAGACGCTGTGCCTCGGAAAAAAAACCCATTGACCCGGGAACCCGCCATGTCACTCATTCGCGAGGAAGATTTCATCCAGTCGATCTTCGACGCCTTCCAGTTCATCAGCTATTACCATCCGCGCGACTTCGTCCAGGCGCTCGGCCGGGCTTACGAACGCGAAGAAAGTCCGGCGGCGAAGGATGCGATTGCCCAGATTCTTGCCAACAGCCGTCTGTGCGCGGAAGGCAAACGGCCGATCTGCCAGGATACCGGCATCGCCGTGGTATTCCTGAAGATCGGCATGAACGTGCGCTGGGATACACAGCGATCGTTGCAACAGATGGTCGATGAAGGGGTGCGGCGCGCCTATCTGCATCCGGACAACAAGCTGCGCGCCTCGGTGCTGCTCGATCCGGCCGGCAAACGCATCAACAGCAAGGACAATACACCGGCCGTGGTGCATGTCGAGATGGTGCCGGGCGATCACGTCGAAGTGATTTGTGCAGCCAAAGGGGGTGGTTCGGAAAACAAGGCGAAATTCGTGATGCTGAACCCCTCGGATTCGATCGTCGACTGGGTATTGAAAACCGTGCCGACGATGGGCGCCGGCTGGTGTCCGCCGGGCATTCTCGGCCTGGGCATTGGCGGTACGCCGGAAAAGGCGATGCTCTTGGCGAAAGAGGCGCTGATGGCGCCGATCGACATCGACGAGCTGAAGCTGCGTGGCCCCGGCAATCGGATCGAAGAGCTGCGTCTCGAACTGTTCGAAAAGGTGAATGCGCTGGGGATCGGCGCACAAGGACTGGGAGGACTGACCACCGTGCTCGACGTCAAGATCCTCGACTACCCGACGCACGCGGCCAGCCTCCCAGTGGCGATGATCCCGAACTGCGCGGCCACGCGTCATGTGCATTTCACGCTCGACGGCTCTGGCCCGGCACGACTCGAACCGCCGAGCCTCAACGACTGGCCGCAGATGACCTGGCAACCGGATACGGAAAAATCGCTGCGCGTCGATCTCGATCATTTGACGCCCACCGAAGTCGCCTCGTGGAAGCCCGGCCAGACGCTGCTGCTTTCCGGCAAGATGCTCACCGGCCGAGACGCGGCGCACAAGCGCATCGCCGACCTGCTCGCCAAAGGTGAAAAGCTCCCTGTCGATTTCACGAACCGGGTGATCTATTACGTCGGCCCGGTCGATCCGGTGCGCGACGAGGTCGTCGGCCCGGCAGGGCCGACCACCGCGACGCGCATGGACAAATTCACTGAAATGATGCTTGCGCAAACCGGGCTGCTCGCGATGGTCGGCAAGGCGGAGCGCGGCCCGGCAGCGATCGAGGCGATCAAAAAACACCGTTCGGCCTATCTGATGGCGGTCGGTGGGGCCGCCTACCTCGTCTCGAAGGCTATCAGGGCCGCGCGTGTCGTCGCCTTCCCGGATCTCGGCATGGAAGCCATCTACGAATTCGAGGTCAAGGACATGCCCGTCACCGTCGCCGTCGACGCGACCGGCACCTCGGTGCATGAAACCGGCCCGCTCGAATGGCGTATGCGAATCGGCAAGATTCCCGTCGTCAAGGGATGATGCGTGCCGTGTCACCAGCGCCGATTCTGTGATGATCGGCGTCTTCGATTCCGGCTACGGAGGGCTCTCGGTCCTGGCGGCGATCGCACGCCATCTGCCGCACGCAGATCTGCTCTATTTCGCCGACAGCGCCCATGTGCCCTATGGCGACAAGCCGGATGGCTTCATCACCGCGCGCGTGCTGGCGATCGGGGCGCATCTGGCCGCCCAGGGTTGCGCGCCGATCGTCGTCGCCTGCAACACCGCGACCACCACCGCGATCCAGGCGCTGCGCGACCACCTGCCGGGCATCCCGATCGTCGGTGTCGAACCCGGCGTCAAACCCGCGGCGCAATCCACCTGCACCAAGCGGATCGCAGTTCTGGCCACCGAAGCGACCGCAAAAAGTCGGCGGCTCGCCCAACTGATCTCCAGCCATGCAGCCCATGTCGCGGTCGACGTCGTCCCCTGCCCGGGCTGGGCGACGCACGTCGAAGCCTTGCGACCGTTGACCGGAGAATTCCGCAGCGAGGTGGCAGCCAAGATTACCCCGCTGCTGGAAAAAGGCGTCGATCGCGTCGTGCTCGGCTGCACCCACTATGCGTTCCTGACACCGATCATCGCGCCGCTGATCGCCGGGCGCGCCGAGCTCGTCGATGTCGCCGATGCCGTCGCGCGTCAGGTCGTGCGCCTCGTAGGCTCACACGAGGGTCGTGCGAGGCTCACGCTGCAAGCCAGTGCCCGACCTGAGCGTCTGCAGCGCGCTCTGCCGCTGCTTGGATTGACGGTGCTGGCAGAACGCAGCGAGCCCGCCCAGCTGATCACACTGGAGCGGCAGCCTCAACCGTGCCGGGCGAGATAAATCACCGCCGTCAGGATCATCGCGCCACCAGCCAATTGCAGGGCGGACACGCTTTCGCCCAGCACCACGATAGCCAGACCGATCGTAATCAGCGGTTCCAGTGTCGAAAACGTCGAGGCATCTGCGGCACCGAGTTTCTCGACCCCCTTGAAGAAACCGAGGATGGCCAGTAGCGTCGAGAAAAACGCAATACCCCACACGGCAAGCCAGCCCTGTGACGATCGCGGCAACGCCAGCCCCTCGACACCCGCCGCTATGGCATAGATGATGGCTGCCGCCAACATGACGACGGTAGCTGCCGGCAAGGCTCCGACGCGCGGCATCACGCGCTCGCCTGCGAGGATGTAAAGCGAGTAAATCGCTGCCCCGGCGATCCCGAACACGATGCCGAGCGGCTGGGTGACGAGATCGCCGCTCACGGTCAGCGCCGTGCCCGCAAGGGCAGTGCTCACGGCGATGGCACGGGCTGCACCGATTCGACGACGGTAAATCAGCGCCGACAACAGGGTGACGAGGGCCGGGTACAGATAGAGCAACAGACCAACCATCCCGGCGCTGGCGTATTGCAACGCGGCGAAATAACAATACGCCTGACCGACGTAACCGACCGCCCCCATCGCCATCAGCCAAAGTAGATCGCGGCCGTGAGGCCAACGCATTTTCTGCGCACTCCCCCAGACCGCCAGCAAGGCGCCGGCGATCGCGAAGCGCAGCAGCAGCATGGTCGTCAGAGATACGCCGTCGGCATAGGCGAGCTTGGCAAAGATCGCCATCGCGCCAAAGCCGCTGGCGGAAACCACGATCCAGGCGATGCCCTGCCAGCGCCCGCGGCAATGGAAGGTGGCGGTGTCGTGCAGAGAAGACATGAATCGTGCAGTCTATCGGCAACGCACTGCGCGATAATGCGGAACATGAAATTCACCACCGCTGAATTCCGCGCCTGGCCGCACAAGAAGATCACCCTGCTCGGCATGTCCGGCGTCGGCAAGACTTGGCTTTCCTCTCTTCTGCGCACCCAGGACTGGTTCCATTATTCGGCCGACTACCGTATCGGCAAGCGCTATCTCGACGAGCCGATCCTCGACCTCGTCAAGCAGCAGGCGATGCAGGTGCCCTTTTTGCGCGACCTGCTGCGCCGTGACTGGATCGACATTAAGAACAACATCAAGATCGACGATCTCGGGCCGGTGCTGGCCTTCATCGGCAAGCTCGGCGACCCGGCGCGGGGCGGCTTGCCGCTCGCCGAGTTCTCGCGCCGTCAGGCCCTCTACCGGGCCGCCGAGATCGCGGCGATGTTCGATGTGCCCGAGTTCGTCAGGAAGGCGCAGGAAATCTACGGCTATGCCCATTTCGTCAATGATGCGGCCGGCAGCCTGTGCGAACTCGAAGACCCCGCCGTGATCGATTTGCTGGTCGAACACACGTTGATCCTCTATATCCAAGTGACGACCGCTGAAGAGGAAGCCGAGCTGATCCGCCGCGCCCAGTCCGACCCGAAGCCGCTCTATTTCCGGCCGGCGTTTCTGGCCGAGCACGTCCCGCGTTACTTGCGCGAACGGGGCCTACAAGACATCCGTGAAGCCGATCCAGACGATTTCACGCGCTGGGTCTTCCCGCATCTGTTTCATGCGCGTCAGCCGCGTTACGCGGCGATCGCCCAACCCTACGGTTATACGGTCACCTCGGCCGAGGTCGCCCGGGTGCGGGATGAAAAAGATTTCCTCGCGCTGGTAGAAACTGCGATCAGCCGCAACAGCTGAGCAACGAGCCAGAAGCGGCGCAGAGGCATTCAGTGCGTATGACCACCGTCACCATGAATATGCCCGTGGGCGATTTCCTCGGGCGTGGCGGGGCGCACGTCGCGGACGGTGCAGGAAAACACCAGCGCCGTGCCGGCGAGCGGATGGTTACCGTCGAGCATCACCTTGTCCTCGAGGATCTGGGTGACGCGATAGACGATGAAATCGTCGTCATCGGCACCTGCCGGCGCGCCTTCGAACTGCATGCCGACTTCGAGAATCTCCGGGAAGCTGGAACGTGGCTCGATCTGGATCAGGTTGGCATCGTATTCGCCAAAAGCCTCGGCGGGCTGCAGCTTGACCTGCACCGCATCGCCGACTTCCTTGCCTTCGAGCGCTTCTTCGATGCGCGGGAAGATGTCGTCGTAACCCCCGTGCAGATAGACGATCGGGCGTTCGCCCGGATCGATCAGCTCGCCATCCGGATCGGTGACCCGATAGGCAAGGGTGACGACGGTATTGGGTCCGATTTTCATGGCGGGCTCCTCAATGGGCCAATCAGGCGCGGTCGCGCGACGATTTGTGGCCGAGTTG
>CAYZII010000095.1:0-5012 GCA_964478415.1 uncultured Methyloversatilis sp.
TTAGCGTGGAACGCCTGAACAGCCGATCGTGGCCGCCTGCGTTTCATTGACCGTGGGTGGCCCGAGGTCGGCGATGCGGCGTTAGGTGTCGCTGACCGGCGCCTCAATCCGGCACGAACTTCAGCACATTGCCGTTGATGCAGTAGCGCTTGCCGGTGGGCGGCGGGCCGTCGTCGAAGACATGACCGAGATGGATGCCGGAACTGGCGCTTCTCACTTCGATACGACGCATGCCGTGCGAGGTGTCGAGATGCTCGGTGAGCGCGCCGGGCAGCGGTTGGAAAAAGCTCGGCCAGCCGCTGCCGCTGTCGAATTTGGCATCGCTCCTGAACAGCGGTGCGCCGGTGATCGGATCGACGAAGGTGCCGGGGCGTTTCTCGTCCAGATGCGAGCCGGTCCACGGCCGCTCGGTGCCTTGCTCGAAGGCGATCCGGCGTTGCTCGGGCGTGAGCAGGTAAAAGCCCAGCCATTTCCAGAAACGTGTCTTGTCGCCGTTGTAGCCGGTGTAGCGCGAGACTTCCCTGCCGTTTTCGAACAGCACGATCGTCGGTGTCGCGAAGAGGGGTCTTTCCAGCGTCCAGCCTGCCGGCGGCTGGGCAGCAAAGGTACGTGCGATGGGCACTTCCGAGCGCCAGTGAGCGAGTATCTCGGCCTGGAACTGCTTGCAGTAGGCGCACTCTTCCGCTTCGAAGACGATCAGTTGCCGTGGGAAGTTCAGCGTGGCCGGATCGAGTGCGCGTATGGCCGGTTTCCCAACGGCGGTGCCGGGCAGCGGATACCTGACCCCTGTGCCGCCCAGTCCGCAGTAACCGTTCGGGTTCTTCTTCAGATAGTCCTGATGATATTCCTCGGCACGGACATAGGTTTTCAGCGGTGCGATCTCGGTGGTGATCGAACCATAGCCGGCGGCTTGCAGCGCAGCCTGGTAGATGTCACGGGTTTTGCGCGCGATCGCCAGTTGCGCATCGTTCGTCGTGTAGATCGCGCTGCGGTAGTTGCTGCCGATGTCATTGCCCTGGCGGTCGCCTTGCGTCGGATCATGGTTCTCCCAGAAGTGGGCGAGCACACGCTCGAGGCGGATGCGCGCGGGATCGAAGGAGACCTTGACCACTTCGGCATGATTGCGCAACTTGGAAAGACCAAGGCGCAGCTTGCGTTCATGGGCGAGGATCGCTTCATAGTTGCCCGCGATCTCGCCGTTGGCATAACCGCTCTCGACGTCGATGACACCTGGCAATTCGGACATGCGTTTCTCGGCGCCCCAAAAACAGCCCATACCGAGCACGATGGTTTCGGCATTCGCAGAAGCTGTCATCAGCAATACTCCCAGCAACAGAAAGGTCTTGCCCAACAGGGCACGGAAAAGCCGCATAATGATCTCCCGAACGGATACGAATTGGACAACGATGCGGACAAAAGTTCTCCTCGTCACTTGCGCGCTCGTCTTCGGCACGAGCTTGTCAGCCTGCGCCGGTGGTGAAAGACCGGAACCCTGCGGGGCGGTGGGGGAATGGCGCGTCCCGGACAAGCGCGGCAGCGAGGCGACCGCCCTGCCGCTGCTGCTCGAGCAGCTGGTGAAAAAACAGGTCGTGCTGCTCGGCGAATCCCACGACAGCGCCGAGGATCATCGCTGGCAGTTGCACACCCTCGCCCAGCTCCATGCATTGCGCCCGAACCTGGCGATCGGCTTCGAGATGTTTCCGCGTCGCGTCCAGCCGGTGCTGGATGAGTGGGTGGCCGGACGACTCTCCGAGAGCGAGTTTCTGCGCAAGGTCGAATGGGAGAAGGTCTGGGGCTACGATGCGCGCGACTATCTGCCACTGTTTCATTTCGCGCGTATGAACCGCATTCCGATGCTGGCGCTCAACGTCGAGCGCAGCCTCATCGATGCGATTGGCAAGCAAGGCTGGGACAACGTCCCCGAGGCGCAAAAGGAAGGCATCGGCAAGCCCGCGCCGGCGAGCGAGGACTATCTCAAGGCACTACGCGCGGTATTCGACCATCATCCGGCCAGGGCACGTGGCGAGGCGGCCTTCCCGCGTTTCGTCGAGGGGCAGCTTGCCTGGGACCGGGCGATGGCCGAGGGTATTGCTGACTATCTACGCAAGGCACCCGAGGCGCTGGTGGTCGCCGTGATGGGTGCCGGCCATGTCAGGCACGGTCATGGCGTGATCCATCAGCTCAATGCGCTCGGCATCACGAGGAGCAGCGCGCTTTTGACCTGGGATCGCCAGCGTTCCTGTCGGGCGCTCGGCAAGGATTTCGCCGAGGCGCTCTATCTCGTCGAAGCGCCGAAAGAGAATCCGCCACGGCTCGGGGTCGAGACCGAACAGGCCGGCGGGATGTTGCGCATCGTCACGGTGCTCTCCGGCAGCGTCGCCGAGGCAGCCGGTCTGAAAAAAGGCGATTTGATCGTCGCGATCGCCGGACGGCCGGCGAAGAATCTGATGACGCTGCGCAGCCTCGTGCAACGTCAGACACCCGGCACCTGGCTGCCGCTGAAGATTCGCCGCGGGGATGAAGAACTGGAAATCATCGCCCGCTTTCCCGTCGACTCATGAAATTGTTGTTGTGGCTGTGGCTCTGGCTGCCGGCAGTGGCGATGGCGTTGCCGCAGCTCGAGATGGACATCACCCTCGATCCTTCGGCAAGACGCTTTTCCGCCCGGGCAATACTCAGCGATGATGCCGGGCTGAAAGGTTTCCGGCTCGGCGCACCGTTCGAGATCATCCGGCTCGCGTTCGACGGCAAGGTGCAGGAAACTCGGCGCTGGCGACACGGCACGCTGGGCGGCTGGCATGCCGCGCCAGCCGCCACGCGGCGCATCGAAGTCCATTACCAGGCGGTGCTGCCCGCGTTGCAAACGCTCGATCATCGGCTGGCACTGAGACAGGGTGCGATGGCGGGCGTCGAGGGCAGTTTCCTGCCAGCGTCTGCCGGCTGGTATCCGCATCCGGGCGTGCTGTTCGCCTATCGCGTTGCCTTGCAATTGCCTGCCGGCCAGAAAGGATTGGTGCCGGGCAATCTCACCACGGAAGAGGAATCCCCCGCCGGCTACCGTGCCGTGTTCGTCTTTCCCCACCCTGCCGAGGGAATCGACCTGATGGCTGGTCCCTACCGCGTCGCTGAGCGCTCACTGACGCTCGACGCCCGCAGGATACGCATCCGCACCTGGTTCCATCCTGAACTCGCTGCGCTTGCGCCTGGCTATCTCGACGACAGCGCGCGCTATCTCGAACGCTACTCGCGGCTGATCGGCGCCTATCCGTTCGAAATCTTCAGCATCGTCTCGAGTCCGACGCCGACCGGCTATGGGATGCCGACACTGACCTATCTCGGCCGCGATGTCCTGCGGCTGCCGTTCATTCGCGCCACCTCGCTCGGCCACGAGGTGCTGCACAATTGGTGGGGCAATGGTGTCTATCCCGAGTGGCAAAGCGGCAACTGGTCGGAGGGGCTGACCACCTTCCTCGCCGATTACGCCTACAAGGAAGACGAAGGCGAAGAAGCCGCGCGCGAGATGCGCCTGAGCTGGCTGCGCGATTACGCCGCACTGCCACCCGACGAAGAATTCGCGCTCAAAGATTTCACCGCCCGGCATCACGGTATCGCGTCGATCATCGGCTACAACAAGGCGGCAATGGTGTTTTTGATGCTGCGCGACGAAATCGGGCGCGCGGCGTTCGAGCGCGGCCTGCGGCTGTTGTGGGAGAAGAAGCGCTTCCAGAGCGCGAGCTGGCAGGATCTCGCCCGCGTGTTTTCAGAGGCCGCTGGCAGGGACCTGACGGCGTTTTTCGAGCGCTGGGTGAATCGCCCCGGCAGTCCTGCCTTTACGCCGGAAGAACTTGCGCGCGATCGGGATTTCCGGCTCTGGCGGCGTTATCCGCCGAACTTCTTTCCGCCGATCCTGCGCGAGGTGTTCATCCATCCGCAGGCAGCCGTCGTTGTCACCGACCCAGAGGAGCAGGCCGTCGCCATGCGGCTTGCCGAACGGGTGCTCGACGCGCGCCGCGTGCCGCTCTCTTCCGACCTGCCTGCCGGAAGGCCGGCCTTGATCGTCGGCCTCGATGCGCAGATCGATGTCTGGCTGAGGCGCCATCGATTGCCTTCACGCCCGCTGGAAAAGCGCGGCACCGCGCAAGCGTGGGTTACACGCGATGTCAAAGGGCGGGCGCTGGTCGTCGTCGCGGGGCGAGATCGTGAAGCGCTCGAGGCCACCGCGCGCGCATTGCCGCACTATGGCAAACAAAGCTGGCTGGTTTTCGAGGGTGCGCGTGTGATCGACAAAGGGGTCTGGCCAGCGCGGCTGGAGAAGAAATGAAGAAGAAGTTTCCCCGTCATCCGAAACACCCGGAGCGCATCTGCTGGGGCTGCGACCGCTATTGCCCAGTCGAGGATCTTGCCTGCGGCAATGGCTCCGAGCGCATCCCTCACCCTGCCGAGCTGTTCGGTGAGGACTGGTTTTCGACCGGCGACTGGCAGGGGCTGATCGACGATGAGGCCGAGGGCGTCAGCGGCGACGGGAAACGGTGAGCAGACCGATGATCAGCGCCAGCCAGCCGAACAGATAAGCCCAGCCGCCGTAAGGCGTGAGCCAGTGCAGGTCGTGGATGCCGAGCATGCTGCGTTGATAGAGCGTGCCACAGAACAGCAGCGTGGCGAGGATCAACAGCCAGCCTGAGATGGCAAACCAGCGCGACGGCCACTGCGCCATCAGCAGGCCGACGGCCAGCAGCGCCAGCGCATGGAACTGGTGATACTGCATCGCCGTCTGGAACCAGTGCATCGCGGCGCTGAGATGCTCACTGGGTGCATGTGCGGCGATCGTGCCGAGAATGATCGAGGACAGCGCGAGCAGTGCGCCGATGACAAGGAAGAGCTTCGCGGTGAGGTTCATCTAGTCCGTGGCGTGATGGGTAGAGCAAGGATAAACCAAAACCGTCAGTCGATTCCGCCCCCGCGGCTGGATTGTGGCGGAATCTTGGCGTGAAAAACGCCTTCCGTGACGACCG
>CAYZII010000096.1:0-4965 GCA_964478415.1 uncultured Methyloversatilis sp.
GGCTCGCCCGGCACCGTGGGCGAGCGCGGCACGCGGAAACTGCGTTCCTTCGTCATCCCGCACATCCCGCACGACGACGTGGTGTTGCCAGAGGAAGTGCAGGTCATCCGCGCCTTCGGCTCGGAGACCGAGATGGAGGCCATCTCCGGGGTCATGGCGCGGCATC
Source organism: uncultured Methyloversatilis sp. (assembly GCA_964478415.1). Taxonomy (GTDB): domain Bacteria; phylum Pseudomonadota; class Gammaproteobacteria; order Burkholderiales; family Rhodocyclaceae; genus Sulfuricystis. The sequence continues at coordinate 167 of CAYZII010000096.1, forward strand.
TGGAGACCATGCGCAACAAGCACGCGATCACCCTGGAGCATCTGCGCATGGGCGCCTTGAAGGGCCTGATCCTGGATGCCGATGGCAGCGTGATCTACGACCTGTTCGCCGAGTTCGGCGTCACGCAGGCGACGGTCAACTTTCAGCTGGGTACCGCCACGACCAAGGTCAAGCCGAAGTGCAACGAAGTGCTGCGCACCATCGAGAAGAACCTGATGGGCGAAGTCGCCACCGGCGTGCGCGTGCTGTGCTCCACGCAGTTCTTCGACGCGCTCACCTCCCACGACAACGTCGAGAAGGCCTTCGCCTTCTACCAGCAAGGCGCGGCGCTGGTGGACGACACCCGCAACGGTTTCCGCTTCGGCGGCCTCGTGTTCGAGGAGTACGTAGGCTTCGCCACCGATGCGGCGGGCAACGTGCGCAAGTTCATCCCGGACGGCGAGGCCATCGCCTTCCCCGAGGGCACGATGGACACCTTCGCCACCTACTACGCCCCGGCCGACTTCAACGAGACGGCCAACACCCTCGGCCAGCCGCTCTACGCCAAGCAGGAGCCGAGGAAGTTCGATCGGGGCACGGACCTGCACACCCAGTCGAATCCGCTGCCGATGTGTCATCGCCCCGGTGTGCTGGTGCGGCTGACGGCGGCCTGATGCGATGGTGACGGTCGCTGATCTCTACGATGCTGCCGAACGCGCTGGCCTCCTCACTCCGGTGAAGGTCGGCGCGACGACTATCGCCTGTGCCTTCCGCGCACCCGACGAGACGGTGCTCGATGGCCTGGCGCTCTCGCGCGACTACGAGATCGAGTTCCCGACCGGGCGTCTGACGCTCTCGGCAGGTGATACGGTCGAGATCGCTGGGCATTCCTACCGTGTGCGCGAGCTGCGCCAGGTGCGGGACGGCTCGGAGACGGTGGCGAAGCTCGCGAGGCAGTGATGCAGAGCTTGCGTGAACGCATCATCCGAGAAGTCATCGCGCGGGTTTCGGCGGCGGTCTCTCCCACTGCCGTCCTGCGCCAGCCCACGATCGCCGTATCCCGCGAGCGAAGCCCGGCGCTGGTGCTCTCCGTCGAGTCCGATGCGCCGCTGGCCCGCAGCAACGATCGCATGGAGCGCGAGCTCGTCGTGCGACTGACCGCCATCGTCCGCGACCCCGGGGATGGCTATGCCGTGGCCGACGATCTCGTCTGTCGCGCGCATGCCGCCTTGTTCGCCGATGTGACGCTCGGCGGGCTTGCACTGGCCATCGCCTGCCGCCGTCCGCCGGAGTGGGTGTCGAATCTCGCTCTGGACGACGCGATCCGGCTGGCCGAGGCAGTGTTCGGGGCCAATGCAGATTTTTTTATCCGCCGCGTGGTGCCGGAGATCACGCGGGTGAGCCAAACCCTCGGCACGCTGATCCCTGGTCGGATGCCATCGCCAGGCTCATCCGATCCGGCCACCGTTATCCCGACATCCTGACTTACACACTCGCGCAGGTGCGGGCGTTTCTTGCGGCTATCGACCGCATCGAACGTGACGATCTGGCTGCGCAGTTCGCCCTGCTCGTCACCGCGACGCGCGGCGGCAGCGCCGAGATCAAGCGACTCCTGAAGGAAATTGGACGATGAGACTCAGCCGATGAAACTGTCGCTCACCGCCTCGGGCCTGCTCGACCCGAAGCGGCTCGACAGTTGGGTGCCTTCGACGCGCCGGGCGATCCGCAAGGCGGTCGAGGCCGGGATGAAGGTCGCGGGCAAGGAGATCGCCCAGGCGGCCCAGTCCCGGATGCAGTCGGCCTTCAAGGTTCGGCGTGCCGGCTTCGTGAAGTCGATGCGCCACAAGCTCTACGCCGGCAGTCCCGAGAAATTCCCGACGCTGCTCATTGGCTCGCGTATCCCATGGCTGGGCATCCACGTCCGGGGCGGTACCATCGGCGGTCGCCTTCTGATTCCGCTCCTGCCCGAACACCAGCGCATCGGCCGCAAGGCGTTCCGCCAACGAAACTGATCGCCGATGAGCTTCTTGTTCGAGATCATCTGCTGTAGCCCCTGTGTCGTCTCTCAAGCGGTGACCGGATCGATGCCGAGCGTCGCGTAGGCGTCGACGTAACGCTCGGCGCCGATGAACTCGCCCACGGTCTGCACGCCGTTCTCCTTCGTCCGGCCCTGCGGCCTGAAGTCGAGCGAGAGGTGGTAGCTGTCGCTGTTCGGGAACTTGCCGCTGAAGTAGTAATGCAAGCCTTCGGCCACCACGGCGGCCGGGAACACGCACACCCGCGGCTCGCCTTGCGATACCGCCAAATCCACGCAGCAGATGAAGCGACGCGCCAACGGAATCGCTTCACTGTTGGGCTCGGCGTACTTCTTCTGCAGGATCCAGCGGCGGGAATACTGCGCCGAGGACTTCACTTCGAGAAAGGCCACGTTCCCGGCCTTGTCGAACACCAGGATGTCATAGCCGATGGTGGTGCCCCATTGCAGCGTCACCATGTAGCCGCGCTGGGTCAGGCGTGAGGCGACCAGGAACTCGCCGGCCAGACGATTGAGGTTCTTTTTCTCGTTGCTGACGCGGGTCATGCCTTACGTCTCCGACCATGGATCGACCACCGCGAGTCCGGGATAACGGAAATCGCGCAGATTGCTGGTGACCAAGGTCAGACCGTGGGTCAGCGCGGTGGCGGCCAGCAGGCTGTCGATGGCCGGCACGGGCCGGCCCGCCCGAGCCACCAAGTACCCCCAGCGATCGGCGACGCGCTCATCGATGGACAGCACCCGGCCAGCGAAGAAGCGAGGCAGTTCGACCTCCAACCAGTCGAGGAGCCGACGCTTGCGCGCGCCCTCGGCCAAGGCCTCGATGCCCTTGCGCAGTTCGCCCAGGGTCAGGACGGAAAGATACAGCGTGGTGGCTGGGCGGCCCTCCAGCCAGCGCACCACGTTGGCGTCGGGATCGCGTCGACGCAGTTCGGACAGGACATTGGTATCGACGAGGTAGCTCAAAGGCTCATCTCGCGGGTGGGGCTCCGATCACGTGGGAAGTCGAGATCCTCGGCACCCGCCAGCGGGGAGCGGCGCATGAAGGCGACCAGCGACTCGCCGGTGCCGGCCAGCCGGTCGTAATCCGCACGTGACAGCACCACCGCCACCGAGCGGCCGTGCACGGTGATTTCCTGGGGCCCCTCCCGCTCGGCGTCTTTGACGACTTCTGACAAGCGCGATTTGGCCTCCTGCATTTGCCAAGTGTGCATGACTCAAACCCCATTCTAACTAGACTGGTCAGATTGTAGCCGGTAACGGAACCCAAGCCAAGATGGTCAACAACCGCGCCCAAATCCTCATCACCGCCATTGACCAGACCAAGGCGGCGCTCGCCTCGGTGAAGGCGAATCTGGAGGGACTGTCGTCGGCCGCCAGCAAGGTCAACGGCGTGCTGGCCGGCTTGGGTGCGGCACTCTCTCTGGGCGCACTGGTCGCCGCCGGCAAGGCGGCCCTCGATACCGCCGACAATCTTTCCAAGCTCTCCCAGAAGACCGGTATCTCGGTCGAGTCGCTGTCGCTGCTGAAACCTATCGCCGAGCAGTCCGGTATTTCGCTAGAGGGTCTGGCCAAGGGGATGCAGAAGCTGGCGACCGCGATGGTCGAGGCGGCGGGCGGATCATCGGTGCAGGTCGAGGCCTTCAGCCGGCTCGGCATCTCGGTCAAGGATGCCGCCGGCCAGTTGCGCCCGACCGAGGAGGTGCTGCTCGATCTGGCCGATGCCTTCGCGGCGATGCCCGATGGGGCCGAGAAATCGGCGCTGGCCGTGAAGCTCTTCGGCAAGAGCGGCGTCGAGCTGATCCCCTTCCTCAACCAGGGGCGGGCCGGCATCGAGCAGCTGAAACAGAAGTTCAATGAGCTGGGCCTTGAGATCAGCGGCGACACCGCGAAGGCCGCCGAGAAGTTCAACGACACGCTCGACACGGTGAAGCAGGCTCTGTCAGGCATCGCCATGAAGGTGGCCGAAGCGGCACTGCCGGCGCTGCAGACGCTGGCCGATGCGCTAGTCGCCTTGGCCAGTCATGGCGAGGAGATCATGGCCGTGCTGCGCGTGCTCGGCGAGATCGTTGTCACCGTGCTGGCCATCAAGGGTGTCGCAGCGGCGGCCAAGCTGCTCGAAGCGGTGAACGTCCTCAAGGCCGCCTTCATGCGCTTCCTGCCGCTGCTCGCCGCCGAACGCGAGAAACTCGCGGCGGTGGAAGCCGGGGCACGGCAGATGGAATCGGCCTGGAAGACCACCTACGGTCAAGCCGTTCAGCTTGCCCGGGCCGCCGGCCAGGACGTGCAGGCCATCGAGCGGCAGGCGGTCGAGGCGCGCATCGCCATCTACTCACAGCTGGAATCCGCCTACCGCACGACCGTCGACCGGCTGATCGCCGAAGAGCAGAGGCATCCGCAAGCCGCTGCGCGCCGACTGGTGGCTGACCGCGCCGCTTGCCGCCAGGCACGCAGCCAGCTACACGGTCTCCGACGTCGATCCGGCATCCTCCCGGCTGATGGCCTCATGGTCGATCCTCGACGACCATCGCTTGCAGCAGGTGGCGAACACCCCGGAACTCGTCTGGCATGGCCGGCGCATCCGCATCGTCGCGGCGACGCTCTCCTGCGACGAAGAAAGCCCGGTCTGGATCGCGCGGGTCGAGATCGTGTCCATCACCGACTTCGCCGCCATCGGCATCGGCGACACGATCACGCTCGCCCTGGGACTGGAAACCTTCGTGCTGGTGGTCGACGGCAAGACACTGTCGCGCACCTCGGTCGCGGAACAGCGGATGGAACTGAC
>CAYZII010000097.1:0-4810 GCA_964478415.1 uncultured Methyloversatilis sp.
GATTTTTATCCGAAAGGAGGCATCGCGATGCTGCCGGGACGTGGCTATGACGAAATCGCCATCGGCGAGACCTTCGAGTCGGCGATGACGCTGACGGAAACCCATATCGTGCTTGGCGCCGGCCTGTTCGGTGATTTCAACCCACTGCATGTCAATGAAACCTGGGCGAAACAGGGCAAGTTCGGCACGCGCATCGCTCACGGGTATCTCACCAGCAACGTGATGGCGGCGCAGTTCGGCATGATCTTTCATGGCACCGCGATCGCCTACCTCGAACATGCGATCAAGTTCACCGCGCCGGTGAAACCGGGCGATACGCTGCATGTCGCCTGGACCGTGACCGGCAAGGAAGACAAGCCGAAGCACCAGGGCGGTGTGGCGAGCTTCAGCGGCGTCTGCAAGAATCAGGACGGCGTCGTGGTCGCCGAAGCGAGCGCGAAGCTGCTGGTGAAAAACAAAGGCTGAGTCCCGTCGCCGGCGGCAGCCATCCCGATGCGCCGTTTGCCGAACGGCCGCGGAAATTCGGCGCTGGCGGCACGACACGCCGCATCAACACTGGCCGGCCAGCCGCGCATCGAGCCACTCGATCCAGTGCCTGACCGGCAGCGGCGTGCCGGCCGCCAGATGCGCAATGCAGCCGACATTGGCGCTGGCGATCGCCTCCGGGCGGCCGAGGGTGAGTGCAGCGAGTTTGCGCCCACGCAGTCGGTAGGAGAGTTCCGGCTGCAGGATCGAGTAAGTGCCGGCCGAGCCGCAACACAGATGGCCTTCGGCGACCGGCGTCAGCTCGAAGCCGGCAGCGGTGAGCAAAGGTTCGACGACACCGCCGAGCTTCAGGCCATGCTGCAGGCTGCACGGCGTATGGAAAGCCAGCTTGCGTGGCTGCGGCGGCGCGAGGTCTTTCAGTAACTTGAGCAGCGCCGCCTTTTCGGTCACGACGACCTCAACGATGTCGCGCGAAAGCGCCCCGACGCGCGCGGCCTTTTCGGCATAGTGCGGATCGTCTTTCAGCAGGTGGCCATAGTCCTTGACCTCGACGCCGCAGCCCGAGGCGGTGATCACGATCGCCTCGGCGCCTGCTTCGATCTGCGGCCACCAGGCGTCGATGTTGCGTCGCGCGTGCTCGCGCGCACCCTCAGTGTCACCGAGATGAAGCCTAACCGCCCCGCAGCAGCCCGCCTGCGGCGCCTCGTCGAGCTGGATGCCGAGCCGCGCCAGCACGCGCCTGGCGGCGCCATTGATGTTCGGGTACATCGCCGGCTGCACACAACCAGCCAAGAGCAGCATGCGGCGCGCCGGCGCGGGAACGCTGGGCGCCGCTCCGGCCGAGGAAAGCGGCGGCACCTTGCTCCTCAGCGCGAACGGCAGGAAAGGCCGCACCAGCTGACCGAGCTTCAGCGCCGTGCCGAATAGCGCTGGACGCGGCAAACCCTCGCGTAAAGCCATCCGCAGCACTTTGTCCATCCCTGCGCGCGGCACCCGCGCTTCGACCACGGCGCGACCGATGTCGAGCAACCGCGCATAGCGCACGCCGGACGGACAGGTCGTCTCGCAGGAGCGGCAGGTCAGGCAGCGATCGAGATGACGCTGCGTCTTCTCGGTCGGCTCGGCGCCTTCAAGCACCTGTTTGATCAGGTAGATGCGACCGCGCGGGCCGTCGAGCTCGTCGCCGAGCAACTGGTAGGTGGGACAGGTCGCGGTGCAGAAGCCGCAATGGACGCATTTGCGCAAGATCGCCTCCGCCTCGCGGCCTTCGGGCGTGTCGCGGATGAAATCGGCCAGATGGGTTTCCATCACAAATCCGGGTAGAGGCGGCCGGGGTTGAACAGGCCCTGTGGGTCGAATGCGGCCTTGATACGGCGATGCAGATTCATCAGCGGCGCGGGCAATGGCTGGAAGGCGCCGACGCGCGCCTTCAATGCTTCCGGCGCGCGGTAGAGCGTCGCATGCCCGCCGGCAGACGCAGCCACGGCGCGGATCGTCTCCGCCGTGACCTCGCTTGTCAGCCAGCGCAAGCCGCCGCCCCATTCGATCAGCACCTCGCCGGGCAGTGCCAGCGGCGGCGTGGTCGGCGGCAGCGACAGCCGCCACAGCGTCTCTGCGGCGAAGAACGGCAGGCACTGGTCGCGCAACGCCTCCCAGAAGCCGGCGGGTGCCGCCTCCCCAGCGCCGATTTTTTCACCGCCGAGGCTCGCCACCGCGGCCGTCACCGCGGCGCGGGCGCCTGCCAAGCGCAGGTAAAGCACGCCGTCATGCCAGCCGCTCGCGACGATCGGCAGCGGCTGGCCGCGCCACTGGTTCAGCCTTTCCAGCGCTTCGGCCTGCGTCAGCCCGAAACACAGCGTCGTCTCGGCCGGCGGCAGCGGCATCACTTTCAACGACACTTCGAGGATCACGCCGAGCGTGCCGAGGCTGCCGGCGATCAGACGCGAGACATCGTAGCCGGCGACGTTTTTCATCACCTGCCCGCCGAAGGAAAGCACGCGGCCGCGGCCATCGAGCAGCTTTACGCCAAGCACATAGTCGCGCAACGCACCGCTGCTCACGCGCCGCGGGCCGGAAAGCCCCGCCGCGACGGCCCCGCCGATGGTCGAGTGCGGAGAAAAACGCGGCGGCTCGAACGGTAGAACCTGTCCCTTTTCCGCTAGCACCGCCTCGATCTCGGCAAGTGGCGTGCCACCACGCGCGGTGATGAACAATTCGCTCGGCTCATAGGCGACGATGCCCCGATGGGCGGCGACCTCGAGTACTTCGCCGCGCGGCGTATTGCCATACCAGTCCTTGCTGCCGCCGCCGCGGATCTGAAACGGCCCGCGTGCCTCGCGCACCCGCGCGCTGAGCAAATCCGTCAGGTCGCTCATTGCCCTTCCTCTCTTGCGCTGCCGGTGAGCCGGTATTCGGAACAGCGCCGCGGCGTCGGAATCACCTTGCCGGGGTTGAGCAAGCCTCGCGGATCGAAAGCGGCTTTTACGGCGTGGAAGGCCTCCAGCTCCTCGCGGGTGAATTGCACGCACATCTGGGCGATCTTCTCGATGCCGACGCCATGCTCGCCGGTGATCGTGCCGCCGACGTCGACCGAGAGTTCCAGGATGCGCGCACCGAACTCGGTCGCCTTTTCCAGCGCGCCGGGCCGGTTTGCATCGAACATGATCAGCGGATGCAGATTGCCGTCGCCGGCATGGAAGACGTTCGCGCAGCCCAGGCCATATTCCTGTGACAGCTCGCCGATGCGCGTGAGCACGTAGGCCAGATGCTTTCTCGGGATCGTGCCATCCATGCACAAATAATCGGGCGTGAGGCGTCCGACCGCGGGGAAGGCAGCTTTCCTCCCCGCCCAGAACCTGAGCCGCTCGGCCTCACTGTTTGAAACGCGCAGGTTGCGCGCGCCGGCCTTCTCTAGCACCGCCTGCAGCGCGGCGATCTCCTCGCTCACCTCCTCGGGCGTGCCGTCGGATTCGGCCAGTAGGATCGCCGCCGCGGAAAGATCGTAGCCGGCATGGACGAATTCCTCGACCGCTGCGGTGGCCGCTTTGTCCATCATCTCGAGGCCGGCCGGAATGATGCCGGCGGCGATGATGTCGGCCACCGCATTGCCCGCCTGGGTCAGATCGGCGAACGAGGCCATCACCACCTGCGCAGTCTGTGGCTTCGGCGTCAGCTTGACGGTTGCTTCGAGCACGATGCCGAGCATGCCTTCGGAACCGATCAAAAGCGCCAGCAGGTCGTAGCCAGGCGCATCAGGCGCCTCGGAGCCGATCTCGACGACCGTGCCATCGATCAGCGCGACACGCAATTTGAGGATGTTATGCACGGTCAATCCGTACTTCAGGCAATGCACGCCACCGGAGTTCTCGGCGACGTTGCCGCCGATCGTGCAAGCCAGTTGCGAAGACGGATCCGGTGCATAGTACAGGCCATAGGGTGCCGCGGCCTCGGAGATCGCCAGGTTGCGCACGCCCGGCTGCACGCGCGCGGTGCAAGCGAGCGGATCGATCGCCAGGATGTGCATGAACTTCGCCAGTGACAAGATCACCGCGCCCGGTACCGGCGTTGCACCGCCGGACAAGCCCGTGCCGGCGCCGCGCGCCACCACCGGCACGCGATGGCGGTAGCAGACCTCCAGGATCGCCACCACCTGCAGCTCATCCTCGGGCAGCGCGACCGCGAGCGGCATCTGGCGGTAGGCCGTCAGACCGTCGCATTCATAGGGTTTCAGCTCCTCGTCGGCGACGATCAAGGCCTGAGGCGGCAAAATCGCGGCGAGCTCGCCGAACAGCGCGGCATGATCAGGCATGGACATATCACTCACGGACGAAAGGCTTGCCACTGCCTTCGCCGTCATCTTCGCGATAGGGGAAGCGCACGTGACCGTAACGGATCACCAGCACACCGAGCGTGAGCAGGAAAATCGCCGCGGCGACCGCCAGCATGCGCCATTCCGTCATTTCCTTCAGGTCGAGGATCAGATAGCGTGCCAGCGCCACCATCGCGATATACATCGGAAAGCGCACCGGCAACTGGCCGGACTTGGAATACTGGCCGATCATCGCCAGCACTTCGAGATAGAGGAACATCAGCAGCAAATCGGCCAGTTGAACCTTCTGCGCGGCCACCATCACCATCACTTCCTGATGAATCGCCACCGTCGTCGCGATGCCGATGATCATCAGGCCAACATATTCGACGAAATCCAGACTCGCACTGAAAAGGCGGCGTAGCCGGTCGAAAAAGGGAGAATAGATGTTCATGGAGCTGGTTTATAAACCAACTCAAGGCAAAAGTTCATCCGTAGCTCCCGGCTCCCGCTTTT
>CAYZII010000098.1:0-4731 GCA_964478415.1 uncultured Methyloversatilis sp.
GATCGGCTCGTCGGAAAACACGCAGGGCACGCCGAACTTCTTTTTCGCCTCGCGTGGAAAGCCATAGTCCTTGCGCAGCCGCGCGCGCAGCTTGCTGGCCAGCGCATCCTGCGTGGTGCGGGAGAGATCGTCGATGCGTATCCGTGTCGGGTCAGTGCGCCCGCCCGCGCCGCCGGTGGTCACCACCGGCACGCCGTTACGCCGGCAATGCGCGACCAGCGCCGCCTTCGCCCTGACCTGGTCGATGCAGTCGAGCACCAGATCGCAGGGCGGCAGCAATGTGGCGACATTTTCCGGTAGCACGAACTCCTCGATGCACGTAACGGTGCAAGCCGGATTGATCCCGGCGATGCGCTTCCGCATCGCAAGTACCTTGGCCTTGCCGAGGGTGCCGTCGAGCGCATGCACCTGACGGTTGATGTTGCTCTCGGCGACATGGTCCAGATCGATCAGCGTCAGTCGTCCCACCCCGGAGCGCGCCAGCGCCTCGGCCGCCCAGGAGCCCACACCGCCGATGCCGATCACGCAGGCGTGCGCCTTTTCGAGCCGCGCCAGACTGCCGGCACCGTAAAGTCGTTCGATGCCGCCGAAGCGGCGCGCGGGATCGAAACTCTCCATGAGGGGCATTGTAAGATGCGCCATGCTCTCCTCTCTGCCCGCGCCCTCGCCGGATGCCCACGTCGCCAGCCGGGAACTGGCCGCCCGCATCGCCGTCCGGATCGCTGAGGCCGGCGGCTGGATCTCGTTCGCCGACTATATGGAGATGGCCCTTTACCTGCCGGGCCTGGGCTATTACGCTGGGGGGGCGCACAAGTTCGGCGCGGGCGGCGATTTCGTCACCGCGCCGGAAATCACGCCCCTGTTCGGTCAAGCCTTGGCACGCCAGGTGGCCCAGATTCTGCGTGCCGCTTCGCCAGCGCCGAGTCTGCTCGAAGTGGGCGCCGGCAGCGGAAAACTCGCGGCGGATCTGCTGCTCGCGTTGGCAGCAGCCGACGCATTGCCCGCCAGTTACGAAATTCTTGAACTCTCGGGCGAGCTGCGCGCCCGCCAGCTTGAGACGATCACCGCGGCTGCGCCGCATCTTCTCGGCTTCGTGCGCTGGAGAGAAACCTTGCCGGAAAGCTTCTGTGGTTGCGTGCTCGCCAACGAGTTACTCGATGCACTACCGGTGCATGCGGTGGCTTGGCGTGCCGAAGGTCTGATGGAGCGCGGCGTCGAGCTCACCGGGACGGGTTTCGCCTGGGCGGAACGCCCGGCGCAGGGCGCGCTACTCGAGGCGATGGCCTCCCTGCATGTCGAGGCACCCTTCGAGAGCGAAATCGGGCTCGCCGCGCACGCCTGGGTTGCCGAATGGGGGCGCAGGCTGGAACGTGGCGCGTTACTGCTGATCGATTACGGCCTGCCGCGCCATGAGCTGTATCACCCGATGCGCAATCGCGGCACGCTGCGCTGCCACTACCAACAGCGGATGCACGACGATCCTTTTCTCTGGCCGGGGCTCACCGACATCACGGCGCACGTCGATTTCACCGCGATCGCGGAAGCCGGCCATCATGCCGGTCTTGATGTGCTCGGCTACACGAACCAGGCGGCCTTTCTGATCAATTGCGGTATCGGGGAATTGCTTATGACGCGTCAGGCTGAGGCGGGCGGGCGGGCGCTCGCAGCAAGTGGCGCGCTGCAGATGCTCCTTTCACCCTATGAAATGGGCGAACTGGTCAAGGTGATCGCGCTCGGCAGGGGAATCGACGCCCCGCTGATCGGCTTTACGCAGGGCGACCGCCGCCATGCTTTGTGAAAATCGGCGCTGGCGAGACGATTCGATACGGCACGGACTGGTACGTCCGCTCATTCCTGGCAGCGATAGAGGTTGCGCAAAAACTCGTCCGGCTCGATACCCGTCACAGCCATCGCGTCACCTGCTGCCCGCGTTTCGAGGCGCATTTCCGCAAGCGGCAACCACCCCGCGTTGAGCACTTCGTCGCAATAGGCGCCGAACTCCTCGCAGACTGCCGTCTCCTTGCTCATCGTTTGCCTTTTTCCTGTCGCCATGTCCATCACGATCACCATGTCTGTCTCCCCGTCCATGCGAAGCGACTCATCATCAATAACGACGTGACTGCCCAAGAGGTTGAATCCATCGTTCATTTTTTTGCGTGCGGCGTGGCGCTGTGCCACGGCGCCACCTTGACGAGCAGGGCCATGCCCGGCAAGGCCAGCAGCACGCAGACCAGAAAAAAGGCCGTCCAGCCCAAGGATTCGACCAGCCAGCCGGTTGTGGCATTGATGAAAGTGCGTGGCACGGCGGCCAGGCTGGTGAACAACGCGAACTGCGTCGCGGTATAGGCCGGATGCGTGGCGCGGGCGATGAAGGCGACGAAGGCCGCAGTGCCCAGGCCGACGCCCAGCGCCTCGAAGCCGATCACTGCCGCAAGGCGAATCAGCGCCCAGACATCGATCGACGGCTGGGGACCAAGCCAAGCCAGCCAGGCAAAGCCGAAGATCGCCACCACCTGCACGACGCCGAACAGCCACAGCGCCCGATTGATGCCCAGGCTGACCATCCACAAGCCGCCGAGCAGGCCGCCAAACACCGCTGGCCACAGGCCGGCATGCTTGGCGACGAGACCGATGTCGGATTTCGCATAGCCGAGATCGAGATAGAAAGGGGTCGCCAGTGCGGTCGCCATCGAATCGCCGAGCTTGTAGAAAAAAAGGAAGGCGAGGATCAGCAAGGCATTCTTGTGGCCGGCCCGCGCGATGAACTCGCGGAATGGCTCGACGACCGCCTCGCGCAAGCTGCGCGGTGCACCGACCTGCACGGGCTCGCTGACGGCGAGTGCCAACGCTATCCCCGGCAGCATGAACAGCGCGGTGATCAGAAACACCGTGTCCCACGGCAAACGATCGGCGAGAATCAGCGACAGCGAACCCGGCACCAGACCGGCGATGCGATAGGCATTGACATGCACCGCATTGCCCAGACCCAGCTCATGCTCAGCGAGCAATTCGCGGCGATAGGCATCGAGCGCGATGTCGGCGGTAGCCGATAGAAACGCCAGCAGCGCGGTGAGCCAGACGATCGCTTCGAGATCGCGCGCCGGCGAGTAATGGCCGAGCAGTGCGATGATCAGCAGCAGCAGCGCCTGGGTCAGCAAGATCCAGCCGCGCCGCCGACCCAATGGCAGCGCGATGTGGTCGAGCAGCGGCGACCAGAGAAATTTCCAGGTATAGGGAAACTGGATCAGCGCGAACAGGCCGATCGTCGCGAGGCTCACCCCTTCGGAGCGCAGCCAGGCGGGCAGCAGGTTCAGCAGCAAATACAGCGGCATACCCGAGGCGAAGCCCGTGAACACGCAGATCAGCATGCGGCGGGTGAGCAGGGTGGCAAGCCAGGCGGGCATGGTGCTCCGATGCTAACAGCTCCCGCGCCGACCCAATGGATAATATGCTGTAGCGAAACCACTGCATTTCCGATGTTTCCGTCTTTCTCTCCGATCCGCTACATCGAACCGGTTTTCCGCCCGCCCTCCGAGGCCGAGTCGCTGATCCTGCCGGTCACCGACGGCTGCTCGTGGAACCGCTGCACCTTCTGCGAAATGTACACGGCGCCGCAAAAGAAATTCCGCGCCCGTGACGAAGCCGAAGTGCTGGAGAGCATCCGTCGCTGCGGCGAACTGTTCGGCGACCGTGTGCGCCGTGTGTTTCTTGCCGACGGCGACGCGCTGGTGCTGCCGACACGCCGCCTGCTCGCGATCCTAGCGGCGATCCGTACCCATCTGCCGGCCGTGCATCGCGTCTCGAGCTATTGCCTGCCGCGCAATCTGCGCAAGAAATCGCTCGCCGAACTCGCAGCGCTGGCCGCAGCGGGCCTCAAACTCGTCTATGTCGGTGCAGAATCGGGTGACGATCTGATACTCGAACGCGTGCAGAAAGGGGAGACCTTCGCCACTACGCAGGAAGCGCTCGACAAGCTGCGCGCGGCAGGCATCACCCTCTCGGTGATGATCCTCAATGGCCTTGGCGGCCGAAAGCACTGGCAATCCCACGCGGAAAACTCCGCCCAGCTGATCAACGCCACCCAGCCCGAATACCTGGCCACGCTCGTGGTCAGCTTCCCGAAAGGAGAACAGCGTCTGCGCGCCGGCTTCCCCGATTGGGAACCGCTCGACATCCCTGGCCTGCTGACCGAAATGGCGCATTTCATCGCACATCTAGAACTCGAACGCACGGTTTTCCGTTCCGATCACGCCTCGAACTGGCTGGTGCTGAAAGGCACGCTCAACGCCGACAAGGAACGGCTCCTTGGTGCGATACACAGCGCGCTGGCCGACCTGGAAAACGCCCCGCTGCGACCGGCTTGGGCAAGAGGGTTATAATCCGCTTGCTGCGCGCCCGTAGCTCAGTTGGATAGAGTACAGCCCTCCGAAGGCTGGGGTCGGACGTTCGAATCGTCTCGGGCGCGCCATCTGGCCATTGCGGCGACGCGCCCGGCTCGTTGGCTACTTGATGATGCCGCGTGCCCGCATCATTTCGCAGCCATTCTGACGCGGCGGTTTCAGTTGCACGCCTTTCTCTTTCGCGCGCTCTTCCATCGCCTTGCGGTGGGCTTCCTGCGTGGCGACGCACTCTTCATAGGTCTTCACCTCACGCATCTGCGCCTGCCAGGCGGTACGCTCTTCCGGTGTCATCAGCGTCCAACCCGGTGTATAGGTCTGATTCCAGGCGAAA
>CAYZII010000099.1:0-4675 GCA_964478415.1 uncultured Methyloversatilis sp.
GTCGCTGCCGAGGACGACAAATTCATCGATCACGAGGGTTTCGACTGGGAAGGCATCCAGAAGGCAATCGAAAAGAACCAGAAAAAGGGCCGCATCGTCGCCGGCGGTTCGACGATCTCCCAGCAGCTGGCGAAGAATCTGTTTCTTTCTGCCGCGAAGACGCCCTGGCGCAAGGCGCAGGAGGCGGTCATCACGATCTGGCTGGAAACTTTCTGGGACAAACGACGCATCCTCGAGGTGTATCTGAACGTGGTCGAATGGGGCGAGGGCGTGTTCGGCGCCGAAGCCGCCGCCCGGCGCTATTTTGGCGTAAGCGCCGCGCAACTGAGCGCCGAGCAGGCGGCGCGGCTCGCGGTGATGCTGCCGGCGCCGCGCAAATTCGAGAAAAACCCCTATTCGGACTACCTGAACCGCCGCACGCAACGAATTGTCGCAAGGATGCACCTCTCTTCGGTGCCATGAAGCGCCTTGTCGCAGCGTAGAATCCCGTCATGCCTGCCCAGCTCGACCAAGAAACCCGTCCGCGTGCTCAGAGCCTGTTCGAGCAGCACCTCACCGACGTGCAGCTGCTGCTCGCCCGTCAGCGGCGCGTCGAGGCACTGGTCGAAAAGCAGGAAACACCGCGCCACGGCGTGGTCGGGGATCTGGTGCATCGCCAGCACCTGGTCGAGCTGTACAATCTGCTGCGCCGTCTCTCGGCGGCGGAGATCGCTCGTCTGATTGAAATCCTGCCTGAGGAGGACCGCCTCACCACCTGGCAGGAAGTCGAAGAAGAACGCGGCGAGCTGGTGCTCGAATTCCTGCCGGACGAGCTGCGCGCCGAGTTGCTGGCGGCGCGTCCGCTGCACGGCGCACCGAGCAGCGTGGTGTCGGCCTTCGAGCTGCGGCATGGCCGCCTGTCACAGGCGCGCATCACGCGGCGTGAAGATCTGGCCAACGTATCCCCGATCTGGATCGATCTCGTGGCACCTTCGACGAGCGTGCGCGCCTGGGTGGGCGAATTCTTCGATCTTTACCTGCCCGATCCGGAGGATGTCACCGACATCGAGGAATCGGCGCGTTTTTACATCGACGAAAAAGGCGCCGTGCATTTGAGCTCGAACTTCCTGCTCACGCGCCAAGGAGTGACGCGCAACGTCCCGGTCGCCTTCATCCTGCACAACAACATCCTGTTCTCGGTGAGGAACGAGGAGCTGCCGGTGTTCCGTCTGCAGCGGCTGCGCGCGCGCACCCAACCGGGCTATGTGTCGGACGGCAAGGACGTGCTGCTCGATCTGTTCGGCGCCGACGTCGAATATTCGGCGGACACGCTCGAGGATACCTACGCCGAGCTCGAGCAGGTCGGTCGCCAGGTGCTCTCGCCACAGGTCTCCGACGACGAAGCGGCCGAAATTCTCGCCGAGATCGCCAAGATTGAAGACCTAAACGGTCGCATCCGCCGCAACGTGCTCGATACCCGCCGCGCGCTGTCCTTCCTGATGCGCGGGCGACTGCTCGCGCCTGAACAGCACGAGGATGCGCGCCAAATCCTACGCGACATCGAATCGCTCGACGGCCATACCTCGTTTCTGTTCAACAAGATCAACTTCCTGATGGACGCCGCGGTCGGCTTCATTAACATCAATCAGAACAAGCGCGTGTCGAAGCTCACTGCGATCACCGTCGTGTTCGTGCCCATCAACATCATCGCCGGCATCGGTGGCATGTCGGAGTTTTCGATGATGACCCAGGGCATCCCGTGGCCGATTTCCTATGGCGCCTTCACCGTCGCGATGGCGCTGCTGGGTTTTGGCACCTATCATGCGCTGCGCTATTTCGAGCGTCGGGAGGCGGCCAAACGGCTTGCCGCACGCCGTGCTCGATCAGTGTGAGACTGCCATAGTCGAAGCGTAACCCAAACCAGTCGTCCTCGCCGGTCAGTAACGCGACGCACACCTTGATCACGCCGGCATGGGTAACGAGCACCGCTTCATTCGGCAAAGAGGCAAGAAAATCCGCGACCCGCGCACGCAACGAGGCGACGGCTTCGCCGCCCGGCGGCCGGAAATGGAAAGGATCGCGCGCCCAAGTCTCGAGCAGCGCGCGCTCGAGACTGTCCCAGGCTCTCATCTCCCAGTCGCCGAAGTCGATCTCGCGCAGACGGGGATCGAACTGCGGCGCCGGGTGCAGCTGCTCGGCCAACTGCCGGCAGCGTATGAGCGGGCTGGAAAACAGCGGCGCGTCTTTCGGCAGCCACGGCGCGAGTCTTTCGGCATGGGCGGCCGGATTTTCGGCAAGCGGCAGGTCGGTCGCGCCGTAACAGATGCCTGCGGGCACCGCCGGTGGCGGATGACGGATCAGCCACAGGCGCATAGCAGGCCGAGATAGAAGACCAGCTCGGAAAGCTGCTGGGTGGCACCCAGACAGTCACCAGTGTAACCGCCAAGGCGGCGCACGAACCAGCGCCCGCACAGCCAGGTCACCAGCGCGGCGAGCAACAGCGCGACGGCCACCTGGGCGGCGGGCAGGAACAGGCAGGGAGAAAGCCCCGTAAGCGCCGCGAACGCGAGTGCACCCTTACCCAGCCGTGTCGCGAGAGGCTTGGCCTTGCCCGCCTCGCGCGCATAGTCGAGCGCGAAGATCAGCGTCGTGGCGGCCAGGCGGGAAACCGCATGGCCGGCGATCAGCGCTGCGGCGAAAATCGGCGCTGGCAGCACGGCAAGTTCGGCGAGCGCCGCGAATTTGATGAGCAGCACGAGCACGATGCCGAGCGCGCCGTAATTGCCGATGCGCGAATCCTTCATGATCGTCAGCGCCTGTTCGCGCGTCCAGCCCCCACCCAGACCATCGAGCGTATCGCTCAAGCCGTCCTCGTGGAACGCCCCGGTGACGATCACCGTGGCCATGATGCCGAGTAGCACCGCGATGGAAGGTGGCCACAGTTCCAGTGCCGCGAGGGTGACGAGGGCGCCGATTCCGCCGACGATCCCGCCCACCGCCGGAAACCAGCGCGCCGCGTGATTCAGTTGTTCCTCGGAGTGGCCGACCCAGTCGGGCACCGGCAGGCGCGTGAAATAGCGCAGCGCGGCGAAAAAATACCCGGCCTCTTGCCTGATCACAGTTTTTCGCTAACCCCTGCGGAGGCGAAGCTCGCCATCTCGTTCAGCATCGCGCAAGCGGCCTTGACCAGCGGCCAGGCCAGCGCCGCGCCGGTGCCCTCACCGAGGCGCAGATCTAGATCGAGCAGCGGGGCAACCCCCAGATGCGCCAACTGCGCGCGATGGCCGGATTCCTGCGACAGGTGCGAGAACACGGCATAGTCGAGGAAGGCCGGCGCTAGCTTGGCCGCCACCAACGCCGCGGCGCCCGAGATGAAACCGTCGACCAGCACCAGCATGCCACGCTGCGCGGCGGCGAGCATGCCGCCGGCCATCGTCGCGATCTCGAAGCCACCGTAACGGGCGAGCACGTTGAGAGGATCGTCGCTGCGTGCGGGCCACGCTTCGAGCGCCTCTCGCAGCAGTTGGCGCTTTCTCGCCAGCCCTGCATCATCGAGGCCGGTACCACGCCCGACGCAGTCGGCAAGGGGTGCGCCGGTCAGGCAATGGGTGATCAGCGCAGCCGAAGCGGTATTGCCGATACCCATCTCGCCGAAACCGACGACGTTGCAACCTGCGGCATGAAGCTTGGCGATGATCGCCGCGCCATTGTCGATCGCCTGTGCGCACTGCTGGGGCGACATCGCGGGGCCTGCGAGATAGCTTGCCGTGCCAGAGGCAGCAACCTTCGCGCTGACCAAACCTTCCCGGCTGCCGAAGTCATGCGCGACGCCGCAATCGACGATCACCAACTCCAGCCCATTGACACGCGCGAAGACGTTGATCGCCGCGCCGCCGGCGAGGAAATTCTCGACCATCTGCCAGGTCACCTCCTGCGGATAGGCGGAGATGCCCGCTTTCGCCGCGCCATGATCGCCGGCGCAGACGACGAGAGTGGGGCGGGAAAGCGTCGGCGTCAGCGACTGTTGCACGCGGCCGATCTGGAAGGCGAGCGTCTCGAGACGGCCGAGGCTGCCCGGCGGCTTGGTCTTCTGGTCGATTTTCTGCTGTAGGGCCGCATCCAGCGCGGTGCTTGCGGGCGGGATGGTAAATGGGATCATAACAACTTACCTTTTGCAAAGCGCGCATTGTAAGCTGCGCGGATGATCGAACTGATCCTCGGCGGCGCCCGTTCCGGCAAGAGCCGCCACGCCCAGCAGCGCGCGCAAGAAAGCGGGCTTGAGGTGGTCTATTGCGCGACCGCTCAGGCGCTCGATGACGAGATGCAAAACCGCATCGCGCAGCATCGCGCCGATCGTCCCGCTGGCTGGCGCACCATCGAAGAACCGCTGCAACTCGCGGCAATACTCGCGCGCGAGGCAGCCCCATCACGTTGCCTGCTGATCGATTGCCTGACGCTGTGGTTGTCGAACGTGCTGCTCAAGAAGCGGGAGGAAGAAATCGGCAAGCTTCTGCGCGTGCTACCGACGCTGCCGGGCCATCTGATCCTGGTCAGCAACGAAGTTGGCTTCGGCATCGTGCCAGACAATGCACTGGCACGGCGCTTTCGTGACGAGCAGGGACGGCTCAACCAGTACATCGCCGCGCTCGCCGATCGCGTGACGCTGGTCGCCGCAGGGCTGCCCCTCGTGCTCAAG
>CAYZII010000100.1:0-4607 GCA_964478415.1 uncultured Methyloversatilis sp.
CGACGGCCAAACCCTGTTCGTCGGGGCTTCGATCGGCATCAGCCTCTATCCCGACGACGCCCAAAATGCCACCGAGCTGATCCAGCATGCCGATGCGGCGCTCTATCAGGCCAAACAGGAAGGCAGAAACACCTATCGCTTCTATACCGAGTCGCTGACCCGCTCGGCCCATGAGAGGCTGTCGCTGGAGACCCGACTGCGCCAAGCCATCGAGCATAACGAATTCATGCTGCACTATCAGCCGCTCATCGATGAGCGCGGCCGTGCCTTCGGTGTCGAGGCGCTGCTGCGCTGGCAGCCGCCCGGCGAAGAAATGATCCCGCCGGCGCGCTTCATTCCATTGGCCGAAGAAACCGGCCTGATCCTGACACTCGGCCAATGGGTGCTGGAGACCGCCTGCCGGCAGATGGCTGCCTGGCGCCGTGACCAGCTGCCGTTCAGGCTGCTGGCGGTGAATCTGTCGGCGCGGCAATTCGAGGAGCCGCATTTGGTCGAGACGATCCGCGCGATCCTCGAAGACACCGGGCTGCCGGGCGAATGCCTGGAACTCGAATTGACCGAGAGCCTGCTGATGAAGGATGTCACCCGTTCGCTGGGCATTTTGCAAGCCGTCAAGACACTTGGCATCGGCATCGCGATCGACGATTTCGGTACCGGCTATTCGTCGCTGGCTTATCTGCGGCGCTTTCCGGTCGACAAGCTGAAGATCGATCAGAGCTTCGTGCGCGACCTCGACGTCGATCCGGATGACCGCGAAATCGCCGCGACGATCGTCGCGATGGCGCGCAACCTGCGCTTGGCCGTGCTTGCCGAAGGGGTCGAGAAATCCTCCCAGCTCGAAATCCTCGCTGCCTTGGGTTGCGACAGTTACCAGGGATACCTGTTCGCACCCCCGATGGCGGCAGCCGATCTTCTCGCCTGGCTCGAAAACGCTAGCGAACGATGCGCCATCTCGCCCGGCTTTTCGCTTGTGTGATGCTGCTCGTCGGCTGTGCGCCGACGCCGCCCACCCGACTGGTGATCAATCCCTGGCTCGGCTACGACCCCTTCCTGCTGGCTCGCGAAGAGGGCCTCCTCGAGCAAGGCATCAGAATCGTCGAGGTTCAATCGAACAGCGAAAGCCAGCGCGTCTTCGCCAATGGCCTGGCCGAGGCGGCCGCCCTGACGCTCGATGAAGCCTTGCGACTCGCGGATCGTGGT
The DNA here is from genome assembly GCA_964478415.1 of uncultured Methyloversatilis sp. Classification (GTDB taxonomy): domain Bacteria; phylum Pseudomonadota; class Gammaproteobacteria; order Burkholderiales; family Rhodocyclaceae; genus Sulfuricystis. Next base: position 1,201 of record CAYZII010000100.1, read on the forward strand.
GTTCCCCTGCGCATCGCCGCGGTGCTCGATGTCTCCACGGGCGCCGATGCCGTGCTCGTGCGTCCGGACATCCAGCGGCTCGACCAGCTCAAGGGTCGCCGCATCGGCGTCGAGACTGGGGCGGTCGGCGCATTGATGCTTGCCCGCTTGCTCGAAGCGGCCAAGCTGAAGGTTGACGAGGTTTCGATACTCCCCGTCGAGGTCACCCAGCATGCGGCGCTGCTCAGCGATGGGCGCCTCGATGCGGTGATCACCTTCGAGCCATTCAGGACACAACTGCTGCGCCGAGGTTTCCGCGTGCTGTTCGATTCGCTTGCGCTGCCTAACCAGATCATCGATGTGCTGGTGATCCGGCCCGAGGTCGATCCCGTCCCATTGATCGCCGCCTGGCAGACAGGTCTCGACACACTCCAGAAAGACCTCTCTGCGGCCACAGCCAAGCTCGCGACGGGGACCGACCTAAGCGCTGCCGAGTACCGCCAGGCGCTGGCTGGTCTGCGTTTCCTGTCCAGCGCCGAAAGCGCCCAATGGCTCGCCGGCGGCGCCGAAGCCCTGCTAGTCACCCAGGCCCAGCCGATCGTCGACGAGCTGATCAAGGCGGGCCTCTTGCAACGGCCACCCGACTGGCTCCTCCTTCTCGCGGTGAGGAAGAACCGGCGATGAATCTGCTGCTGCGTTTTCCGGCGCATCGCACTTTGCCGCTTTTGTTGATCCTCGCGAGCCTGCTGACGGCGCTCGGCCTCTTTGCGCTCGAGTGGCACGAGATCAGTGAGCAGGTCAAACGCGAGGCGCGAGACAGCCTCGGGGAACGCCTCACGATCGAACAGGCTCGCCTCGAAACCCAGCTCGCTCTGGGCAACACGCTGCTCGTGCGGCGCATCGTCGCCTCGCTCGGCTTGCGCTAGGACGTGCTCCACGCCTGGCTGATCGGCCCCGACCAGCGCGTGTTCGCCGCCCTGTCTCGCTTCGAGATCGGCCTTCCCTGGAAGGAGGTTCTCAGCCAGCTGCCCCCGCGCGTCACAGCTGTATTGCAGGATGCCTGTCCGGGCGCGATGCCGCTGACGCTGTGCCATTCCGCCAGCGCCGATTTTTTGCGCGCCGAACTGCGCCTGGCGAGCGGGCACCGGCTGACCGTGATCTGCGATCTCGCGACATCGCGCGCACGACGCTTCGCCACCGAGCGGAATGCCTTCGCTGCCCAGATCGCAACGATCTTCGTGTTTGCCTTACTGCTCTGGCTCTTGCTGCGCCAGCTCTGGGGCAAGCGCATCCAGACGCTCGAAATGGCAGCCCAAAACCTCGGTCGCGGCGATTTCAGCGCCCGCGCCAGCCTTCCCGGTGCAGACGAAATGGCCCGCATCGGCGCCGCGTTCGATCAGATGGCCGACAGGCTCGCCAGCCAGCAGGCAGAAATCCGCCGCCCGGCTTCCTTGGTCGAACAATCGCCGCTGGTGGCGATCGTCTGGCGCAACGCGCCGGGCTGGCCGGTCGACTTCGTCAGCGACAACGTCGTGCGCTGGGGCTTCAGCAAACAGGCGTTGCTCGCTGGCGAGATCGTCTATGCCGAATTGATCCATCCCGATGATCTGCCAGAGTTCAGCGCCGATGTCGAAGCCCATCTCGAGCACGGCCCGGACCGCTATGTGCAGGTGTATCGGCTGCGCGATGGGTTCGGCCACTGGCGCTGGATCGAGGACCACACTTGGCTGTTGCGGGATGCGGGCGGCCGCGTGGCCACGATCCAGGGGGTGCTGATCGACATCAGCAGCCGTCACGAGGCGGAAGCCCGCGAGCGCCGCCAGGCTGAGGAACTCGCGGAACGCAACATCGAGCTGGAGCGCTTCGCCGCTGCGGCGATCGGCCGGGAAGAGGAAATGGTGCGTCTCAAACGCATGATCAACGCACTGTGCCGTGAATTTGGCCGCACGGCGCCGTTCGATCTCACCTTCTACGACAAGAACGCCAAGGATCAGCCGTGATCAAATCTTTCAGCGGATCTGTTGCCGCGCTGCGCATCACGCTCGCTTACGCGGTGCTTGCCGCGCTCTGGATCTTCGCCTCCGACGGGATTCTGGCCCTGTTCGTCGAGGATGCCGCGTCGCTTGCCTCGCTCGGTCTGGCCAAGGGACTCGCTTTCGTCGCGGTCACCGCACTGCTGCTCTACTTCGTGATCATGCGGTATCTGAGGGCACAGGAAGCAGCCTTCACCGCGCTCGCCCGCAGCCGGGCGCGCTTCGAAGCGGTCTTCGAACAGGCCGCCGTCGGTATCGCGATGGTGGCGCCGGATGGCCGCTGGCTCAGGGTCAACCGGCGTCTGGCCGAAATCGTCGGCTATACGCAGGAAGAGCTGCTGACGAAAACCTTCCAGGACATCACCCACCCGGACGACCTGGCCACCGATCTCGCCTATGTGCGCCAGATGCTGGCACGCGAGATCGAACGCTACTCGATGGAAAAGCGCTATATCCGCAAGGATGGCTCCACGGTGTGGATTCTGCTCACGGTCGCCTTGGTCTGGCAGGCGGATGGCAAGCCCGATTACTTCATCTCGGTCGTGGAAGACATCAGCCGCCAGCGGGAAGCGGAAGAGGCGCTGGCCCGAGCGCTCGAATGGCAAAAGCGCGCACGGCTCGCCACGCTGAACCAGATGGAGGACGCGCTCGCGGCGCGGCGCGAGGCCGAGGCCGCCAATGCGCGTCTCGTCGAGCTCAATGCCACGCTCGAAGCGCGCGTGGCCGAACGCACGCAGGCACTCGAAACGCTCAATCGCTCGCTCGAGAGCTTCGTCTATTCGGTCTCGCACGATCTGAAGGCGCCCTTGCGCGGCATCGACGGCTATTGCCGCCTGCTCGAAGAAGACTACGCAGCCAGGCTCGATGCCGAGGGTCGCCTGTTCCTCGCCAACGTGCGCCAGGGGGTGACGCGCATGCAGGGACTGATCGACGATCTGTTCGCCTATTCGCGGATGGAACGGAAAGCGATGACGGCAACCACGCTCGATCCGCGTGCTGTCATCGAACCGCTGCTCGAGGAACGCCGCCAGGAAATCGACGCGCGCGTGGTGAAGATCGCCCTGGCACTGCCGGCGCTCGAGGTCTTCGCAGATCCTGATGGACTGGCCATCGTGCTGCGCAATCTGCTCGACAATGCGCTGAAATTCACGCGTCATTGCCCGCAACCGGAGATCGTCATCGGCGGTGAGGCGACCCCCCGAGGGCGTGCATCTGTGGCTGCGCGACAACGGCATCGGTTTCGACATGAAGTACCACGACCGCATCTTCGAAATCTTCCAGCGCCTGCATCGTCTGGAAGACTATCCGGGTACCGGCGTCGGGCTTGCCTTGGTGAAGAAAGCCCTCGAACGGATGGGCGGCCGCGTCTGGGCGGAAAGCACGCCGGGGCAGGGT
>CAYZII010000101.1:0-4561 GCA_964478415.1 uncultured Methyloversatilis sp.
CCGGGCGCCGAGTCACCTCGGAAACTCGGCGCTGGCGGGACGGCACCCCCGAACGCCTGGGCAACGAAATCGACGTAGGCGGCGGCGTCCGGCTCGTGCACCGTGAAACTCATCTGTCGGGCTAGGCGGGGGGCGGCATCATGCGTGCCGCTGCGCGTCGTGGGCGCGCCTGCGGGCTGCCTCAACGTGGCCAAGGGTTCCGCCAGCGCGCGTTCGATGGCGTGGAAAAGGAAGCGATGCACGCTTTGGCCATCGCGGAAACGCACTTCGGTTTTGGCCGGATGAACATTGACGTCGACGAGCGCCGGATCGATGTCGAGAAACAGCACCCATGCCGGCTGGAGCGCACCATGCAGCACGTCGGCGTAAGCGGCGCGCGCCGCGTGGGCGAGCAGTTTGTCGCGCACGAAACGGCCATTGACGAAAAAGACTTGTTCGGCGCGCGTTTTTTGCGCATAGGCGGGCAGAGCGACAAAACCGGAAAGCCGCATGGGCCCGGCGCTGACCTCGAGCGGTCGCACATGTTCGAAAAACGCCTCGCCCATCAGCTCACGGGTGCGACGTTTCAAATCGGCGGGTGCGAGGCGGCGACGCAGCTGGCCATTGTGCATCAACGTAAAGCCAACGGCGGGGCAGGCCTGGGCCATGCGCGCGACGACCTCGTCGCAATGGGCGAATTCGGTGGCCGTCGATTTCAGAAACTTGCGGCGTGCCGGCGTGTTGAAATAAAGATCGCTTACCGTCACTACGGTCCCCTTGACCAGGGCCGCCGGTTTTGCGGCGCCACCCTGGGCGAGCGTCTCGGCATCGAGCTGCCAGGCATGCGGTGTATCCGCGATGCGGCTGGTGATCGAGACGCGTGCGACCGCGGCGATCGAAGCCAGCGCCTCGCCGCGGAAACCGTAACTGGCCACCCGTTCGAGATCGGCTAGCGTGGCGATCTTGCTGGTCGCATGGCGGGCAAACGCCAGTGGCAGGTCCTCGGCGGCGATGCCGCAGCCATCATCGGCGACGCGGATCAGTTTGATGCCGCCCTCTTCGAGCTGCACGTCGATCCGGGTTGCGCCGGCATCGAGGCTGTTCTCGATCAGTTCCTTGAGCACCGAGGCAGGCCGCTCGACGACTTCGCCGGCGGCGATCTGGCTGATCAACAGATCGGGCAGAGGGCGGATACGCGCCATCGGGGAGGGCCGCTCATTGCAGCATGAAGGTTTTGTATTCGAGCCGTTCCAACTCGTGATCGAGCAGGAACAGACCGACGATCACGGCCACGGCCATGGCACCGGCAAAACCATAGCCGAACCATGCCGCGCCGAGCTGCAGCGACAAGACAGTGAAAACGAGATTGGCAATGGTCAGCACGCCGCACAGCCAGAGCGCCTGTTTGCGCTCGTCGAGATAGAAAAGGACGTTAATGATACCGAGCAAGACCACTTGCAGGGCGGCGCCGACCACATCCACGTAGAGGAGGGGCAGATACAGCGTGGAGATGTCGAGCCAGCGCAGCAGATCGGCGCCGAGGACGAACACGATCAGCACGCTGATGCCCTGGATCTTGGCGATGTCGAGCAGTCCGCGCCGCACGTAATACACCATGCGGTTACGCATGCGTTCGATGTAATCGAGCGTGGCGCCCTGCCGCACGGCATCATAAAACCGGCTGTAGTACTCCGCGAAGTCGGTTTCGATGCGCATCAGGAATACCGCCATGCCCGGGATCACCGACAAATAGGCAATGAAGATCGGCAGATCGTAGATCACCGAGGCGTGCAGGAGGCCGACGACGGGCCGACCGGTGGCCGGGTGATACCAGAACAGCAACTTATCGATCCATACGCCGAGATTGATCAGCACGCCGGTGGCCATCAGGCTGCGATACATCTGACCCTTCCGCCAGATGTCGAAAGCGATGAAACGCGATGAGCGATAGTTGCGGTAGATCAGCCAGATCATGCCCATCAGCAACAGGAAATGGCCGAACACGAAGCCGAGCAGCAGGCCCTCCATTTTCAGCAGATATCGTAGTCCCAGGCTGAGCAGGATGGTCACGCCATAGCCGATGGCGAACAGCAGCACGATCGCCTTGTAGTGCTTGAGGCCGGTCAGGAAAATGGTGCTGACCCAGATACTCGACATGATGGCCAGGCCCATGACCAGCAGGATGCGGTAGAGCGCCGATTCGTCAGGGAAGTACAGGCCGGCGAGCGGCGTGGCGACAGCGATGGCGAGAACGCAGATGAGCAGCAGCAAGCCATTGAAATTGGGGAGCACGGCGGCAACGTCGCCGACGAACAGCCGGTCGGCGACGAAACGCGTGAAGGAAAGCTGCACGAAGCCGCTGAGGATCAGCGAGGTCACGATCAAATAAGTGACGGTGACCTGGAATTTCGAGATCAGCACGCTCGGGACGACGATGCCGAGACTCAGGATGCCGATGACGAGGATGCCGACGATCGACAGCACCCACGGCCCGGAGCTGATCATGCCGGCATACAGATAGGCCTGCAGCAGCCCGGCATAGGAATTTTTCTGCAGCAGCTTGCGCAATTCGAAGCCTATGCCTGCCATAGCCCATGCTTCCGGTAGAGTTCGCGATAACGGGCGAACATCATCTGATGATCGTAGTAGCGTTCGACGCGCTGGATCGCTGCCCGGCTGGCGGCCTGCCAGGCGGCCGGGTCGGTGAGCAGTTCCAGCGCCGCCTGCGCCAGACCGGCAGGATCGGCGATGCGCACGATGCGGCCCGACGGGCCGATCGCTGCGTCCTCGCCGGGTAGGCCGAACACGAGCTGACGGCAGGAACCGACATCGGTGCACACCGCTGGTATGCCTGCGGCATAGCCTTCGAGTACCACCAGCGGCAGCGCCTCGCTGATCGAGCTGAGCACGACGAGGCCGATCTTCGGCAGCAGTTCGGTGAGCCGCTGGAAACCAAGGAATTTCACCCGCTTGGCGATGTTCAAACGCGTAGCCAGGGCGCGGCATTCTTCGACATAGGCGGGATCTTCGTCTTCCGGGCCGGCGATCCAGGCTTCTGCCTCGGGCAGTTTGGCGAGGATCAGCGGCAATGCGCGGATGTAAGTCTTGACGTCCTTGATCGGCACCACACGGCCGATCAGACAGAGGATCGGGGGTGGCTGCGGCGGCCGCATGGCGCGCAAAGGTGCATAGCGAGCGATGTCGATGCCGTTCGGGATGCACTGCGTGCGCTCCGCAGGCGCGCCATCGCGGATCTCGCGTTGCCGGTTGGCCTCGTAGAGGGCGATGATCTCGTCGGCAGCCTGATAGGTGGCGAAGCCGAGGATTTCGAAGAAACGTATCCACAATTGCCGGAAATAGCTGACCTGGCTGGGATCACGCTCGAAAACGCCCCGGTTGTCATGAATCCATTGGGCCTGGTAGAGATCGATCTTGCGCTCTTTGACGTAAATGCCATGTTCGCTCAGCAGGAAGGGCCTGGGACGCAACTGTTTCAGCATCGTGCCGAGTAGCCCTGCATAGCCGGTCGAGGCGGCATGGTAAAGGCGGGCCGCCGGAAGCTCTTCGATCACCGCGCGCAGACGCCAGATCGGCGTATGCATCGTGCGCACGGTCCAGAAATAATCGACGAAGGAGGGGTCGCTGCAATAGGCGCGGTAGAACTCCTTGATGATCTCCCAGGCCGCCTCGCTGTAGAGAAACGTGGCGTGATCGAGCATGCCCTGAGGCGCCAGGGCATCGATGACTTGTGAGAACCGGCTGGGAAACGAACCATCCCTTAGATCTGCGAAATAGTGGCGATGCAGGCGACGGACAAGCTCGATCGTGGCCGCATCGGCCTGCACGGCGGCCACCGGCGGCCTGCTCTGTTGATCGAAGAGATAAAGTTCTTTCAGATAGACGAAATTGGCCGGCAATTCATAACGCCGTGGACCATAATCTTGCCGCTGGCTGCCGATGAAGACACCCCCGAAGCGTAAATCCGGGTAGCCTTGGATCAGCGCGTGCACCCAGCTGGAGACGCCGCCGGAAACATAAGGGTAGGTGCCCTCGAGCAGCAGCAGCACATCCAGTTCGGCTTCCTGGCCGGAACGCATTTCAGAGGTGGGGGAGAATGCGGCGGTCACGGAACACCTTGGTCGTATCGCGTCCGGTCCACAGGTCGATCAGGATGCGCATGGCCGGTTTGACCTGTTGATCTGACAACTCCTGCAGTAACTGGCGAACCCGGACGTAATCACCCATCAGATAGGCCAGCTCAGCCAGATAGGGCACCACCGAGGTCTTCGGTTGGCCGAGCGTCAGGCTGCGTTGCAGTGCGGCCTGTGCTTCTGGAAAGCTTCCCATCGCCATCAAAATGCGTCCTTCGAGCCGGGTCAGTTGCGCGTCGTGATCGGCCTCAGGGAATTGTCTGGCCTGACGCACATAAGAGAGCGCCGTCTCGAGCATGTGCTGCCGGAGTTCTTTTTGCGCCAGTGAGGCATAGACCAGTTCCCAGTGCAGATCGGCGAGATTGCGCAGGCATGCGTAGCGTTGACCATCTGTCTGAGCGGAGGCGAGCTTTTCCTGTTCGCCCTGGATC
>CAYZII010000102.1:0-4495 GCA_964478415.1 uncultured Methyloversatilis sp.
GCCAACTCGCCCCAGCTTTCATGCTCAGGGGCGAGCGGCACGATCATGATCGGTTAGCATGGAACGCCTGAACAGCCGACCGTGGCCGCCTGCGTTTCATTGACCGTGAGTGGCCCGAGGTCGGCGATGCGGCGTTAGGACAGATACGGCAATTCGTCGGCAAGCAGCTCGGCGAGGGTTTCCCGTCTGCGGATCAACCGCGCTTTACCGTCTTCGACGAGGACTTCCGCGGCGCGCGGGCGCGAGTTGTAGTTCGAGCTCATCGCCATCCCGTAGGCACCGGCGGACAGGATGGCCAGCAGATCGCCCTCGGCGAGGGCGAGCTCGCGATCGTGGCCGAGGAAGTCGCCCGACTCACAGACCGGCCCGACGATTTCATAGCGTCCTCGGAGCGCGGGTGCCGTTCCGCCAGCGCCGACTTTGACGATGTCGTGCCAGGCATCGTAGAGTGCCGGGCGCGCCAGATCGTTCATCGCCGCATCGACCACCGCGAAGTTCTTTTCGGCGCCGTGTTTGAGGATCTCGACGCGCGTGAGCAACAGCCCGGCGTTGCCGACCAGGGAGCGGCCGGGCTCGAGCAACAGCAGCTCGCTGCGATCGGCGAGTTTTGCCAGCATCGGAGCGAGATAGTCGGCCACCGGCAACACCTGCTCGTCGCGGTAACGAATACCCATACCGCCGCCCAGGTCGATGTGGTCACAGACGATGCCCTCCGCCGCGAGTGCGTCGACGAGTTCCAGAATCTTGGCGGCGGCTTCGGCGGCCGGCTGAGGATCGATGAGTTGTGAGCCGATGTGACAGGCGATACCGCGAATCTCCAGGTGGGGCAGTGTGCGGGCCTGGCGGTACAACGCGAGCGCTTGATCGAACGGGACACCGAATTTGGCGTTTTTGAGCCCGGTGGCGATGTAGGGATGGGTTTTCGGATCGACGTCCGGATTGACGCGCAACGCAATCGGAGCGCGCTTGCCGGCCGCGCCTGCCACAGCATCGAGATGTATAAGTTCGCTGGCCGATTCGACGTTGAAGCAATGGATGCCCGCGGACAGAGCATCGCGCATCTCGGCGCGCGTCTTGCCGACACCCGAGAAAACGACCTTGCCGGGATCGCCGCCGGCCGCGATGACCCGTGCCAGCTCACCGCCGGAAACGATGTCGAAACCGGCGCCCCATTCTGCGAACAGCTTCAGGATCGACAGGTTCGAATTCGCCTTGACAGCATAGCAGATGCGTGCCGGACGCTGCGCGAGAGCTTGGCGGTAATCATTGAAAGCGCGCTCCAAAGCAGCGCGGGAATAGACATAGCAGGGGGTGCCGAAGCGTGCAGAAATTTCCTCGAGCGCGACGCCTTCGACGCGCGCGCTATTGTTGGCGAACTCGATCATGAAGACTTGGGTTGTTGTTGGCTGGCAGCGTCCGACGGCTTGGGCGGAAGCACGAGCGGGCCTTTGTTACCACAGGCGGAAAGCAGGAAAACGGCCAGCAGCGGCAGGGTGCGCAATAATGGACGGAAATTCATGGACACGATGTTAACACGGAGGCCTTGTGGAAGAACGTGAATTCCTTGCCATCGCGGATGCCGAGCTTATGCGTATCGAAGCGGCGCTGGAAGCCTTGCAACGCACGACTGATGCCGATTGGGATTTCGAGATTAAGCCCGGCGGCATCATCGAGCTGGAGTTTGCCGAGGGCAGCAAAGTCATCATCAACCGCCATACCGCTGCGCAGGAAATCTGGGTGGCGGCGAAAGCCGGGGGTTTCCATTTCAAGCCGCCGAGCGCAGGGGAGCGCCACTGGACCGACACGAAAAGCGGCGAGAGTCTGCCCTCCCTGCTCGCACGCGCCATTGGCGCACAGTCGGGCATGCCTCTACAGCTTGACTGGTAAGACGCATCACGGCGTGACAGGTTGCGCCTGCCCATCGATGACCGGTGCGGCGGGCGCCTTACCACCGAAGAAACGCAGCACGTCCGACAGGAACGAAGACTCTTCGGGCGGAGCGGAAGGAATGGCTTCGCGATAGACGTAATCGCTGATCGGTGCGCCGGTAGCGGGATCTTGGGCAGTCATGCGAACGATGCCATCGGGCATTTCCGGTTGCATCTCCGGTACCCCTTTGAGGGCTGCTTGCATGAAGTCGATCCAGATCGGCAGTGCGGCCCGGCCCCCCGTTTCACCGTTGCCGAGCCGCCGCGGTTGATCGAAGCCCATCCAGGCAATGCCGACCAGCGTGGGGTGATAACCGCAAAACCAGGCATCGATGTAATCGTTGGTGGTGCCGGTCTTGCCCGCCAGATCGGCGCGTTTCAGCACCTGGCCGGCGCGGGCTGCCGTACCGCGGCGTACCACGTCCTGCAGCATGCTGTTCATGATCCAGGCATTGCGGGCATCGATGACGCGCAAGTTCTCATCCCCGGCCTGTCCATGGGGTGTTTCCGCCAGCACCTTGCCATTCGCGGAAACGATCTGCTTCACGATGTAAGGCGTGATCTTGTAGCCGCCATTGGCGAATACGGCATAGGCGGCGAGATGCTGCCAGGGCGTCACGCTGCCGGCGCCGAGCGCCAGAGTCAGATAGGGCGGATTCTTGTCGGCATCGAAACCGAAACGCGTGATGTAGTCTTGTGCATACTGAGGACCGATCGCACGGATCAGACGGATCGAAACCAGGTTCTTGGATTTCGCCAGTGCCGTGCGCAGCGTCATTGGTCCTTCATATTTGCCGTCATAGTTTTTCGGCTCCCAGGCTTGGCTCCCCGTTTCCTCGGCGGAAATCGACAAAGGCTCGTCTGGGAATACCGACAGCGGCGTGTAGCCTTTCTCGAGCGCCGACGAATAAACGAAAGGCTTCATGCTCGAACCAGGCTGACGCCAGGCTTGTGTGACGTGATTGAACTTGTTTGCGGCGAAATCGAATCCGCCCACCAGGGCGCGCACGGCGCCATCGCGGGGATCGGCGGCGACGAACGCGGCTTCCACCTCGGGCCATTGGGCGATCTGCCACTGACCCTTGCCATCCTGGCTCAAACGGATGATCGCGCCGCGGCGCAGGCGTTTGTTGGGTGGCGCGCGACCGTCGAGCATCGACTGGGCAAATTTCAAGCCACTACCTTCGACGGTGACGATTTCGCCACCCCGCACATAGGCGCGTAGCTTTTGAGGGCTCGCCTCGAGCACCAGAGCGGGCCGCAGGTCCGGGGCATCCGGCACTTCGGCGAGCAGGTCTTCGAGAGCCTCATCGTCATCCCGACTGATTCCCGCCATGTCGACATAGCCCTCCGCGCCGCGATAGCCATGGCGACGGTCATAGGCGATGACCGCCTGGCGCAGGCTTTGCCAGGCAGCCTCCTGTTCGCTGCGCGTGATCGTGGTGATGACTTTCAAGCCTGCAGTGTAGGCCTCGGGAAACGCATCGACGGCGATTTGCCGGGCCATTTCGGCGACATGATCGGCCTTCAGCGTAAAGCTGTCGATCTGACGCCGCACGTGAAGCGGTTCGTCGCGCGCGTTGCGGAATTGCTCTTCACTGATGAAATCGAGCTCGCGCATGCGGCGCAGCACATATTGCTGGCGCAGTTTGGCTCTCTTTGGATTGGCGACGGGATTAAAGGTCGATGGTGCCTTGGGCAGTCCGGCGAGCATCGCCATCTCGGCGATGCTCAGCTCTTTGATCTCCTTGCCGAAGTAAATGCGTGCCGCGGCGGCGAAACCGTAGGCACGCTGGCCGAGATAGATCTGGTTGAAATAAAGCTGCAGGATTTCGTCCTTTGAGAGATTGTTTTCGATCTTGAAGGCGAGCAAGGCTTCATATAGTTTGCGCGTCAGGGTCTTTTCGGAGCTTAGAAAGAAATTGCGCGCCACCTGCATCGTGATCGTCGATGCCCCCTGTTTTTTTCCGCCACTGACGAAATTGGTCCATGCGGCGCGCAGGATGCCCATCACGTCGACACCGGGATGCTGATAGAAGCGTTCGTCCTCGGCGGCGAGGATGGCCTGCTTCATCGTCTCAGGGACTTCGCCGATCGGCACGAATTCGCGGCGCTCTTCGCCAAACTCGCCGATCAGATGTCCATCGGCGGTATATACCCGCAACGGTATCTTGGGGTGATAGTCGGTCAATGCTTCGAGCGATGGCAAGCGAGGCCAAGCCAAAATCAGAACGATGCCGAAAAGGGCAATCGCAGCCAGGATGGTGCCCAGGATTGTGCCGACCGGCAGAAGGATCCAGCGAAACATGGGTCAGCGAAGGAAAAAATTGTCTCTTGGCTGCGGGAGATGCATTATAGGGGGTGTTCTGAGCCATCCCGCCGGATGGCGAGAACCTAGTGTTGTTTGGATGCAGGGAGAATGAATTTGGCAAGTGACTATTCAAAAAAAAATCTTTTCATCCGATAATGTTGCTGATAGCTTTTAATGATGCGTATCGGTAAACGATATAAGTTACTGAATATCAAGGGTTATCTTGAAATTCGACTTTTCCATTTTTAATCCCGGG
>CAYZII010000103.1:0-4404 GCA_964478415.1 uncultured Methyloversatilis sp.
CTGGATCGGCATCAAGGGGTTCAGCAGAGGTCTCGATATGGGAAGTGGTAGCCAGTCGCCATCCGAAAATCCAGACAGAATGGCAACAATCACAGGTAATGGACCTGCATTGACACGGCAAGGCAATCGCATTACCATACCAAACATGATTCATCTTGCCCGGAGAGCGCCATGCCCGCCACCCTTGAAGTCGAATCCACGCTGACTGACCGTTATCAGACCACGGTGCCGGAAACCGTGCGCCGCGCCCTTCGGCTCGGCAAGCGCGACAAGATCCACTACACCATCCGCCCCAGCGGCGAGGTTGTGCTGACCCGCGCCGAGCCCTCCGAGGGCGATGACCCGGTGCTCGGACAGTTCCTGGGCTTCCTGGCTCGGGACATTGCAAGCCATCCTGAGCGCCTGCAGACCGTGGACGCTGGTCTTGTCCAACGGCTCCAGTCGCTGGTCGGCGGCGTCGAAGTCGATCTCGATGCCGCCCTGTCGGCAGACGATGAATGAGCACGGGCAAGCCCGCGCCCCTGGTCATTCACGGCTGGACGGTCTTCGCCCACCCGCTGTTCCTTGCACAGATTGAAGCGCTGGCACAGCAGGTCGAGGCCTTGAAGCAAAAGGACCCGGTCGGGTACGTGAAGAAAAACGCCAGCAAGCGACTGGCGGCCATCACGAAGTTGGCCTTCGATGTCGTCCCGCAAGATCCGGCCCGGCCGGAGTACCGCCAAGGCGGCACCCTTGGCGATGATCACAAGCACTGGTTCCGCGCGAAGTTCTTCCAGCAGTACCGGCTGTTCTTTCGCTATCACGCGCCCAGCAAGGTGATCGTCTTTGCGTGGGTCAATGATGAGGACACCAAGCGCGCCTACGAGAGCAGCGACGACGCCTACCGGGTGTTCCGCAAGATGCTGGAGAGCGGCCATCCTCCGGATGACTGGAGCCAGTTGCTGGCCGAGGCCCGAGCCGAGGGGGAGCGCTTGCAGCGGTTCGCCGCTGGCGTCACGCCGTAAGGCTTGGCTTCTTCGGCGAGCAGCGTTGTCATGGGGTCATCAGTCTTGGAGAAGAAGATGCACTACCCTGTGATGACCGAGAGGCAGGTTGCCGCCCTATGGAAGATCAGCCTGAAAACCCTGCGGCGCTGGCGCCTCGACAACGAAGGGCCGATCTGGCACAAGCTGTTTCACCACGTCCGCTACCACGAGGCGGACATCCTCGAGTTCGAGCGCCAGAGCGCACAGCATTGGAAGGCAATTCTTGGTGACAGAGAGCGTGTGCCACGTGTGGTCACGCATCCTCCGAAGAAAGCAGCCGATCAGCCGGACGCCGATGCCACCGAACCGTCCGGCAAGGTCGCGGTAGGGCCGATCGTCGGCGCGAATGTTCTCGACGCACTGTCGGTTCAACCGGGCGGCACCGTTTCGTTCGCCTGTGAGTCGCGCTGAGCGTCCCTTGGCGACCATGTCGGCCGCGTTGTCGGGGGCGGTTCCGAGAAACAGGTGCCCCGGACGAACGCAGCTTGGGTTGTCGCAGCAACGACAAACCTGCAGGCCTTCCGGAATCGGCCCGTGCGCCAACTCGTAGGCCAGCCGATGCGCACGAAGTTGTACGCCATCCTTGCGCTTGATGAGCCCATAGCCTTGTGGATGTCTGGCGCCCGTCCACACCCAGCAACCGCTGTCGGGCGCGAAGTCAAACTTGGTCAGGAAACGCCGACGCAACGGCGTCTCGGGTCTGCCGGTGCGCGCCATTACAGCCCTCCGCGTGCCTTTTCCAGCGTGCGATTGAGGAACCAGTAGTTCAGGATGCCTGCGAGCAAGGCCTGATCCGCCTCCGTCCAAGCCGCCAGCAACGCCGGCCCGAACCCCAACCCCGCCTGTACCGAGCCGACGAAGGTCGAAAGCTTCACCCCGGCATACATCAGCACGAAGAGGTAGGTCACGATGGGCCTCACCGTGGCGGACAAGGCATCCGCCCACCTCACCCCTGAAGGCCGCCCCTGCGCCGCGACGGCCTCGCGCAAGGCCTCGATGGCCCCGGTGTTCCACGCAGCGTCCGCTGCCGCACCGATCTCGGCCATCCGCTGCGCACCACGCAGTTTCTCGAACTCCAGCGCCTTGTCCTGCATTGCCAGTTCGTGGCTACGCTCACCCTTACGGTCCAGCCATTTCAGAATTTCTGGGGCCAGTCGGAAGGCCCCACCGAGGAGGCCGCCAAGTAGCGTTTCGATCATTGCCCACCTCCGAACAGCTTGAATTTCAGAAACGCGCCGGCCAGCAGCGCCATCACCAGGCCGGTGACCAGCATCTTCACGATGGTGAGACCTGCGGTTTTCTTGGCCTCGTTGAAGGCGTCGAGCAGACTCCTCAGTTCACGGATGTCGTGCGCGGCTTCCGGCCCGTCGAGGCCGACATTGGCCAGCGCGTGCCGGGCACCACGTTCAGCTGCGCGCTCCAGCATCGCCTCGAATTCTTCCTGCGGAATGGTGACCAACCTTCGGCGATCGATTTGATTCGAATTCATGTCTCGTCCTCAAACTGGGAACACCCGCCTTGCCACCGGCGCTTTGGTGGCGATACCGTTCTTGATCTGCACCCGGTCGCCGACTGCCAAGGTGTCGAGCGTCCGGGTGGTGACGGCGCCCCGCTCGGTGGCCACGCGCACCACGGCCCCGTCGATGCCGACCACTGCGCCCACCACCGGCGCATCCGTGGCCAACAGACGGGAGAGTTCCTTCAGCGCAAAACTCATCGCGGCTGCTCCAGCGTCAATTGCATGTCGATGTCAGCCTGAGTCACCGCGATCTGGATGCCGGTCACCTTGGCGCGGTAGGGGCTGGCCGTGGAGGGGTCGGTCGCCTCGACGATCTGCCCGAGCCGAACCCCAGGCCGGAAAACCACCGCCATCTCGACCCGGTTGAAGGCGTGCGCATTGGCGTCCATTTCGGCCCGGCCTCGATGGATCAATGCGTCATCCGACAGGAGCGGCTCGACGATGGGAGAACCCTCGCGCGCACCATCACCCCGGTAGGCCTCGATGATCACGATGCCGTCCCCTTGATCAGGGCCAGGATCGAGAAATCCGTCTCGCCGTTGAGCGTTGCCGGCGACGACAGGGCATAGACCAGCGCCAAGGCGTCGTAGGTGACCTTGGCCACCGCCACGCCCCTGGCTTGCGCCTTCACCGTGACCTTGTCGGACTGCAGCGTGAGGCTGCCGAGGCTGCGCCCATACCAGACCGACTGCGAGATGGCTGAGCGCACCGGCTTGGAGAGCTGCGCCGTATCGGCATCCTCGAACATCAGTTCCTCGGTCACACTCACCACGGTGCTGCCCCGGGCAGACAGCGATCCCGCCGAGCATATGGTGTCGGTGATGCTGACGTTGTTCGACTTGTAGACGAGGATGTAGGCGGTTTCGCCCGGGCTGAAGGAACTGCGGCCGCCGTTCAGGCCATCGGGCCGGGTGTCGATCTCTGCCGAGAGGTGACCGTCCGAACCCGAGCCGTCCGGGTTGCCGAATTGCACGCGAATGGTGGCATTGGCCATGTCTGGGTCCCCTTATGCGTCGACGAGCACGAACTGCACCTCCTCGTCGATGGGAAGTGCCACGCGCCAGTCGAGCGATGTGGTGGTGTAGGTGATGCGAAGCAGGCTGTAACCGCTCGTCGCCGCCGTGAGGGTCTGGCCTGCGGCGGTCACGTCGCCCAGCCCGGTGTGCTGCCAGGCGAGATCGACGATGGTGGTCACCGGGTAACGAGTGCTCGCCTGCCCCTCGATGAACTCGACCGTCTCGGTTTCGCTGCGGGTCACTTCGCCGAGGCTGGCGATGACCGTGGAAGGATGCCCGGTGTGGGCCAGCACCACCGCGCGGGGGCTGGCGAGATAGGCGCGCACCGTTCCCCGGTAGGCATCATCGGCATCGGCCACATACTCGATCCGGTCGGCGGACGTGCCTGCACCGCCTTCCTCATTGGCGATGGTCACCCGGTTGAACCCGCGCAGCGGTGCGATCTGTGCCTGTGCCGACATCACGTCCGCGTCGAACAGGCTGTGCGCGACCGTCGCGGCGCCATACTGCGGGATACTCACCGGATGCCGGCGGCGGCAGACCACCGTGCCATCCGGATTGCTCTCGACGCTGCCGCCGATGGCCGCCACGATGTTGCGGGCGGCCGCCAGGGGCGTTGCGCCGTCGATCATCAGGCGTCCCGGAGGAATGATCCAGTCCGGCAGTTGCCAATCGACGGTCTGGCCGAGCAGCGTTTCGACGGTCTGGCGCGCGCCGACCGCGCCGGACTGGTAATACCTGATCGTGCCGGCGAAGGGTGCGTCGAGCAGCGCCACGGGCGAGACTGCCGTCAGTTCCATCCGCTGTTCCGCGACCGAGGTGCGCGACAGTGTCTTGCCGTCGA
>CAYZII010000104.1:0-4165 GCA_964478415.1 uncultured Methyloversatilis sp.
TTCGCGGTCGACGTCCTCGGCGTCGTACCCGAAGGCCGAGATGGCTTCCGAGCGCGACATCAAGCCCGCGCGGATGGCCAACAGCATCGCCTTGAACTCCTTTTCTGGGTCGACCCACTGCCAGCCCTGCGGAATCCACTTCACCGCGAGGTACTGACGGCGACGGGCAGGCCCGCCCCGCGCGAAACCGGGCGCCTCGAGCGCCCCGGCGAGCACCGCCTGCTTCATCCACGCCGCCCAGACGGGTCGGCACATCTGGTGCACCAGCACCCCGTGCTGCACCATCTCGCAGCGGCGGCGGAACTCCAGCATCCCGGCGCGGATGGACGAGTAGTTCACCCCGGTCAGATCGCCGGTCAACTGCTCGTAGGTGATGCCGATGGCGGCCGCGACCGCGCGGAACTGGGTGCGCAGGAACTCGGAGTACGAACCGCCCACGTCGGCGGGATCGGAGAACTTGATGTCCTCGCCCGGCTCCAGGATCTGCAGCGTGCCCGGCTCCAGTCCGGCCAGCGCAATCCCGTCGGCGTCGGCCGCGCCTTCGCCCATCAGGTGGTCCTCGGGGTTCTGGCGCGTGACGAAGCCCGCGAACATCGCGGCGGTTTTCTTGCGCACGAGCTCAGCGTCGTCGTACTGGTCGAGCTCGTTGAGCTTGACCAAAGCGCGCGACAACCACGGCTCACCCCGGATCTGTCCCGGGCGCAGCACGCGGTACAGGTGGATGATCTCGCGTGCATCCACGCGCACCGTGTCCATGCCGCCCTGGCCCGACATCGGGGCGAGCCCTCCGTCCTCGGGATGCGAGCGGTACAGGTGGTAGGCCACGCGCCGCCCCAGCGCATCGAACTCGATACCCGAGCGCACCACGTTGCCCGAGGGCAGATCGGTGTTGAGGGAGATCGGCAGGTGTTCCGGCTCCAGAAGTTGAAGCTGCAGCGGTACGACCAGGCCGTCCTCCGGACGGCGCGGCCGCAGCCGGATCAGGCATTCGCCGCCTTCGAGCATCGCGCGGCAGGCCAGCGCCTGCAGGCCGTAAAAATCGGTCTGGCCGGCCGCGTCGGCTTCCTCGGTCCAGTCGCGCCAGAGGACCTGGACGTCGGCCTTGAAGCGTTCGTCGCCCGACAGGCTTTGCGGCTTGATGCCGGTGCCGACGGCGTTGGCCACGAAGGCTTCGATTCCCGCCTGCGCCCAGGCATTGCGGCGCACGAGGTCGCGGCTTTTGATGCGCAGCTCGGCACTGGTGGCCAGCATCGCGGCGACTGCGCCCGGGTTGCCGGGCATCCACGCCAGCGAGCGACGCCCCCGGCCTGCGGCTTCGTGTACCGGCGAGGCACCGAACAACCGGCGCACCGTTTGGGAGAACCACGCCATCTCAGAACCCCTTGCGCGTGGTGACGCGGATTTGGCGCGGCGCGCCGGACAGCAGCCCGGTGGCGGCCGCCTGCTCGAAGAGGTCGCGCTTGACCGCGCGAATGGCGGCCTGGAGCTCGTCTATGCTGCGGTACTCGACGGTCTTGTCGGCAAAGGTCACGCGCTTTTCGCCCTTGGCGAGCGCGGCTTCCAGTGCGTCCAGATGCGCTTGGGTGTAGGCCATCAGCGAAACACCACGAGATTGATTTCGGAGGAGTCCGTGAAACTGCCCGCGGACGTGGCACAGCTGACGTCAACGGACTGCGGGGTCTTGGCGTCCTGGGTGGCACGGATCACGGCGATGCGCTGCTGGCCGCTGTCCACACTGCTGCGCGCCAAGGCCGTCCAGCAGTAGTCCGCGTCGGGCATGGGCGTAGCAAAGGTCACGCGGTAACGCCCTGCCGCCGTCCGGGTCACGCTGGCCACGTTGTGCGACGAGCGCACGACGATCTGGCCGCCGAGGTAGCCGAAGCACACCCACGCCCGGGCCAGGCCGGGGTGGGTCGCGTCGATCTTGGTGGCCACCACATCACCGATGCGTGCAGCCAGCTCGGCCACGCGTTGAGCCAGGGACATCAGACCAAGGCCCCGTCGAAGATCGCCACGAAATCGGTATCGGTGTCGCCAACATCACTGGCGGCCACCGCGCCGATGTTGCGGCGGGCCTGCGCCTGCTGCGCTGCATTGAGCGTCTGCTCGCCATCGAAGCGCACCCGCAGGTTCACAGCGGCCAGCAAGGAGTCCAGCCCACCGGTGCCGCTTTGCAGCAGTTGCTGGATCTCCACCAGGGTGTCGTAGGCGGCGTCCGCTCCACCGAGGATGTCGGCCTTGAGCGCGTCGAGCAGCGACACGATCTTGGTCGACGAGTAGGTGCTGGAGGCGGCGATCTGGTTGTCGTCGATGGCCGTGGCGGACTGCACCGCCGTCTGCAGCTCGTTGATCGCCGCCACCAGGCTCGACTTGTCGGTGGTGGTCAGGCTCGCGAGATGGCCGGCCTTCGCGCGGACATCGTTGAACTCCTGCGCGACGCGGATGACCAGGCTCTCAATGCGGGTGGCAAGACTCATGTGTTCTCCTCGGGTTGAAGGCGGCCGCTGTCAGCGAAGCCAACGGCTTCGGATGACGCGGCGACCGGTATTGCGGGTTCCAGAAACAGCGAGGCCACCGCGATGGGTGGCCTCGTTCAATGCGATGTCGTGGATGGGCGGTGGCTCATCCGGTGGGGGCGCCACCCCCAGTTGACGCTCCAACTCCCGCCAGTGGCGCTCCTCGAAGCGGTCGAGGCCGGCCGCACTGGCGGCCGCGCGGGCGTACACGTAGCAGTCCAGCGCTTCATTGCGCTCGCGCATCTTTTGCCACTCGCGCACCGGGAAGCCGTTGCGGTCGCGGCGGGTGACGAGCTGCTCGGCGCAGAGTTGCTGGATGAACTCGGCGTCGATCCTCGGCAGGTGGACGAAGCCGGCCGGATACGTCGCGGTCACGCCGTCCTCGGCGACGTCCGCGCTCTTGCGCAGGTTGTTGTAGAGCTCCAGCTTGGCGATGCCGACCGCCACCGAGAACACCTTGATGCCCCGGCGCAGCTTCTTGCCCGCCTGAGAGACGTCGACCGCGGTCGGCGTGCTGATCAGGGCGGCGCCCCCCATCGCACCACTTCGCACGCCCTTGACCGCCATCACCCGGCTGTCACGCACCTGCCGCACGAAGGCATAGGACTCCTGGGTCGCAAAGCCGGTGTCCAGCGCGAAGCGGGCCAGCGGCATCTGTGCTCCGCCAGCGTGCGTCCAGGTCTCGGCCAGCATCTCGGCAAGCCGCTTCCACACCGCCTCTCGGGCGGTGTCGCCCATCAGCACCCGGTGCTCGACGAGCCAGCATTCCTTGCCGCGCCCGAAGGCCCAAACCGAGGCCTCGATGCGGTCCTTCTGCACGTCGGCGCCGCCCACTAGCAACAGGCCACCCTCGGGCACCCGGCCCAGGGGGTAGTCCTCGCGCCGCTCGACCAGCCGCTGCCAGTCCGGTGCTTCGCCTTCCTCGACCCAGGTCTCTCCGAGCTCGGTGTTCTTGAAGGTCTTGATCGCCGCAGCCGACCCGGACTCCTTGCTGACCGCAGCCTCCCAGGCGGCGGCGATGTCCCGCCAGCTGCGCCAACCCACCGGGCTGTACAGCGACGACAGGTGAAAGCCCGCCGTCTTGGCGCCGTTCTCCGATACAAGAGCGCGCCACTCGCCGTGCTCCAGCATCCAGGTCTTGTGGTGCTCGGCGATTGGCGTATCGCACGCCTCGCACAGGTAGGCGGCGGTCTCCGGCTGCCCCTTGTCCCAGCGCAACTGCTCGAAGCGCAACCACTGCCGGTGCGCGCAGTGCGGGCACGGCACGAAGTAGCGGCGCTGGTCGCTGGCCTCGTACTCGCGCTCGATGGCACTCGCTCCCGAGATCGTCGGCGTCGAGACGATGAAGATCTTGCGCCGCGCGAAGGTGCGCGTGCGGGCTTCGGCCAGCGAGATCGCGTCGCCTTCGCCCTCGACGTCCAGGGGATAACCGTCCACCTCGTCGAGGAACAGGTAGCGCACCGGCATCGAACGCAGGCCGACCGCGCTGTTGGCGCCGGTCATCACCAGCACGCCGCCGCGAAACTCATTGGCCAGGATGGTGTTGCCCGAGTCCCGGCTGCGCGCCGGTGCTATCAGTTCCGAGAGCACCGGTGACTCCTCGATCAGCGGGTCGATGCGCTGCTTGGAGTTGCGCTTGGCCATCTCCA
>CAYZII010000105.1:0-3529 GCA_964478415.1 uncultured Methyloversatilis sp.
TTAGGCGCTGGCGATACGGCACGCTGCGGCGGAAAACCCCATCCTGTGCTAAAGTTCCGCCCTCCGGTAACTGTGGTCTTTCTCCGTGCGCCTGTTTCGCCTGATCAAAATCGCCCGTGTCGGCCTCAAGTATGGCCTCGACCGGCTGATCCTCGAGCATGACCCGACCGGCAAGCTCGCCTTGCCGCTGGGCCTGCTCGATGCGCTCTATTTCTGGCGCGACCGCAGTCAGCTCGCCGCGCCGCGCGGCGTGCGCCTCAGACAAACGCTCGAGACGTTGGGGCCGATCTTCGTCAAGTTTGGCCAGGTGCTATCGACGCGCCGCGACCTGTTGCCGGACGACATCGCCGACGAGCTCGCCAAGCTGCAGGATCAGGTGCCGCCCTTCCCGCCGGACGAAGCGGTCGCGGTGATCGAAAACAGCTTCAAGCGGCCGCTAAACGAGATTTTCGCTTCCTTCACCCGCGAGCCGGTCGCCTCGGCGTCGGTCGCCCAGGTGCATTTCGCAACGCTGCCCGATGGCCGTGAGGTCGCCGTCAAGGTGCTGCGTCCCGGCATCGCACCGGTGATCAAGAACGACATCGCCTTACTCGACAGTTTCGCGGCGCTGCTGGAACGCTTCTGGTCGGACGGCAAACGCCTGAAACCGCGCGAGGTGGTCGCCGAATTCGCCAAGCATCTCGACGACGAGCTGGATCTGATGCGCGAGGCGGCCAACTGCTCGCAATTGCGGCGCAACTTCGCCCAATCGACGCTGCTGCTGGTGCCCGAGGTGTTCTGGGACTGGTGCACCCACGATGTGATGACGATGGAGCGCATGCGCGGCATCCCGATCAGCCAGATCGACCGGCTGCGCGCGGCAGGAGTTGACTTGAAACAGCTCTCGCGCGCCGGCGTCGAAATTTTTTTTACCCAGGTGTTCCGCGATGGCTTCTTCCATGCCGACATGCATCCCGGCAACATCCTGGTCTCGACCGAGCGGCAGAGTTTCGGCAGCTACATCGCGCTCGATTTCGGCATCGTCGGCACGCTCACCGAGGTCGATCAGAAGTATCTGGCGATCAATTTCCTCGCCTTCTTCCGCCGAGATTACAAACGCGTTGCCGAGGCACACGTCGAATCCGGCTGGGTGCCGAGAGACACGCGCGTCGATGAACTCGAAGCGGCGGTGCGCGCGGTCTGCGAGCCGATCTTCGACCGGCCGTTGAAAGAGATTTCTTTCGGCCATGTGCTATTGCGCCTGTTCCAGACCTCGCGCCGCTTCAATGTCGAGATTCAGCCGCAGCTCGTGTTGCTGCAGAAAACCTTGCTCAACATCGAGGGGCTGGGCCGGCAGCTCGACCCGGATCTCGACCTGTGGCAGACAGCGAAACCCTTTCTCGAGCGCTGGATGCACGAACAGGTGGGTTGGCGGGGTTTCCTCAACCATCTGCGGCGCGAAAGCCCGCAATGGGCGGCGATCCTGCCCGCCCTGCCACGCCTTACGCATCAGGCACTCGCACAGGCGGTGCAGCCGCAACACGCCACCACGGCCGAGCTGTTGCGTCAGCAGGCGGCCGCCACGCGCCGTCTGGCGACCGCCGCGCTGTGGCTATCCACAACCACCTTGCTTCTCGTCCTCTGGCAATTCTTTTCTGGCTAATCACGGAGACCATCGTGCTGCTCGGTTTCGTCATCCTCTATCTCGTCATTTCGGTAGGGCTGGGCATCTATGCCGCCACCAAAGTGCATAACGCGAAGGACTACGTCGCCGCTGGCCGTTCCCTGCCGTTCTACATCGTGATGGCGATGGTGTTCGCCACCTGGTTCGGTGCCGAAACGGTGCTCGGCATTCCCGCTACCTTCGTCAAGGAAGACCTGGGCGGGCTGATCTCGGACCCGTTCGGCGCCTCGCTGTGCCTGGTGCTGTTCGGGCTGTTCTTCGCCCGCAAGCTCTACCGGATGAACCTGCTGACGATCGGCGACTTCTACCGCGAGCGCTATGGGCGCGGGGTCGAGGTGGTGGCCGGCATCGCGATCGCGCTCTCCTATCTCGGCTGGGTCTCGGCCCAGATCACCGCGCTCGGCCTCGTTTTCGACGTGCTTTCGGATGGCGCGATCACGCAGACTCAGGGCATCATGATCGGCGCCGCGATCGTGCTGCTTTACACCTTGTTCGGCGGCATGTGGTCGGTGGCCTTGACGACTTTCTTCCAGATGATCGTGATCGTCCTCGGCCTTTTCTACATCGCCTGGCTGATCGCCGACCTCTCCGCCGGTGTGGCGCCTGTCGTCGAGCATGCCGCCGCCGCCGGCAAGTTCCATTTCTGGCCGGCACTCGAACCGGTGGCGCTGATCGCCTTCATCTCGGGCCTTTTGACGATGGCTTTCGGCTCGATTCCACAACAGGACGTGTTCCAGCGCGCCAACTCGTCGAAAAACGAAACCGTCGCGGTCTGGGGCACGGTGGCGGGTGGACTCGCCTATTTCTGCTTCGCCGCGGTGCCGCTGTTCCTCGCCTACGCGGCGAATGTGATCGATCCGCCCCTCGCTACCAAGTGGCTTACCGAGGATAGCCAGAAACTGTTGCCGGAGCTGATCAAAGGCCATTTGCCGCTGTTCGCCCAAGTCGTGTTCTATGGCGCATTGCTGGCAGTGATCATGTCGACGGCCTCCGGCACGCTGCTCGCCCCTTCGGTGACGCTCGCCGAAAACGTGATCAAGGACATCATCAGCCGGCGGCGCCATCTTTCCGACCATCAACTGCTGGTGATCACCCGTTGGTGCGTGGCGATCTTTAGCGTCTTTGTGACACTCTATTCGCTGTGGGCCCTGGAGCATGAAACCGGCATCCACAAGATGGTCGAGAACGCCTACAAGGTAACCCTGGTGCTGGCCTTCGTGCCGCTGGTTGCTGGTCTTTACTGGCGCCGTGCCACGACGCGCGGCGCCTGGTGGGCGATCGTGCTGGGGCTGATCACCTGGATTCCGCTCGAAATCCTGTGGCCGGAAGGCGATATTCCCCCGCAGTTCGCCGGCTTCCTGATGGCCTGTCTCGGTATGCTGTTAGGATCGCTAACGTCACCTGCCAGAAAGCACGCCCATTGAAGCGCTTGTCAGCCCAGCGGCGACCGCACCGTTTATGTCCTACCTATGACCTTTTTAGCCACAGGAGGCTCACGATGAAGAAACTGCTTTCCGTCATTGCCGCCATCATCGCCAGTCAGTTCGTCCTGGGCGCCGCGATGGCGGTCACGCCGCAACAGCAGCGCATGAAGGATTGCAATGCCGAGGCAAAGTCCAAGCAGCTCGCTGGGGATGCGCGCAAGGCATTCATGAAAGAATGTCTGGCCGGCAAGCAGGCGGAGGCGAAGAGCGCCCACACCGCTCAGCAGGAGAAGATGAAGTCCTGCAACGCCGAAGCCTCCAGCAAGGGGCTCAAGGGCGATGCGCGCAAGCAATTCATGAGCGAATGTCTGAAAGGCTGAGCGTAAAGCGCGCCGGCGGCATCTCTTCGGCATCGAAAGCGATGTCGCCGTCGGGCTCCGGC
>CAYZII010000106.1:0-3124 GCA_964478415.1 uncultured Methyloversatilis sp.
CTTGATGTCGGGGAGCATGTCTGCGTTCTCTTGTTGCGTTCTTGGCGACTTTTTTGCCGGAGTTTGGAGAATCCCCCCGTCTTGTCAAACAAATCCCCAGGCACGGTGCGTGATTGGGGTTTTCCGCATTCGCGGGCTCCTCAAAAAAGTGGAATAATCGATACAAAACGCATACGGAGGGTAAGGTCATGACGCCACCACCGATGCTGCTCGTCGAGGATAACCCGGTCGATCTCGATCTCACGTTGCGTGCCTTCGCCCGCAAGCGGCTCGTCAATCGCATCGACGTGGCACGTGACGGTGAGGAAGCGCTTGCCTGGATACCACGCTGGCTCGCGGGTGAGCAAAAACCGGCGGTGATCCTGCTCGACCTGAAGCTGCCGAAAGTGCATGGACTCGAAGTGCTCGCCGAATTGAAGCGCCAACCGCCGCTAGCGCGCATTCCCGTCGTGGTGTTGACCACTTCACGCGATGACCGCGACATCACCGCGGCCTACGATCTCGGTGCCAACTCCTACATCGTCAAACCGGTCGATTTCGAGAAATTCATCGAGGTCGCAAGCCAGATCGAACTGTATTGGTGCGTCTATAACGAAGCGCCGTTCGCCCAGCCATGAAAGTGCTCTACATCGAGGACTCCAGCGCCGATGCCGATCTCACGCGCCGGCATCTGGCACGCCATGCGCCCGATGTCGAGCTCACCGTCGCACCGACCCTCGCGGAAGGTTTTGCCCGACTGGATGACGGCTTCGACGTTCTCCTCACCGACCTGATGCTGCCGGATGGCAGCGGCCTGGAGGCGCTGACCACGGTGCGCGCACGGCAGTTGCCGACGGCCGTCGTGGTGCTGACCGGCTCCGGTGACCAGGAGGCCGCGATCGCCGCGCTGAAGGCCGGGGCCGACAACTATCTGGTCAAGCGCGCCGATTACCTCGCGCGTTTGCCGCAAACCCTCATCTCCGCCCGGGAACGCTTCCTGGCGCTCTCTGCCAGACGTAGCCGGCCGCTCAGGGTACTTTACGTCGAACACAATGCCGCCGATGTCGATCTGCTGCGGCGTCACCTGGCGCATCAGGCACCGCACATCCTGATCGACAGTGTGCCGGACGCAGCGGCCGCACTTGCCCGGCTGCCGGAGACGGCGCAAGCCCCTTGTCCTTGGCAGGTGCTGCTCGTCGATTACCGCCTGCCCGGCCTCGATGGGCTGGAATTCGCGAAGATCGTGCGCGACGAACGGCGTCTCAAACTGCCGATCGTGCTGATCACAGGCCAGGGCAGCGAGGAAATCGCCGCGCAGGCATTGCACCTGGGCGTCGACGAGTATCTGGCCAAGCACGAAGGCTATCTGTTCGAAGTCGCCGCGCTGCTCGAAAAGGTAGACCGCCAGGCACAACTCGAACGGGAGCGCCAACGCCTGGCCGAGACCAGCGAACGGTTGCAGCATTTCGTCGCCATCAGCCCGGTCGTCCTCTACAGTCTGCGCCTTCATGAGGGGAAATGGGTTGGCGAGTGGGTCTCGGAGAACCTGGAGCGGATCATCGGTCATCGGGTCGAAGATGCACTCGCGCCCGGCTGGTGGGAGGAGCACCTGCATCCCGACGATCGGGCCACGGCGCTGGCCGCGATGACGAAGCTTACAGCGAGAGGCACTCTCGAACACGAATACCGTTTCCGCGCCGGTGATGATCGCTATCGCTGGATTCGCGACAGTCTGCGTCTGCTGCGCAACGAGCAGGGCGAGCCGGTGCAGATCGTCGGCGCCTGGTTCGATGTCAGCGAGGCGAAACACCGCCAGCAGATCGACGAAGCCAGGCGCACCACCCTCGATGCGCTGATCGCCGAACGTTCGCTCGACGAAATCCTCGAAGGTATCGCATTGCGTCTCGAAGCGCTGTTCGATGGGCTGCGCGTTTCGATCCTGGCAGTCGACTCCCGCGACGGCCACCTCTACACGCGTGCCGGCCCCAGTCTGCCAGATTTCTACAACGCCGCAGTCGACGGCCTGGAAATCGCCGAAGGAAAAGGCTCCTGTGGCAGTGCCGCGGCACTCGGGCAAAACGTCATCGTCGCCGACATCGACACACACCCGTACTGGGCACCTTATCTCGCCATTGCCCATCGCGCCGGTATCCGCGCCTGCTGGTCGGTGCCCTTCTTCGATGACGCGGGCAAGGTGCTTGGCACCTTCGGCTGCTATTACGCCGCACCGCGCACGCCGGAAGATACCGAGCTGTCGCTGATCGAGGAGTTCGCTCGTCTCGCCGGGCTGGCGATCGTCAAGGTGCGCGCCAATGAACGCCTGCGCCAGGCCGCCGCCGCCTTCGCCGCCACCCGTGATGGCATCGTCATCACCGATCTGGCGCCGCGCATCCTCGCCGTCAACCGCGCCTGGTGCGAGATCACGGGTTACTCGGAGGCCGAGGCGCTGGGCCAGAATCCACGCATATTGAAATCCGGTCGTCACGATCGCGCCTTCTACCAGACTTTCTGGGCCAGCCTGCGCGAAGCCGGGTATTGGCAGGGGGAGATCTGGAACCGGCGCAAAAATGGTGAAATCTTTGCCGAATGGCTCAGCGTCAGCACCGTCTATGACGAGCACGGGCGGCCGAGCAATTATGTCGGCGTGCTCACAGATCTGTCGCAATTGAAATCGGTCGAGCAAAAGCTCGAGCATCTCGCCCATCACGACATCCTCACCGATCTGCCGAACCGCTTGCTGCTGCAGGTGCGGTTGGCCGCTGCGCTGGAGCACGCCCATCGCTCCCCGCAACGGCTCGCGCTGCTGTACCTCGATCTGGATCGCTTCAAGGATGTCAATGACAGCCTCGGCCATCCGAGCGGCGACGCCTTGTTGATCGAAGTCGCCCGACGCCTGCGCAACCGCCTGCGCGAAGAGGATCTGCTTGCGCGCATCGGCGGTGACGAGTTCGTCGTGCTGCTCGAGAACATCGCATCACCGGATCATGCGGCGACCGTCGCGCGAGAGCTGATCGACCGCCTCAACGAGCCCTTCTCGATCGACGGCCAAACCCTGTTCGTCGGGGCTTCGATCGGCATCAGCCTCTATCCCGAGATGAAGCGACTGGTGTAACCCGCAGCGAAAACGGATTGACATGGACGCCAG
>CAYZII010000107.1:0-2985 GCA_964478415.1 uncultured Methyloversatilis sp.
GCCAATGATATTGCCCACCTAAGGGCGAGAAAGTAGGTCAACACCAGACTCCCCAAAAACGAAGCCCGCTGATCTTCTGATGGTCAGCGGGCTTTTTCCGTATACAGCTTGTGTTTGCAAGCAACCTGTATGCAGCTTGTATCGCGCCTCACCAGGAGACCGTTGTGAGAGTTCCAGCTCAGAGGAGAACAAGGTTGTCGCGATGAATGAGTTCGGACTCATCCATGTAACCGAGAAGTGCCTCGATTTCGGAACTGGGGTGACCTGCAATTTTGCGCACTTCGTGACTGGGATAGTTGGTCAGCCCGCGGGCGATTTCTTTGCCACTCGGGTCTAGACAGGCGATGACCGTGCCGCGCTCAAATTCGCCCTGTACTTCTCGGACGCCGATCGATAACAAGCTCGTTCCACGCCGAAGCGCAGCCACAGCGCCGTCATCGAGGACGACGGAACCAGCGACACGTAAATGGTCGGCAAGCCATTGCTTGCGTGCCGCGAGCGGTGTCTGATGGGCGCGCAGACATGTGCCGATCGGTTCTCCTCGAGCTGCGCGGATCAGAGCGTCCTGTACACGCCCGCTGACGATCAGGGTGTGCGCGCCGCTGCGTGCAGCGCGTTGTGCCGCCTTGATCTTGGTGATCATGCCCCCTTTGCTGATACCGCTGCCGGCTCCGCCGGCCATCGCTTCGTAGGCGTGGTCTTCGGCATCTCCCTCGGAAATCAGGGTGGCATTGGGATCGAAGCGCGGGTCTGCTGTAAATAGGCCTTGCTGATCCGTGAGAATGATCAATGCTTCCGCCTCGACCAGATTGGCCACTAGTGCGCCCAGGGTATCGTTGTCTCCGAACCGGATTTCCTCAGTGACTACCGTGTCATTCTCGTTGATGATGGGGACGACGTGGAGATCGAGGAGAGTGTTGAGCGTGGATCGGGCGTTGAGATAACGCTGGCGATCGGCCAAATCGTCATGGGTAAGGAGTACCTGGGCGGACACCAGACCATGCTGGGCAAAAACGGTTTCATAGGCCTGTGTCAGCCCCATCTGTCCCACGGCCGCGGCGGCTTGCAGCGCATGGATGGCATGGGGACGTTTCGTCCAACCGAGACGTTGCATCCCGGCAGCGATCGCGCCAGAGGAGACAAGCAAAACTTCTCGGCCAGCTTGATGAAGCTGGGCGATCTGACGCGCACAGTCGGTGATGAATTGCGCCGACAGACCTGTACCATTATTGGTGACGAGTGCGCTGCCGACCTTCACGACCAGCCGGCGGCATTGGGCAATGTCCTTACGCATGTTCGGAAACCGACAAAAATTGCATGACATTCAGGCATAGCTGTTGACACCCTTCTCCGGTCACAGCTGAAATCACGAACGCCGGGGATGGATTACCAAGGGCACGAAGAATAGCGCTTACGCGTTCGGGGCGTTGTTCTTCCGGGACCAGGTCGATCTTGTTCAGTACGATCCAGCGTGGCTTGCGGTACAAGGCCTCGTCATATTTGCGCAGCTCCTCGACGATCGCAGCTGCATCGGCAACTGGGTCGGCAGAGGGATCCAAGGGGGCGATGTCAATCAGATGCAAAAGCAAACGCGTACGTTGTAAGTGCTTCAGAAAACGGTGGCCTAGCCCCGCGCCCTCGGAAGCTCCACGAATCAAGCCGGGTATATCGGCAATCACGAAGCTTTGGTTTTCTCCAACCCTGACGACGCCGAGATTGGGTTGCAGAGTGGTGAAAGGGTAGTCAGCCACTTTGGGGCGTGCCGCTGATACGGCACGGATGAATGTCGATTTCCCGGCGTTTGGCAGGCCAAGCAAGCCAACATCGGCGATTACCTTGAGTTCGAGTTTGAGCTCCCGGTTCTCACCTCGTGATCCCGGCGTGAACTGGCGCGGTGCGCGATTCGTGCTCGATTTGAAATGGAGATTACCCAAGCCGCCTGCGCCGCCTTTCGCGACGATGGCGGTTGCGCCGTCATGATCGAGATCGGCGATGATTTCGCCACTGCCCAGATCGGTGACCACGGTACCGACAGGGACGCGCAGGATCAGATCGCTTCCGCTCTTGCCGTAACAATCTGAGCCGCGACCATTTTGCCCGTGCTCTGCCCGGAAGATGCGGGTGTAACGGTAATCGATCAAAGTGTTGAGATTGCGGTCGGCGACCATCACGACGTTACCGCCCCTCCCACCATCCCCACCATCGGGACCACCGCGTGGCACATATTTCTCCCTGCGGAAGGAAACCGCACCATCGCCTCCGTCACCCGCGTAGACCGTGATCAGCGCTTCATCAAAGAACTTCATGATTGGAAAAGAAAAAGCCCCATCCGGGTGGACAGGGCTTGAGGGCTTTTGCCGTCAAGGCTCAAGCGACGGGTTCGATAGTGACGTAGTGACGCTGCAAGGGGCCCTTGACGGTGAATTTCACGATGCCGCGGACTTTGGCAAAGAGGGTGTGATCCTTGCCCATGCCGACGTTTTCGCCAGGATGGAATTGGGTGCCGCGCTGGCGAACGAGAATGTTGCCGGCTGCCACCAGTTGTCCACCGAAGCGCTTAACGCCGAGACGTTTCGATTCTGAATCGCGACCGTTGCGCGAACTGCCGCCAGCTTTTTTGTGTGCCATGGTGAGCTCCTAAGACCTTGCAATCAGGCGTTGATGCTGCTGATTTCCAATTCGGTGTAATTTTGGCGATGCCCCTGGTGTTTCTGGTAGTGCTTGCGTCGCCGCATCTTGAAAATTTTCACCTTCGGATGACGGCCATGCGAAACAACCTTGGCGGTCACGGTCGCGCCCGGGATGAGAGGGTTGCCTAGTTTCACATTCTCTCCAGCGCCGACCATCAGAACCTGGTCCAGGGAAATTTCGGTGCCCACATCTGCCGGTATCTGTTCTACCTTAATTTTTTCGCCGGCAACGACGCGATACTGCTTGCCGCCGGTTTTTATGACCGCATACATGTTGGACTCCAAAATGAGTTTT
>CAYZII010000108.1:0-2929 GCA_964478415.1 uncultured Methyloversatilis sp.
CTCGACAAGCTGGCCTTCATCCTTGGTAGCAAGGCCATGCGCAGCCCGCTGGTCACCGCCGCCGTCCATCAGCTCGAATTCCACGCGCCGGTACCGGCCGGTTGGCTGACCGAATGCAACGGACGTGTTCATCATCGCGGGCGCCGCTCGGTGACGATCGATGCCCGGCTGTATGCCGAAAACCTGCTGACCGGCGAACGGATACGCTGTCTTTCCGGCCGGTTCGTGATGGTCGCAACGCAACAACCGTCATACACAGCATCCGCTGCGGAGCAGCCTGCCGGCACTGTGCGTGTCGCCGAAATCGTCTTTCCGGGGCATGCCAATCACCGCGGCATCCTGCACGGCGGTCCGGCGATGGAGTGGCTCGCCAAGGCCGGGTTCGCAGCTGCCACGCGCCATGCGCGCCAGGCGTTGGTCATGGCGGCCAGCAAGGAAATCGAGTTCCTCGCACCGGCGCGGGTCGGCGAGGTGGTCGAAATCGTGGCACGCGTGACTGGCAGCGGAAGAACCTCGCTGACCGTGATGGCGGAGATGGAGGCCGAAGTGCCAGAGACCGGCGAGCGGCGCTGCTGCACCACGGCTGGCCTGGTCTTCGTCGCCATCGATGCGCAGGGACGCCCCGTTCCGTTGCATGCAGGCGCCTGTCCCGATGGTTGAAGTGCGACTTCAGGCGATGGCGCCTTACCACAGAAATACTACGGCTAGTTGGTAAGCGCATACCAGACCACTATATCTAGTGTTTCACGGGGTTGACAATTCCGCGCACGTGCTCATAGACTGGACAAGTCGCTGGTTCCCCGCAAGGGGATGAAAAGGGAATCCGGTGACGGTCGCAACTGACCAGAATCCGGAGCTGCCCCCGCAACTGTGAGCGGCGAGCCTTGCGCCCGATCATGCCACTGGAATGTCTCCGGGAAGGCTGGCGCAAGGCGCTGACCCGCAAGCCAGGAGACCTGCCGCGACACGTCTGATGCAATGTTGTTTGGGCGGGGTGTCCCGGCACGAGGTCGACGATGCTTGCTTCGTTGATGCGTCCTTGCCTGCGGCCGCACGAGCGGCGGGCGGCGTGCCTTATCCCTCGCTTTGTCCGTCTGCCGTCACGAGGAGAGTACGCATGGATCGTTTGCCGATCGATCTGAGTCTGGCGCAGTATCAGGTCATCCGCCGCAGCGGCGAGGTGGTCGCTTTTAACCCCGAGAAGATCGCTCTCGCGATCACCAAGGCGTTCATTGCTGTCGAGGGCAATGAGGCTGGGACATCGCGACGCGTGCGGGAGCTCATCAACCGCCTGACCCAACGCGTCGTACAGGCTGTGACCCGCCGTCTGCCCGACGGCGGCGCGGCGCATATCGAGGACATCCAGGACCAGGTGGAGCTTGCCCTGATGCGTGAGGGGTTGCACGACGTGGCCAAGGCTTACGTGCTTTACCGCGAGAAGCGCGCGGCGGAGCGGGCCGCACGGATGGCCAGCGTGAGCCCGGTACTGCATGTCACCGAAAGCGGGCGACGGCGGCCGCTCGATCGCAGTGCCCTGCACGCGATGGTGGAAGTGGCCTGCACAGATTTGCCCGAGGTGAGCGCCGGCCGAATCACCGATCTGGCGATGAAAAATCTCTACGACGGCGTACCGGCGCACGAAGTGCAGCAGGCGTTGATCCTCGCAGCACGCAGCCTGATCGAACAGGAGCCGGCCTACAGTTTTGTTGCCGCACGCCTGCTGTTGCAGGCGCTGGAGCGCGAAGTCCTCGGTAGTGAAGGCGAGGCACTGGCCGACTACTTCCCGCGCTTCGTCAGGCTCGGCATCGAGGCCGAATTGCTCGATGCGCGCCTCGCCGAATTCGATCTGCCGCGTCTTGCTGCGGCGCTGAAGCCAGAACGCGACCGCCAGTTCGGCTATCTCGGCCTGCAAACGCTCTACGACCGTTACTTCTTGCATATCGACGGCCGCCGTATCGAAACGCCGCAGGTCTTCTTCATGCGCGTGGCGATGGGCCTGGCGCTGAACGAAGTCGAGCGCGAGGCGCGCGCCATCGAGTTCTACGACCTGCTCTCCTCCTTCGACTTCATGTGTTCGACGCCGACGCTGTTCAACAGCGGCACGCGCCATCCGCAACTGTCGAGCTGCTATCTCACCACGGTGAGCGACGACCTCGACGGCATCTTCTCAGCGATCCGCGAGAACGCGCTGCTGCAGAAATACGCCGGCGGCTTGGGCAACGACTGGACGCCGGTGCGTGCTTTGGGCAGCCGCATCAAGGGGACGAACGGCAAGTCACAAGGCGTGATCCCCTTTCTCAAGGTGGTCAACGACACCGCTGTGGCGGTCAATCAGGGCGGCAAGCGCAAGGGTGCCGTCTGCGCCTATTTGGAGACCTGGCACCTGGACATCGAGGAATTCCTCGAACTGCGCAAGAACACCGGCGACGAGCGACGCCGTTGCCACGACATGAACACCGCGCACTGGATTCCCGATCTGTTCATGAAACGCGTGATGGCCGATGGCGTGTGGACACTGTTCTCGCCCTCTGACGTTCCCGATCTGCACGACAAGTTCGGCCGCGAATTCGAAGCTGCCTATCTCGCCTACGAAGAAAAGGCGGCACGCGGCGAGATCAAGCTCTTCAAGCAGGTTTCCGCGGTGCAGTTGTGGCGCAGGATGCTGACGATGCTGTTCGAGACCGGACATCCGTGGCTCACCTTCAAGGATGCCTGCAACGTGCGCTCGCCGCAGCGTCATGCCGGTGTGGTGCACAGCTCCAACCTCTGCACCGAAATCACGCTCAACACCTCTGAGAGCGAAACCGCCGTTTGCAACCTCGGCTCGGTAAACCTTCTCGCACACCTGAAGGACGGCGTGCTCGACCATGACAAGCTGCGTCGCACCGTGTGTACCGCGCTACGCATCCTCGACAATGTCATCGACATC
>CAYZII010000109.1:0-2926 GCA_964478415.1 uncultured Methyloversatilis sp.
CATTTCAGGAAATTCAAGACATGGCAACAGGTACAGTAAAGTGGTTCAACGATTCCAAGGGCTTCGGTTTCATCACACCGGAGGCCGGCGGTGATGATCTCTTCGCGCATTTCTCGGCGATCCAGGCCAGCGGCTTCAAGACGCTGCGGGAAGGTCAGCGCGTCAGCTTCGACGTCACGCGCGGTCCGAAAGGCCAGCAGGCGTCGAATATCCGTCCGATCGACTAAGTCGTGACGCGATCTGCCGGGACAACCAACCGGTAGCAACTGACCCAGCCCGGCGCATGCCGGGCTTTTTTTTTTCGCCGCGGTCCTGCCACTGGCATCAGCCGCCGATGCCAAGCCAGAAGCCGCTTCGGCGGTCGAGAAAATCCGTATAGCTGAGGTAATGGGAGCCGTCGCAGGAAAAGGTCAGGCTCACCATACCGTTGAAGATATTGATCGATGCCGAACGCAGATAGATCGTGCGATCGGCCAGGCGCAATTCGCGCATGCCGGCAAGGATCGGCTTGATCGCGTCACGCGGCATCGTCGCGTCGGCCGGCCAGGGCTGGTGTGGGTAGAGCAGGCAGACATCCGGGTCGGCAAGCGCTTCGTCGTCGATCAGTCGATAGCGATAGGGGTCGTCGAGGAACCAGGCGGTGACGCGGCTGCTGGAAAAATGGATCACCGCTTGGAACAGCCCGCGATCGGTGATCAACTCTTCGAGGATCGCCAGCGCCTGGTCGATGTGACGATCCATTCGGCTGTCGATGCGTTCCTGCAGGAAAACGGTGCCGCGAATCGACGGGTCGCCCTTGATCTGTCGCCAGGTGCGCGATTCCTCATGCAGCGCGGTCGCCGTCGGCAAATGACGCAGATCAAAGTCTGCCCCCAGATAGCCCAGCAGTGTGTCTCCCTGCCGCACGATGTGTAGCGCGGTGATCGATGGCCGTCCCGACTGGCTCACGTAGGCATCGGAGAGCAGGAAGCCCCACGGGGGCATCGGTTCACGCATGTAGGAACGATGCGAGCGGTCGCGGCCGAAATGGATCGTCGACAGCCGATCGGCACCGACGTTGTCGCAGATCTGGATGCCGCGCGGATCGAGACAGTAGAGATATTTGGCATGAGGCACCTCGCCGAAATGTTCGCCCAGCAGGGCGTCGAGCTTTTCCCGGTCTCCCCAGATCGGTGGACACAAGGAAGCCAGGCGCGCCATCGGCCCATGCAACTGGGCAGCGAGCGCCGCCCGCTGTCGTTCGATCGACGCTTTCCAGTTCTCAGCCATCCCGTCAGCCACCCGAAAAGCTCAGCGACCCAGCACCTTGTCGAGCGCGGCAGTGAAAGTGGCCACCGTGCGCTCGACCGCGTACAGTTTGTCGAGACCAAACAATCCGATGCGGAAAGTGCGGAAATGCGGTGGTTCGTCGCATTGCAAGGGCACGCCCGCCGCCGTTTGCAATCCTTGGGCAGCGAATTTTTTCCCGGATTGGATCTCTGGGTCGTCGGTGTAACAGACGACCACTCCAGGCGCTTCGAAGCCAGGTGCGGCGACGCTTTTGAAGCCTGCCTCGGCAAGCACACGGCGCACCCTTGCCCCCAGTTCGATCTGTGCCGCACGAAGTTTTTCGAAACCATAGCCTTCCGCTTCACGCATCACATCGCGCACTGTGACGAGCGCATCGGTCGGCGGTGTCGCATGATAGGCATGGCCGCCCTTCTCGTAAGCCTGCATGATCTGCAGCCACTTCTTGAGATCCAGCGCGAAGCTGGAGCTCACCGTCGTCTCGATGCGCTCGAGCGCCGTTGGACCGAGACAGACTAGCCCCGCGCAGGGCGGCCCGCTCCAGCCCTTTTGCGGCGCAGTGACGAGGATGTCGATGCCGAGTCTGGCCATATCGACCCACAGGGCGCCGGAAGCGACGCAATCGAGCACGAACATTCCCCCGTGCGCATGCACGGCCGCTGCGATGCCGCGCAGATAGTCGTCCGGCAGCAGGATGCCGGAAGCCGTTTCGACATGGGGGGCAAAGACGAGATCGGGTTTCTCCGCTTCGATCGCGGCAACGACCTCCGCAAGCGGTGCCGGTGCAAAGGGCGCCTGGGCTTCGTCGGAAAGACGCCGCGCCTTGAGGACGGTGGTCGTGGCAGGAATCCCGCCCATCTCGAAGATCTGACTCCAGCGGTAACTGAACCAGCCATTGCGGATCACGAGGCATTTCCTGCCTGTCGCGAACTGCCGGGCGACGGCCTCCATGCCAAAAGTGCCGCTGCCCGGCACGACGATTGCCGCATCAGCGTGATAGACCGACTCGAGAATGCGTGCGATATCGCGCATCGCGCCCTGGAATTTTGCCGACATGTGATTGACTGCCCGATCGGTATAGACGACCGAATATTCGAGCAAGCCTTCAGGATCGACGTGGGGCAGCAGACTGGGCATGAAACTTTCTCCTCGCAAGTTGGGAGCAGGCAATGGGAAGATTAACAAAACTCGGCGCTGGCAAAACGGCACCGGCGCCGCTCAGAAGGGTGCCGGTGCCTTGCCGATGCCAGCGATGACATCGCCGGGGCGGATGCCGCGCTGGGCAAACCAGCCGGCGTTCATTTCCAGCGCATAGCGTGCCGGACGCTGCGCGCAGTGGTTGACCTCGGTCATCGGCTGCATCTCCTCGATATTGAGGATGCGTCCCGCAGCATCGAGGAAGGCGACCGACAGCGGCAGATAGGTATTCTTCATCCACATGCAGTGGCGTGCCTCCGTATCGAAAACGAACAGCATGCCTCGCTGAGGCGGCAAGTTCTTGCGCTCCATCAGTCCACGCATGCGCTGCGCATTGCTGGCGGCCACTTCTGCCTCGATACGATGGATGCCGGCCGACAATTCGATCAGCGGCAAAGATTGGGCGTAGATGCTGGTCGACAGCAGCATGGCACTGAGGGCA
>CAYZII010000110.1:0-2884 GCA_964478415.1 uncultured Methyloversatilis sp.
CAGTGTCGTCTTCGACGACGAGAAGTTTCAGCGGTGGATGCGGCTTCATAAATCTAAATTAACATAGAAACCTCGAAGCCCTCTGGGCAGGAATGGTTTCATGGAATACCCGGGCTGGTTTCGTTCGACAGACTGTTATCTCACGACGAGCACGGGGCGGTCGGCGAACCCGATGACCCGTTCAGCCACCGAGCCGAGCAGCAGCTGCTCGATTCCCGTGCGACCATGGCTGCCGATGACCACCATTGAGGCATCGTGTTGTCGCATCGTCACGATGATCACCTCATGGGCGCGTCCGCTGGCGTCGATGCCTTTCACTTTCGGTTGCCCATCCTGGAACGCGGCTTCGATCCGTTCGATCGCGCTGACGGCTTCGCGCCGGCGGGTGTCTGTCTGGTCGGGCAGCACGGCCGAGACGACGATCAGCTCGCGGTTCAACCGGGTAGCGAGCTTGTCGGCATACCAGGCCGCTGCATCGCCGTGACGAGAGCCGTCGGTGGCGGTGAGCAAGGGGCCATCGCCGAGCTGTGCGCTGCGTGGGCAGACCAGCACCGGACAACTGGCATGGCCGATCACCTTGGCGGTGGCATCCCCGATCAGGTCGCGCGCCAGGCCGCGTTTGCCGCGTCGGCCAATGACGATCATGTCGGCACGGGCTTCCTCGGCGGCCTCGACGATACCGCGGTAGGGATCGTCTGCTTCCACGACCAGCTCGCTACGCCTGGCAGCGGCGAGCTGCTGCCCGGCCTCCTGCAACGCCGCCCGAGCCTTTTCGAGTGCGGCAGCGCGCAATTCGGGTGCCACCGTCGCATATTCCGGATTGACCACCGCGACCGAAACGACCAGCAGATCTGCACCGGTTGCCCGGGCCAACGCATCGGCAGTGGCGAGTGCGCCGCGGCTGTATTCGGAGCCATCGCTGGCGACGAGGATGCGCGACAGGCGTTCCGTCGAGCGATGGGTGCCGCAGGGGCCAGACGGGCAAGACTGGCTTCCAGCTCGCGTTGCATCTCGCGCTTGCGATGGTCGGCGATACCGCGCCAACGAGGTGAGCACGGTGATCGCGCCGAGGATCAGGGCGACGGCGAGCAGCGTATCGCCGAGCGTCTTCAATGTGCCCACCGTCTCGTGGGCGAGTCTTTCGATCAGCCCGAGTTCCGAGAGATAGCCGGGCAGGTAGAAAAACCGCGAGAACAGCACGGTGAGCATGATCACCGCCATCACCCGCTTGACCTGGTAATCCTTGACATAGGTCGTGCCGTTCGCGCCGAGCTGGATGCCGAACAGCGATCCAAGCAGGATCAGCATCGACAGCCGCACATCCACGGCACCTTCGAGCCCATAGAGGATTGCACCCCCCCAGGCCCACCACGAAGGCGATCACGAGCTCGGTTCCCGAAGCCATCAGCGCCGGCGCGCCGAGCGACATCATCGCCGGTGTCAGCACGAAGGCACCGCCCGAGCCGATGAAGCCGGAAACCATGCCGCCGATGAAGCCGATCAGCACGAGCAGGAATACCGTCGCGGCATTGAGTTCGATGAACTGGAGCTGCTCCATCGCTCACTCCTGGCGAGCCGTTGCGGCGGTTTCGACTGGGACGCCGCTTTCAGTCCCATCACTTCCCAGAACAGGCCGGTGAAGGCGCCGTGCATGAAGGAAATGGCAAAAGCGATCGCGATCGGTACGAGAACCTGCCAAGGGTGCTGAGGAGCGGTGCGCGAGAGCTCGATCACCCGCTCGGATTCGATGAACAGCAGCGTATAGAGCAGGGCGGTGGTAATTCCCCAGAAAATCGTTTTCGCCCAGAGACGCTTGTCGTGGGTCATCGGATGGTCACCTCCATGCAAAAGGGGCGATTGGCCTTGCTGATAGACGGATAAGCAAGCTTGTGACAACGATTTGACAAGCTTGGCTAATATTATCAATATCGTGAAGAAAATGTGAAACCAACTTTCGTTGGAAATGCCGAGCGTTCCTTCGCGCTTACAGCGCTTTCTCCCCTTCCTGCGCTGGCTGCCCTATCGGGGCGAGACGCTGCGTGCCGACTTCCTTGCCGGACTGACGGTGGCTTTGGTGCTGGTGCCGCAGTCGATGGCCTACGCCCAGCTCGCCGGGCTGCCGGCCTACTATGGCCTTTATGCCGCCTTCCTGCCGGCGGCGGTGGCCGCGTTGTGGGGGTCGTCGAACTAAAATCTGGTTTCTCAAGCGAGATTGGCCGTGATTCGCAAAAACCCCAGTGGACATCTTCCTGTCGTGCACGAATCCGCTTTCGTCGATCCCACCGCCATTCTCTGTGGCAAGGTGATCGTCGAGGCGAACGTCTTCATCGGCCCCTACGCGGTGATCCGTGCCGACGAGGTGAACGAAGATGGCGGCATGGAGCCGATCGTCATCGGCGCCGGTTCCAACATCCAGGACGGCGTGGTGATCCACTGCAAGGCCGGCGGCGGGGTCAGTATCGGCAAGTCCAGCTCGATCGCCCACCGCTCGATCGTGCATGGCCCTTGCACTGTCGGCGACAACGTGTTCATCGGCTTCAACTCGGTGCTGTTCAACTGCACCATCGGCGATGGTTCGGTGGTGCGTCACAACTCGGTGGTTGAAGGCTGCCACGTGCCGCCCGGCTTTTACATCCCGTCGACCACCAACGTTCATTCGGACGCCGATCTTGCGCTGATCCGGCCGGTCAGCGGGGATGTGACGAGTTTTTCGGAAAGCGTCGCCGAGGCCAACCGCGCCTTGGTCAAGGGTTACAACCGCATCCGCAACGAGTTCTAGACGCCTCTGTTCCAACGCCGGCTTATAATCGGCGTCCATGTCTCAATTGCCAGCCCTCGATGTCCTGATCGCCGCCGCGTCGCTATGGACACTGATCGGCCTGGC
>CAYZII010000111.1:0-2697 GCA_964478415.1 uncultured Methyloversatilis sp.
CGCTGCTCGTTGGGCTGTGGATCGGCTCTGCCTGGGGGGACGATGAATGAGCGCTTCGCCAGCGGAACCCGGCATGCTCGAAGCTCTTTTTGCCTTTGTCTCGGCACACAAGTGGGCACAGTGGCTTTTTGTGGCGTTCCTCTTTTTGCCGCCGATGGTGTTCGTTCTCATCACCGGGCAGCGCGGTTGGGCTTCGCTCGATACTGTGCTGGGCTGGTGTGCGCTACTGCTCCTCTTCGCCTTGGCGCTGGTTTGAACGGGTGCGCCCGGTCAAGCCCATTGATAAGGCGTGGCCCAGTATGTCGACCAAACAATCGACCAAACTGCGCGCCATTGCCACGAACGGCCAGAGCACACCCGCCATCACGGACGCGACGAGCACAGCGCTTGCTGCATCCCAAATCAGCGCGACGGGCACCGCGGCGAGCGCCGAAGCAATGAGGGACGTCAGCAGCGATGGCATGGCGGAAAACCCCTCCTTTACCCGTTTCGTTCGTAAATGGCCACGACGATGCGCCCTTTCTCTGGCCGCAGCAGAAACCCCAGCCGGATCACCCGTACGACCAGCCCCTGTTGGCGCAACAGGCGGATGCGCAAATCGGCCATCCCGGGCACGCTCAAAGTGCCGATCGGCTGGCCGTTGGCATACAGCGTTACGCTGTAGTCGTAGCTGTCCTCAGCCGCGATGAGCTCGTCCCCCTCGTGCAGGTGACGGATTGCAGCCATGTCTAGATCACGGTTCCACAACCCATCGACATGCACCACGCGTTCATGCGGCTGCGCGAATCGCCCCGCGCAGCGCTGGATGAACGCCCGGCGGTTCAGCCCGATCGGAAAGGGTTCGCTGGCATCGAGCAAGAACAGATCACTCAGACGGGTCCCGCTCGGCGGCAGCCAAGCCGTCAACAACCGGTCAAACGGCAGAAACCCGCGTGCGAACCCCACTTCGGTGCGCACGCCTCCGTTTGGCGCGACCCGTGCCCGCAACAGGCGTGGCGGAGGAAAATATTGGCCGCTGGCGATGGCAACTTTTTGCACCTCGCTCCAGCGCGCCGTGAACCAGTTACGCAAGACGGCAATCAGCATTTGGCTGCCAGCGCGAACACTCCCTGCGTGTGGGTCGAGAAAGTCAATCCAGGCTTCGCTGCCAAAGCAGGGGAAGATTTCGAACAGCCTCGGGCCGATATCCGATTCCAGATGCCCGGCTACACGGACGGCCAGGCGGTGCATGAGGTGACGCAAATACTTCACCGGCACCGGGCCAGCCTCGACGAAGAGCGGCACGCCATGCTGTTCGGGCATCAGCCGATGGGCGCGGCGGCGTGTGCCGCGTCTGCCGCGGTTGCGTTGGAACGTCCAGCAAAAGGGAAATTCGTATGGACCGAGCAAACCCGTCTCTGACGAACCAATGGGATGGGTATTCTCCACAGCCAGTGTCTCTCGCAAGGAAACACAGAAATTGTCCACGGCAACAGGCTCAATGGCTGCGCCTGTTGCTCCAGGTATTGCCATCCTTACCGCGCCGCTGGTTCGGCCAGCATGTTTTCGATCATTCGGATCATGACGTCTTTGCTCTTGGCGTCAGACTCCGTCACGAGCAGCGCCAGCGCCGCCAGCCCCACGTCGTTGATGACCGGCGCGCCGTCGCGCAGCAGCCGCCCGTTGCGTGCCAGAAAATCCACGAACAGCAATGCCCCGCAGCGCTTGTTGCCGTCGCTGAACGGGTGGTTTTTTTTGATGACAAAGTGTTTCGCTCGCAGCGGCCTTGCGGATGAGTTGCAGGGCCGCTTCCAGCTCAGCCGCGTTGCGCTCGAAGCGCTGGCGGTCGAGTGAGTAACCGCGGGTGAGGTGCTCGCGCAGCACGCGCGTGGCCCACTGGCGAAAGCGCGTGGCGCGGACCGAATTGACGCGGTAGCCGACCGAAATGACGGCGTCGAGGTTGAAGTATTCGATCTCACGGACGACTTCACGTTCGCCCTCCCGTTGAACCGTTGCATTTTTTGCAACAGTTGCCTGCCGCTCCAGCTCGCCGCTGGCAAAGATCGCCTTGAGGTGACGCGAGATCACCGATTTGTCACGCCCGAAGAGGTCGGCGATCTGCTGAAGGCTAAGCCAGACGCTCTCGCGCTCCAGGCGCACTTCGACGCGCGCCTCGTTGCCTTCATAGATGACGATATGGCCTTGGTGACCCATCGATTCCTCCTGCGTCACGACGTTGCGGAGCACGACCTCATGGATGGAGTTGCCGTTGAGAGGAAAAATCCGCTGGATTCCCCATCCTACCCCGCCCGCCAGCCAGCTTCGGTTTCCACCGCCAGCCCCAGGTCGGCGAGCGCGGCGAGCACGGCGGCCAGGTCCTGCCAGCCGTAGGCGGCGAAAACGGCGGCGTCGAGCTCGTCGTGCAGCGTTTTGAGCACCGAGACCAGCCCCGCTTCGTGGATCGCGCGTTCCTTGGCGGTGAGGGGCTCGGCGGCGCGGAGCTTTTCCAGCACGTTGTAAAGGCCCGTGAGTGTGAGCGCCGCCTGTTCGGCGAGCACGCGCTTTCTGTGCGCGTCGATCGCCTCGGCATGCTTCCCCACGATTATTTGGCAGAGGAGTTTTCTAATCGAATGTTTGGGTGATAGAGCGGAAGTTTCTGCTGGCTGGCTATATTGCGCCAAGCGCGATCAGCCATCTCGACATATACTGGCTCCTTGT
>CAYZII010000112.1:0-2616 GCA_964478415.1 uncultured Methyloversatilis sp.
CAATGAAGGCATACTCGGTGCTCCAGTCGAACTGGAACGCTTCTCCCAGCGCAAAGGTCAGCGGCACAAAGGCCGGCCCCGGTTTCTCGGCTTCCGCTTTCCGCCAGCGCTTGATGTAGGCGCAGACTCGTCCATAGCCCCCCGGGTAGCCCTGGGCCTGGATCGCCTTGAACATGGCCATCGCCGTGCGCCGATCCCGCTTCGGCCGATGGCTGTCGCTCTTGAGCCATTGCGCCAGTTGCTCCGCCCACGGATCAACGACGCTCTTTACTTCCCGTTTCTTGTACTGCGGCTCGACTACGTCTTTCTGGCGCAGCCAGTGCCGCAGGGTGTTCCTCGCCAGCCCGGTTCGCCGCGCAATCTCGCGCAGCGGTAGGTGGTCGCGGAAATGCATCCGCCTGATCTTGGCCAACATGCCCACTTCGATCACTCCTTCTTACCCCCGCCAAAATCCGGCAGGGTAGCCAATCAAAGGTGGGTCAGTTTTCGATGCAAATTACACCCTCAGGTGGGTCAGTTCGAGACGGCCGTCAACAGTCGATCCGCTCAAGGAAACCGAAGCGATGAAATCTGCGATCCGCTCCGGCCTCATGAGCCGCTCGGAAGCGATCTCGGCCTACGGCTACGACGCGGAGGATGTCGACCGGGAGATTGCGACCGATAACGCTCGCGCCGATGAACTGGGGCTGGTGTTCGACTCGGATCCGCGGCACGAGCTCACTTCCGCCACAGCCGCAGGAGCAGGGTCAGGAGCAGGGACAGCAGGATCGACGTCGTCAGCGGGAAGTGAAAGCTGAAGTTCTCCCGCTCGATGCTGATGTCGCCGGGCAGCCGCCCGAAAGGCAGCCTCGAGAGCCACGGCCAGGCCAGCCCTGCGATGAGGAGCACGATGCCGAGCAGGATCAGGAAGCGTTGCACGTCAGCCCCAGAAGATGCCAGTGGGATCCGCGTCGACTTCTTGTAGCAGCGCTTCGAAGTCTCGTGTGGGGTCGGCGTCGAAATACACGTGCCAGCGGCTGTTGCGGTCGGGGCAGTAAAGCGTCCATTGACCGCTGTCGGCGTCGAAACGGAACTGGGCACAGGGCACGGTCACCACCCCCGGCCCCATGAATACCGGCCGGATCGTGAACAAGGTCGCGGTCGCGCCACGGAATTTGTAGCCGTAGCGGATCGACGTGGCGGCATGGGGCGGCACCATCGCCTGCTTCTCCTGGCAATAGCGCTTCAGTCGGGCTTCGGCAGCTTGGCGAACGAGGGGTGGCAAGGTCATGAGCTGTCTCCGAGCAACGTTTCAAGCATACATCCACATGAGGTAAGCATGTACCCAAGTCATCTCGCCTCCCGCATCTTCGGGACGCCGCTGCTCGTCCAGCGCGCCAAGCTCGACGTGATCCTCGCGGTGCTCTCCGATCGGCTCGGCATTATGGCTCCGGCTGCCGATCTGGCGCTGCCGGCACCGCGTCCGCCTGTAGCCACCCCGGCCGGCATCGCCGTGATCCCGATCCACGGCACGCTGGTCAAGCGCGGCCTGGGGCTGGACGCGGCTTCGGGGCTCACGAGCTACCAGGAGATCGGCGCGCTGCTCGATGCGGCGCTGGCCGACCCCAGTGTCGCCGGCATCCTGCTGGATGTCGATTCGCCGGGCGGGGAAGCCGCAGGGAGCTTCGAACTCGCCCGCCGCGTGCGCGAAGCCGCTGCCGTGAAACCCATATGGGCCGTGGCCAACGATGCCGCCTTCTCGGCCGCCTATGCCATCGCCGCAGCCGCCGAACGCCTCGTCGTCACCGAGACCGGTGGTGTCGGCTCGATCGGCGTGATCGCGCTGCACATCGATCAGTCGGTGAAGGACGCCCAGGAGGGCTACCGCTACACCGCGATCACGGCGGGCACGCACAAGAACGACTTCTCGCCGCACGAGCCGCTGGCCGAAGGCGCGCGGGCGGAGCTGCAGGCCGAGGTCGATCGCCTCTACGACCTCTTCGTCGGGCATGTGGCCGCCACGCGCGGTCTTGACGAGGCGGCGGTGCGGGCGACGGAAGCCGCCCTCTACTTCGGCCCGAACGCCGTCACGGCGGGGCTCGCCGATGGGCTCGGCTCTCTCGAAGCGGCGCTTGCCGAATTCTCTTCGTATCTTGGCACCCGAGGCCGCAAGTCGCCTCAGTCTCGGGGTGTGGCTCGAACCGAGGCGATCAATCCATCCATGGAGATTCCGATGCAAGATCATGAAACCGTTCCAGAAACGATCGGCGTCGATGAAGCGGCCGCCCTGGTCGCCGAGGCCCGCCGCGAAGTCGCCCAATCCGCCCAAGCCATCGCCGAGTTGTGTCTGATCGCCGGCTGCCCGGAGAAGGCTGCCGAGTTCATCGCCCAGGGCAAGAGCGAGGCGGAGGTGCGCCGAGTGCTCTGTGAGGCCAAGGCTGCACGGTCAGA
The DNA here is from genome assembly GCA_964478415.1 of uncultured Methyloversatilis sp. Lineage (GTDB taxonomy): Bacteria > Pseudomonadota > Gammaproteobacteria > Burkholderiales > Rhodocyclaceae > Sulfuricystis. The sequence goes on from CAYZII010000112.1 coordinate 2,431, forward strand.
GGCGACCCCGATTGCTTCCACCATCACGCCGGAAGCCGGCACCGTTGTCCCCGGGCGACCCGAGGCCTCGCCCGTGGTCGCCGCCGTCAAGAAACTCATCCACCAGGAGTAAGACATGCCCTCGATCACCCAAGCCAAGAACCTCGGCGACCTCCTGAAGTACGAGGCGCCGAACCTCTATTCTAG
>CAYZII010000113.1:0-2498 GCA_964478415.1 uncultured Methyloversatilis sp.
ACTTTAGCACAGGATGGGGTTTTCCGCCGCAGCGTGCCGTATCGCCAGCGCCTAATTGCCGGCGCCTGCGCCTGACGCGACAGAACAAGCTGCTCCTGACAAATGCAGCCGTTTCATAGACCTATGAAACAATCGTGATGAGCTTGCGATCGGTCATGAGGTTCTCAAATGAAACCATCCCTTTGCTGCATCGATCATCCGCTCTGGAGTTGCGGCCTGCGGCCGTTTTTCCTGTTTGCCGCATTGTCGGCGCCGCTCTTGATGCTGCCGTGGCTGGGCTTTCTCGGACATGGCCTGCCGTTGCCTGCGGTGCCGGGCGGTCCTTTCGTCTGGCATGCGCACGAACTCTTGTTCGGCTTCGCGTTCGCGGCGATGGCGGGTTTCCTGCTCACCGTGGTGCCCTCCTTCGCCGGCGGCAGCGACTTTAGGCCGCGGCCGGTGCGCCGGCTCGCCATGCTCTGGCTGATCGGCCGCATCGTCTTCTGGTCATCCGGCGTACTGGGCACACCGGCCCTGGCCGTCTCAGGCATCGCGCATCTGGCCCTGCTCGGCGGGCTTGCCTGGCTGACCGCGCCACGGTTGATGCGCGACCCAGGGCGCCAGCATTTGAGCTTCCTCTGGGCGCTGGCAGGTTTCATCGTCTGCATCATCGGCTTCTACTTCGATGCGTTCTTCGGCGCGCATCCGGCCCGCTGGCTTCATGCCGCACTGGGCCTGTTCATGATGCTGATCGTCGTCGCCATGAGCCGCATCTCACTGCGCATCGTCAATCATGCGATCGGCGAGATGGGTTTGACCGGCGTGGAATATCGCGCCCGCCCGCCGCGGCGTAAGCTGGCGATCGTCTGCATCGGCCTCTACACGATCGCGGAATTTCTGCTGTCCGGCTCCCGGCTTTCCGGCTGGCTGGCGTTGGCGGCAGCAGCGGCGATCTTCCATCTGATGAACGACTGGCACCTTGGCCGCGTGCTGTTCCATCGCCGCGTGCTGATGTTCTACATCGTCTATCTCTTGATGGCGGTGGGCTTTGCGGTCATGGGCTTCTCACTCGTGTTCGAAACGGGTGCTTTCAGTGCCGGTCGCCATCTGCTAACCGTCGGCGCGTTGGGGCTGGCGATCTATGCGGTGATGTCGATCGCTGGTCGCGCGCATTGTGGCCTGCCTTTCGAGACACGGGCCTGGATGCCGGTGGGCGCCGCCTTGCTCGCACTCGCAGCGATCGTGCGCGCGCTTGCGGCTTGGCCGGGCGCACACCCGACACCTTTCTGGCTCGTCGCCGGCCTGCTGTGGATCGTCGCCTACGGCCTGTTCGCCTGGCACATGGCGCCGCTCTTCCTCGCGCCGCGCGCCGACGGGCGCTTCGGCTGCAAGGGGACGGCGATTCCATAGCCCGCCAGCTTTTGCCATTTGTTTCGACGTTGGCCGCCGGCGGGCAATCGCACAGCTTTCGTGCTTCTGGAATAATCGGCCGATGCAAGCATGACTTCAGAGGGGAGGCGATGAACCGCACCGAGCGTTTCTACCGCATCGACCAGATGCTTTCCGAGCGGCGTGTGGTGCCGCTCGAAGCCTTTCTTGAAGCGCTGGAAATCTCCCGCGCCACCTTCAAGCGCGACCTCGAATATCTGCGCGAGCGGCTCCATGCCCCAATCATTTGGGATCGCGAGGCGGGTGGCTACCGCTTCGCTGCCGCACCCGCTGCGGGGCCGGCCTATGAGCTGCCGGGGCTATGGTTCTCGGCAGGCGAGCTTTATGCATTGCTTGCTGCGCAAAAGCTACTCGCCGAGGTCGAACCGGGCATTCTCGCCGCCCATATCGCGCCCTTGCAGTCGCGGCTTGCGGCATTGCTGGAGGCGGCAGGCCAGCCGGCGCAAGAAGTCGCCCGCCGCGTGCGCATTCTCGCCAGCGCGCGCCGTCCGGTCGAGCCGAAATGTTTTGCCGAGGTCGCCCTGGCGCTGATGAACCGGCAACGGATCGAGATCGAAGTCTGGAACCGTGGCCGCGACGAGCTCAACACCCGCGTCGTTTCCCCCCAGCGTCTCACCCACTACCGCGACAACTGGTATCTGGATGCGTACTGCCACTGGCGGCGCGCTTTGCGCAGCTTCGCGCTCGATACTGTGCGCCGCGTGAGGGTATTGCCGCAGAAGGCGCGCGAGATCGGCGACAAAACGCTGGATGCCCATTACGCCAGTGCCTATGGCATCTTCGCCGGCAAGCCGAAGGCACGGGCGGTGTTGCGCTTTTCGCCTGAGCGGGCGCGCTGGGTGCGTAACGAAATCTGGCATCCCGAACAGAAAAGCGAGCCACTGCCCGATGGCGGCCTGCGGCTGACCCTCCCTTATGCCGACGAGCGCGAGCTTTTGATGGACATCCTGCGCCATGGCCGGCATGTGGAGGTCGAAGCGCCGGCGAGCCTGCGCCGGAGAGTCGCTGAAGAGGTGGCGGTGCTGACAGAACGTTATGCCGCTTGCTGAGGCGCAACATTTGAGCCACTG
>CAYZII010000114.1:0-2110 GCA_964478415.1 uncultured Methyloversatilis sp.
CAGCGCCGACTTTATGCGAGAGTAGAATTGCCGCTCACAGACTTTTGGAAAGCGACCCATGGAGCAGTATCACGGCACGACGATCCTCTCGGTGCGGCGCGGGCCTGTCGTCGCGCTCGGCGGCGACGGGCAGGTCACGCTCGGCAACGTCGTCGTCAAAAGTAGCGCGCGCAAGGTGCGCAGGCTTTATAACGACCGCATCCTCGCCGGTTTCGCCGGCGGGACGGCCGATGCGTTCACGCTGTTCGAACGCTTCGAGGCCAAGCTGGAAAAACACCAGGGCAATCTGCTGCGCGCGGCGGTGGAACTGGCCAAGGACTGGCGCACCGACCGCATGCTGCGCCGGCTCGAAGCGATGCTCGCGGTGGCGGATCGCGAGTATTCACTAATCATCACCGGCAACGGCGACGTGCTGGAGCCGGAACAAGGCATCGTCGCGATCGGCAGCGGCGGCGCCTATGCCCAGGCCGCGGCGCGGGCGCTGCTGGAAAACACCGATCTCGCGCCGGAGGCGATCGTCAGGAAGGCGCTGGCCATCGCCGGCGACCTGTGCATCTATACCAACCAGAACCATGTCGTCGAGGTGCTGGCATGACGCAGATGACGCCCGCCGAGATCGTCTCCGAACTCGACAAATACATCGTCGGTCAGGCGCGCGCCAAGCGCGCGGTGGCGATCGCGCTCAGAAACCGCTGGCGGCGCGCGCAGGTCGCGGAACCGCTGCGCTCGGAGATCACGCCGAAGAACATCCTGATGATCGGTCCGACGGGTGTCGGCAAGACCGAGATCGCGCGGCGCCTGGCGCGGCTCGCCAACGCACCTTTCATCAAGGTCGAAGCAACCAAGTTCACCGAGGTCGGCTATGTCGGCCGGGATGTCGATACCATCATTCGCGATCTGGCCGAGGCCGCCGTCAAGGACGAGCGCGAGCGGGCCATGAAGGCAGTGCGCGATCGTGCGCTCGACGCTGCGGAAGACCGCATCCTCGATGTGCTGCTGCCGCCGGCGCGCGGCGCTTTCGGTGAAGCGTCGAGCGAAGAGACCGCCACGCGCCAGAAGTTTCGCAAGAAGCTGCGCGAAGGCGAGCTCGACGACAAGGAAATAGAAATCGAGGTCGCGCAGACCATCGCCAGCATGGAGATTCTCGCGCCGCCCGGCATGGAGGATTTGACCCAGCAGCTTCAGAGCATGTTTCAGAATCTATCGGGCGGCAGAAAACGCAGGCGCAAGATGAAGATCCGCGATGCGTTGAAGACGCTTGCCGATGAGGAAGCGGTGCGTTTGATCAATGACGAAGAGGTCAAGGCACGCGCGATCAGGAACGTCGAGCAAAACGGCATTGTCTTTCTCGATGAAATGGACAAGATCGCGTCGAGGAGCGAAACGCATGGTGCCGATGTGTCGCGTCAGGGGGTGCAGCGTGATCTGCTGCCGCTGGTCGAGGGCACGACGGTGTCGACCAAATACGGGATGATCAATACCGATCACATCCTGTTCATTGCCAGCGGCGCCTTTCACTTCGCCAAGCCCTCCGATCTGATTCCGGAGCTGCAGGGACGCTTCCCGATCCGCGTCGAGCTCGATTCGCTGTCTGTCGAGGATTTCGAACGGATACTGACACAGACCGATGCATGTCTCACGCGCCAGTACCAGGCCTTGCTCGGTGCCGATGGTGTGACATTGGAATTCGCGCCCGACGGCATCCGGCGGCTCGCCGAGATCGCCTTCGAGGTCAATGAGCGCACCGAGAACATCGGCGCACGGCGGCTCTATACTGTGATGGAAAAACTGCTCGAAGAGGTTTCATTCTCGACGCCATCCGGCACAGTGACAATCGATGCCGCCTATGTCGATATGCGGCTCAGTGAACTGGCACGGCGCGAGGATTTGTCACGTTATGTGCTTTGATCGGGTGTAGGAATACACCGTCGCGACTGGCTCTTGAGCGTTTGTCTGACGGCTGGCATGAAACTGAGCTTCCCCCGAAATTTCGTCTTCCAGGAGATGGGGTATAAGGCCCCGGCAAACTGGAAGGAGGGAAGAAGTTGAAGCTGCCGAAGCGGGAGTTTACGGCCGAGTTCAAGGAGCAGGCCGTGAAGCGAGTCAAGGG
>CAYZII010000115.1:0-2002 GCA_964478415.1 uncultured Methyloversatilis sp.
AAGCCAAGAACCTCGGCGACCTCCTGAAGTACGAGGCGCCGAACCTCTATTCTAGGGTTCTTTAGACATTTCCGTGGGTCAGTAGTACGCTTTCGCGCAGGGTCTTCAAGGAGGACGTGTGATGGAAAGCGTGGAGTTGTATCGGATTTTGCTTGGGCTGAGTGAGCCCTGGACGGTGGAACGAGTCGAATTGGACATGGCGCGGCAACGTGTTGAAGTTCATGTCGGGCACCCGGCGGGGCAGCGGTTTGCCTGCCCGCAATGTGGGCGCGAGCTTGGCGTCTACGACCATCAGGTCGAACGGGTGTGGCGGCATCTGGACAGCTGCCAGTTCCTGACCTACCTGCATGCGCGACCGCCGCGCGTGTCGTGTCCGCAGCATGGTGTGCGGCAAGTCCGGCTGCCGTGGGCGCAGGCGGGCAGCCGGTTCACGAACCTGTTCGAGGCGCTGGCCATCGACGTCCTCTTGGCGGCCAACGTCAAGAAGGCAGCACAGATTCTGCGCATCAGCTGGGACGAAGCCTGGCATCTGATGGAACGTGCGGTATTGCGCGGCCGCGCCGCCAAGGGCAATGGCGTTCCCCGCCAGATCGGCATCGACGAGAAGGCGATTGCCAAGGGACACCGCTACATGACCCTGGTGTGCGATCTGGAGGAAGCGACCGTCGAGTACATCGGCGAGGGCCGCAAGGAGACGAGTCTGTCGGCCTACTTCGAGGCATTCCCGAAGGAGGGCCGCGAGAGAATCGAGGCGATCAGTCTCGACATGTGGCCGGCCTATATCAACGCCTGCAAAGACAAGATTCCGGGTGCCGACGGCAAGATGGTCTTCGACCGTTTCCACATCATGCGGCATGTCGTCGATGCGGTGGACAAGGTCAGGAAACAGGAGCACAAGTCGCTGCTGAAGATTGGCGATGACACACTGGCCAAGAGCAAGTACCTGTGGCTGACCAATCCGGAAAACATGACCGACCAGGCCCGTGCGCGCTTCGATGAACTGAAAGGTGCCGAGCTCAAGACAGGCCGGGCGTGGGCGCTCAAAGAAGCGCTGCGCGAGTTGTGGAGCCAAACCTCGCTTGCGGAGGCAATGAAGTTCTGGAAACGCTGGTACTTCTGGGCGACGCACAGCCGCCTTTCGCCGATGATCGCCGCCGCCAAGTTGATCGCCCGCCACTTGCCGAATGTGCTGACTTATTTCGCGCATCGCATCACCAACGCCGTCGCCGAGGGCCTAAACTCCAAGATTGCTACCATCCAGAAGCGAGCCTGCGGCTACCGCAATCCGAACCATTTCAAGATCGCCGTCTATTTCCATTGCGGCGGTCTCGACCTGTATCCGGCTGCCGTGACCCACACGAAAGTCGGATGAACCTATTCTAGAGATGCCGTGACGGTAGCCGCCGGGCAGAACCTGCAACTGGGCACCGTGCTCGGCAGGAAGACCGCCGACGGCAAACTGTATGCGCTGGCCCCGAATGCTACCGACGGCACCGAAACCGCCGTGGGCGTGCTCGCCACCGACACCGACGCGACGCTGATCGACCGGGACGACGCGATCCTGATCGCCCGTCACGTCATCGTTGCAAGAGGTGCGCTCATCTGGCCGGCCGGCATCACCGCGCCGCAGAAGGCCGCCGCCGAAGCGCAACTGGTCGCCCTCGGCATTCTGGTGCGCGATTCGGCGTAACGATACCGGTACTCGTTCATTTCCCCCCTGAAACCCGCCATTGGCGGGTTTCGCCATTTCTGGAGATAAACATGCAAAACCCCTTCGACAACCCAGGCTTTTCGATGGCGAGCCTGACCGCTGCCATCAATCTGATCCCCAACCGCTACGGCCGCCTCGAGCAGCTGGGCCTGTTTCCGGCCAAACCGGTACGCACCCGGCAGATCATCGTCGAGGAGTACGCCGGAAGGCTCAACCTCCTGCCGACGAAACCGCCCGGCTCGCCCGGCACCGTGGGCGAGCGCGGCACGCGGAAACTGCGTTCCTTCGTCA
>CAYZII010000116.1:0-1991 GCA_964478415.1 uncultured Methyloversatilis sp.
CAATGGGTCGACCCGGAGAAGGAGTTCAAGGCCATGTTGCTCGCGATCCGCGCGGGCCTGATGAGCCGCTCGGAAGCCATCTCGGCCTTCGGGTACGACGCCGAGGACGTCGACCGCGAAATCGCCGCTGACAACCAGCGCGCCGACGACCTCGGCCTGATCCTCGACTCGGACCCGCGCCGCACTTCGAAGGAGGGTGGCTTGGCCACCGCGAACGCGGCCGACGCTGCGCAAAGCGGCCGTCCATCGCCTGCCTGAAGGACCTCCCATGACCCTGCTGCCGCATCTGGCGGCGCGCCTCTTTGGCGTGCCGCTGGCCATCCATCGCCCGAAACTCGACGTGATCCTTTCCGTGCTCGGCCCCCGGGTCGGCCTGGCGGATCTGGCCGCGCCGCCCGCATTCACGCCGCCCGCGCGCCCCGCGCCCACCCCGACGCCCCATGTGGCCGTCATCCCCATCCACGGCACGCTGGTGCGCCGCACCGTGGGGCTGGAGGCCGAATCGGGACTGACCAGTTACACGGGACTGGCCGCGCAACTGGACGCCGCGCTGGCCAGCCCGGAAGTCGCCGCCATCCTGCTCGACATCGATTCACCCGGCGGGGAGTCGGGCGGTGTGTTCGATCTGGCCGACCGCATCCGCGCCGCCAGCCAGATCAAGCCGGTCTGGGCCGTGGCCAACGACATGGCTTTCTCGGCCGCCTACGCGCTGGCGTCCGCTGCGAACAAGGTCTTCGTCTCGCGCACCGGTGGCGTGGGCTCGATTGGCGTCATTGCGATGCACGTCGACCAGTCCGGCAAGGATGCGCAGGACGGCGTTCGCTACACCGCCGTGTTCGCCGGCGACCGCAAGAACGACCTCAACCCGCACGAGCCGATCTCCGACGCCGCGCATGCGGTGCTCAAGGCCGAGGTGGATCGCATCTACGGCCTGTTCGTCGAGACGGTGGCCCGCAACCGCGGGCTGGAGCCGTCCGCCGTGCGCGACACCGAGGCCGGACTGTTCTTCGGCCAGGCCGCGATCGCCTTGGGCCTGGCCGATGCCGTCGGCACCTTCGACGACGCACTGGCCCAACTGCTTGCATCCCTTTCTTCCAACCCGACTCCGGCGGCCGTGGCCGCGCGGGCGGGCTTTCCCAGCAACCACCCCAAGGAGTCCTTGATGAATGATCGAACCGACCCCGCTGCTGTTGATCGGCCTCTTGCTGATCCTGCTGGCATGGCTGCTCAGCCGGCTGCCGCCGCCACGTTGACCGTGCAGGAGGCCATCGAGATCGCGCAGACCTGCACACTCGCCGGCCGCGCCGATCTGATCGCGGGCTTTCTCGAGGCCAACACCGCGCCGGCGAAGGTGCGCAGCCAGTTGCTTTCGGCCCAGGCCGAGGCCGCCAGTCCCGAGATCGTCAGTCGCATCGCCCCCGATGCCGCGCCTGCTTCTGCCAGCAATCCGTTGATCGACGCGGCCATGCGGCTCGCAGCCCAGTCGGCGACGCTCAAGAAGGAGATCTGAGATGCCCACCGTGTTGACCGAATCGATGAACCTGGGCGACCTGCTCAAGTACGAAGCCCCCAACCTGTACTCGCGTGACCGCGTGACCGTGGCCGCAGGCCAGAACCTGCCTCTGGGCACGGTCGTCGGCGTGGTCACCGCCACCGGCAAGGTCAAGCAGATCGACCCGTCCGCCGAGGACGGCTCGCAGGTCGCCGCCGGCGTTCTGCTGCAGGCCTGCGACGCCACGCTGGCTGACCGCGACAACGGCCTCGTAGTCGCGCGCCACGCCATCGTCTCCGACCACGCGCTGGTGTGGCCCGAAGCCATCACCACGGCCGAGAAGGCGTCCGCCATGGCCCAGCTCAAGGCGCTGGGCGTCCTCGTCCGTCAAGGAGTCTGACCATGCAGAACATCTTCGAAAACCCCGCCTTCTCGATGTCGGCGCTGACCGCCGCCATCAACCTGCTGCCCAACAACTACGACCGCCTGGCCCAGATGG
>CAYZII010000117.1:0-1969 GCA_964478415.1 uncultured Methyloversatilis sp.
CACAAAGAAAAACTCTTCTGGATCAATGTGCTGATCGATCATCGGCACAGCGCAATGCCCTTTATCGCACCATTACAGTGCTCTGAATGCCCAATTATGGTGCGCCCGGTTCAGTAATGTGCGCCGTTGTCCCACATGTCGGCAGTGAAACGCACCACCTTGTTGCGGCCGGTTTCCTTGGCCCGGTAGAGGGCCACGTCGGCGAACTTGACGATCTGCCAGAAAGTGTCGGAATCGTCCGGGTAGGTGGCAATGCCGATCGAGACGGTTTTCTGCAACATGCCACCGGGCAATGGAATCTTTGTGGCTTCCACTTCGGCGCGGATCTTCTCGGCCACCGTGAGCGCATCCTTCGCACCACAATCCATCAGCACCACGAGGAATTCTTCGCCGCCATAGCGCACTGCAATGTCCGAACTGCGCACATTGCGCAGCAGGATGTCGGCGAGGGTCTTGATCACCTTGTCGCCGACCTCATGGCCGTAGGTATCATTGACTTGCTTGAAGAAATCGAGATCGAGCATCAACACGGAAAACTGGGTCTTGCGCCGCTGGCAACCCGCCACCAGGGCGCTGACGTATTCCTCGAGAAAGCGGCGGTTGTAAAGGCCGGTCATCGAATCGCGCAGCGCATTTTCGCGCAGGTGTTCCATCAGGCGCTTGGCTTCCAGCACTGGTGCGGCTTCACGCAGATAAACGGCGAGGAAAGGTGTCATCAGGCGCGCCAACGGCGCCTCCTCGGCAGTGATGACAACCTGCACGATGCAGCCGGCCATGCCAGATTGGATCATCGGCAGGCAGATATGGGTATCGCCTCCTTCGGAGGGACGGAACATCGAGCACAGACCCGAAAAATCGACCGCATCGACAAGGTGGCCGGTACGCTTGGCCCGGCAGAAGCTGGCATCGATGAGGATCTGCGGATCACACCAGCGGCATTCCACGCCCGCCTCACACGCGACGAGCATTGGCGTCATACGGTTCTTGCTGTTGGCCACTTCATAGATCGAGTAGCGTTGGAAGTTGAACTTCTGCTCCAAGACCCGAGCCAAACGCTGATAGATGTCGAGCTTGGTCTGATCCTCCTCGATCGCCTGCTTGAACTGGGCAACCTCGACCAGGTTATCGACCATCTCGGCAGTGAGCACGAGCTGATTGCCGCCCTCGTTCGGGTGCTGACCCATCAATTGACTGACACGGGTGCGGATCGTCGTGATCTCGCTTTCCAGAAAGCCCATCAAGTTGTTGATGTTGGCGGCGATTTCGCCAATCTCGTCGGTGCTCGTCTGACGAATGCGGCCGGAGAAATTGCCTGCGACCGCCTTCGAGGTTACCTCGCGCACGGCCTCGGCCGTGGCGGTGAGCGGATTCATCAAACGTCTCAGCCACAGCAAAGCAAGCAGCGCGGCGGTCATCACCGACAGGCTGACGATGAAGACGGCCAGGAGGCCTTCCTTACGCACTTCGTCGAGCGAGATGTCGATGTTCACGGCGCCGAGCACGGTTCCGTTGCTGACGGCATGACATTGCAGGCAATTCGGCACACCGTGATCGGTGGCAATGTAGGGGATGACGGCACGAAAAATCAGGCCGTCGGCCGTTTGCAAGACCACGAACGTTTCTTTGCCGCTATCGAACACCTTTTCGATCCCTTCGATCGGTTTTTCTTCGGCAAGGCCGGGACCGAATTGTTTGACGACCGCAGGCCCGCGGATCACGCGCACGCGCTGAACGCCGGGGACGGCCGACAGCCGGGACAAGAACTGCTGGCGTTTGTCGATCGTGCCGTTGATCATGCTTTCGGTCAGGCCCACCTTGACGGTCTCGGCGACCGAGCGCGTATGCCGCTCGGCGGTGTAAAGAGAAAACCAGCGGTAGCTAAATGCCGACAACGCCGTCAGCACCAGGATCAGCACGGCCAGAATGCCGCCAAAGAAGATTAGCGTCTTGCGTTTCAAGGTGCTCATGC
>CAYZII010000118.1:0-1966 GCA_964478415.1 uncultured Methyloversatilis sp.
AGGCAGGCACCCCCTTTTCGGGCTATCAAGAGGAAGGCATCAAAGGCTTGTGCGAAACGTTGGCGATTGCTTTCACGCAACGTACCCGGCCAGAGCATGTCGTCAAGACGAAATACGACCATCTCGTCCTCGATGCCGCGATTACCGCCGAAGAGCTCGATATGGCCTGCAAGTCGGCGCGTCTGCAAGGCAGCGAAGTCGAGGAAGTTCTGATCACCGAGTATCAGCTAAAGCTTTCCACGATCGGTGCTGCGCTGGCCAAGTTCTTCGGCGTGCCCTACGAGCCCTTCCGTCCCGAGCGCCTCAAGCCGATGGAACTGATGAAGAATCTGCGTCGCGAATACGTCGAGCAGAACCATTGGCTGCCGATCGAGGACGGCAAGGAGGGCATCGTCATCCTGACGCTCGACCCCGAACAACTGCGCAGCTCGCGCGTCGTCAACAACATCTTTCCGCGCCAGAAGATCGTCTATCGCGTCACGACCAATCGCGAATTCAGACAAACCGTCGAGCAGTTCTTCGGTGGCGGCTTCAGCGACGACAGCAATGTCGGCGAGCTGCTGGCGGCGATAAACGAGGACGAGAGCGAAGACGAGACTGGCGATGAAGTCTCCGCCGCGGCCGACAACGAGCTCGTCAAGCTGGTCAACAAGATCATCATCGACGCCTACAACCAGGGCGCATCCGACATCCACATCGAGCCGGGCACCGGCAAAGACAAAGTGCTGATCCGTTTCCGTCGTGATGGCTCGCTGCAGAAATACATCGAAATTCCGCACAGTTATCGCAGTGCCATCGTCGCACGCATCAAGATCATGTGCGACCTCGACATTTCCGAAAAGCGCAAACCCCAGGACGGCAAGATCAAGTTCAAGAAATTCGGTCCGCTCGACCTCGAGTTGCGTGTCGCCACGCTGCCGACCGCTGGCGGTGTCGAAGATGTCGTGATGCGCCTCCTCTCCGCTGGCGAGCCGTTGCCGATCGAACAGCTCGGCCTGTTGCCGCACAACGAGACGCGGCTCAAGGAGGTGGTGAGCAAACCTTACGGCATTTTCTTCGTCTGCGGCCCGACCGGTTCCGGCAAGACCACCACGCTGCACTCGGTATTGAAGATGCTCAATACGCCGGACACCAAGATCTGGACCGTCGAAGACCCGGTGGAAATCACCCAGAAGGGCCTGCGCCAGGTGCAGGTCAACAAAAAAGCCGGGCTCGATTTCGCCGCCGTGATGCGCGCCTTCCTCCGCGCCGATCCGGACATCATCATGGTGGGCGAGATGCGCGATGCGGAGACCACGCGCATCGGCCTGGAAGCCTCATTGACCGGCCACCTCGTGCTCGCCACCTTGCACACCAACAGCGCGCCCGAGTCGATCGTGCGCCTGCTCGACATGGGCATGGATCCGTTCAACTTCGCCGACGCGCTGCTCGGCATCCTCGCCCAGCGGCTCGCCAAGCGCCTGTGCGTCAAGTGCCGCGTGCCATATATACCCGAGCCCGTGGAGCTCAAACATCTGTTGACGGAATACTGCGAAGAGCTTCAGGCGCTGGAAAGCTTCCAGCGTGACGGCAAGGCCGCGAGGGAGGCAATCTACCGGCAGTGGATCAAACACTACGCCAACGCACAAGGACAATTCACGCTCTATCGTGCCCGCGAGGGGGGCGATTGCGAAGCCTGCGGCGGGACTGGCTACCGTGGCCGCATTGCCCTGCATGAGCTGATGGTCGGCACCGATGCAGTGAAGAAACTGATCCAGGATCGCGCCCGTGTCGCCGATCTCCTCAAGCAGGCCCTCGAAGACGGCATGCGCACCCTGAAGCAGGACGGCATCGAAAAAGTCTTGCAGGGCCACACCGACATGAGGCAGGTGCGCGCCGTCTGCATCAAGTGAGCGCAATGATGCAAACGCTCTTCGCGCGACTCGAAGAGCTCAACGAGATCGGTGCGGCACTCTCCCGTGAGCGG
>CAYZII010000119.1:0-1894 GCA_964478415.1 uncultured Methyloversatilis sp.
CAGCGGCACATTGCATCATCTCGAGCTCGAAGGCATCTTCGTGCAGATCGGCCTGTTGCCGAACACCGACTGGCTCAAGGGGGTGGTGAATCTGAATAGATACGGCGAGATCGAGATCGACGCCCGCTGCCAGACTTCGCTCCCTGGTGTTTTTGCCGCTGGAGACTGCACCACGGTGCCTTACAAACAGATCATCATCTCGATGGGGGAAGGAGCGAAAGCCGCCCTGTCGGCCTTCGATCATCTGATCCGCCAAGGCTGATCAAATAGGTTCTGGCCCACGCTGCGTCCCCAAGGGTGCATTTGATGGCTAAGCACACCGTGGCATCGCCTCAGACCCCAGCCGGCTTCTGGCAGAGCGCCGCGCTTAGCCACGCGCGCGAACATCCTGTCGTCACGGCCGGCCTGGGCGTGAGCCTGCTGGCCATCGTGGCTTTGCTGATCCAGAGCACCCTGCAGTTGCTCGAGGGCCGGGCCGATGTGCCCTTGCGCTATGCGCTGATGGGCGGAATGGCCGGTTTCGGCGCGACGGCGCTGGGAGCGCTGCCGGCGTTTTTCCTGCAGCGTATCCCGCAGCGCATCGAAGACAGCCTGCTCGGTTTCGCAGCCGGCATGATGCTCGCCGCCAGTGCGTTTTCCTTGATCTTGCCAGGCCTCGCAGCGGCGAGCGACATTCTCGGCCAGCGCGGTTTGGCCAGTGGCATCGTGATCGTCGGGATGGCGCTCGGCGTGCTGTTGATGCTCGGTCTCGATGCCTTCACGCCCCACGAGCACGACAAGACGGGCCCCTGCGGCCCAGCCCATGAGCGCTGCGGGCGCCTCTGGCTGTTCGTGTTCGCCATCGCGTTGCACAATCTGCCGGAGGGCATGGCGATCGGCGTCGGTTTCGCGCAAAGCGATCTGAGCGTCGGTGTGCCGCTTACCACGGCGATTGCGCTGCAGGACATTCCCGAAGGTCTCGCCGTTGCCCTGGCGATGCGCTCGGCTGGGTTTTCCTCTGCCCGCGCGGTGGGCACGGCTGCCGTCAGCGGTCTGCTGGAACCGCTCGGCGCGTTAGTCGGTGTGGGTCTGGCCAGCGGCCTGGCCCTCGCCTACCCGATCGGCCTCGGGTTGGCTGCCGGCGCGATGATCTTCGTCGTCTCGCACGAAGTAATCCCCGAGACCCATCGCAACGGTCATCAGACGCCCGCCACGATTGGCCTGGTGGCGGGCTTTGCGCTGATGATGCTGCTGGATACGATGTTCGGCTGACGGTGCCGTCCCGTCAGCGCAGATTTCGTGACGGGCGGCATGAGGCGCGGCTGGCGATCAAGGCCGGATCACGGCCCAACCTTGGCGCTGCTTCTCGATCAGCTCGACGACACCGGCCTTGACGTAACCGATGCCGGCATGCATGTCCTCATTGGTGAGCTTGCGCGCCTTCATCGTGTTCTGGCACATCAGCACCTTCGCGCCGCTGGCCAGCGTTTCGTCGATGCGGTTGGCGAGCTGCGAATCGAATTTCAGCAGCCCCACGCCGTTGCCGAACACCACCAGCTCGACTTCGACCTTGTCCTTGCCGTATTCGTTCTGGATGTTTTTGATGACATTCAGCGCCTAGTTCCAGGTCGCGACGTTGTCGTCGCTGACCTGCACCGCGACCCCGACCTTGCCGCTCTCGGCAAACGCGTTGCCAACCAGGGCGAGCCTGGCGAACAGCAGAACCGTCCAAAATGTTTTTTCATGTCTCTCCTCCGTCAGGGTTGTAGATAAATGTAAGACGGCCGAAGGCGGTGGATTATTCCTTATCTGTTTTCCTCACGACGGGGCGGATTTTCCGGCGCGCGATGTCGAAGCGGGCGGGCGCTATAATCTTTCGCCATGGCCTCCCCATCCTTTGAAATCAAGTCCCATC
>CAYZII010000120.1:0-1853 GCA_964478415.1 uncultured Methyloversatilis sp.
GATCGTTGCATTGCTTGGACCGCGTCAAAGCGGCAAAACGACCCTCGCACGCATGTTTGCCGAGCAGATCGAAGCGCCAGTGATGCGTTTCGATCTCGAAGATCCTACCGACCCAACGTCGCGAGGCGCCAGGTGAAATCACCAAAGCTTTACCTGCGGGATAGCGGACTGTTTCACACCCTGATGGGCATTACCGATCGTGACACGCTTTATCGCCACCCCAAGCTGGGAGCATCCTGGGAAGGGTTTGTCATCGAGCAGATCGTCCAAATGCACGGAGCAACAGGGGAGGAAGTCTATTTCTGGGCTTCCCACGGCGGGGCAGAAGTCGATCTGCTGATCATGCAAGGGGCCACGCCCATTGGTTACGAGATCAAATACACAGATCGCCCCCAAATCACCCGCTCCATGCATACCGCCATTGAAACCCTGGGACTTGCCGAGTTGCGGGTCGTCTATCCCGGTAACAAAACCTTTCCCTTGAGCAAGACGATTCGCGCCCTCGGCTTCGAAGACTTGTTTCGTTCCTGAAAGCAGGGAATCGCCCGCTTGACGGCAATCCACTGTCATGCTTGAATGTGCTCCGTTCAATCGTTGAACGATACGCGATGTTCGATTCCGACACCCGCTACCGGCTCCTGAAAATTCTCGAAGCCAACCCCGGCGCCAGCCAGCGCGAGCTGGCGCGTGCGGCCGGCGTGAGCCTGGGCAAACTTAATTATTGCCTCAAGGCCTTGGTATCCAAGGGCCTCGTCAAGATCGACAACTTCCAGAAAAACCCCAACAAACTCGGCTATCTATACGTCCTCACCCCGCGCGGGCTCGCCGAGCGCGCGCGGCTCACCGTCGAGTTCCTGCGCATCAAGGAGCGCGAGGTCGAAGCTCTGCGCGCCGAAGTCGAAGCGCTGCGCGCAAAAGTCGGCGCTGAAGAGACGGCAATGGGTGTGAGCGGAGTCGGGAATCTGTCCGGATCGATCTGACCATGCGCCTCTCCCCCGTCCAACAACAAGCCATCGTCGATCACATCGAACGCGCCTGCGCACTGACTTCATAGGCATAACGATGCATTTCACCGACCACACCCCCATCGCCATCGTCGGCCTAGGCTACGTCGGCCTGCCGCTTGCCGTCGAATTCGGCAAGCGCTACCCCGTCACCGGCTTCGACATCAAGCCAGAACGCATTGCCGAACTCCAAGCCGGCCGCGACAGCACGCTGGAAGTGCCGCCCGAAGAGCTGGCCGCCGCCAAGCGGCTCACCTATACCAGCAACCCGGAAGACCTGCGCGCCTGCCAGGTCTTCATCGTCACCGTTCCCACGCCGGTCGACCTCGTCAACCGTCCCGACTTCACCCCGCTCGTGAAAGCGAGCGAAACGGTGGGCCGCGTATTAAAGGCCGGCGACGTGGTGATTTATGAGTCCACCGTCTATCCCGGTGCTACCGAAGAAATCTGCGTGCCTATCCTGGAGCGCGAAAGCGGGCTCGTCTTCAACCGGGACTTTTACTGTGGCTACAGCCCCGAGCGCATCAACCCCGGCGACAAGGAGCATCGGCTGACGACGATCAAGAAGGTGACCAGCGGCTCCACCCCAGAGGCGGCCGAGGCTATCGACGCCCTCTACGCCAGCATCATCACCGCCGGCACCCACAAGGCGAGCTCCATCAAGGTGGCCGAAGCCGCCAAAGTGATCGAAAACACCCAGCGCGACCTCAACATCGCGCTGATGAACGAACTGGCGATCATTTTCGACAAGCTGGGCATCGACAC
Organism: uncultured Methyloversatilis sp.; assembly: GCA_964478415.1. GTDB lineage: Bacteria > Pseudomonadota > Gammaproteobacteria > Burkholderiales > Rhodocyclaceae > Sulfuricystis. The sequence continues at coordinate 1,770 of CAYZII010000120.1, forward strand.
CTTGGAAGTGCTCGAAGCTGCCGGCACCAAGTGGAACTTCCTGCCCTTCCGCCCAGGCCTCGTCGGCGGCCACTGCATCGGCCT
>CAYZII010000121.1:0-1828 GCA_964478415.1 uncultured Methyloversatilis sp.
AGCCCGCGGCAGCGGGCGGCCGAAGCCACGCTGTGGAGCGCATCATCGAGAGCCGGATGGAGGGGTATGTCGTTTGAGGCTGATCGAGCGTATGGACGGAGAGAGGGATGCGCGGATTGCGGCGGAGGCTGACGTGAGCGGAGCGAACGTCAAGCCCGCGGCAGCGGGCGGCCGAAGCCACGCTGTGGAGCGCATCATCGAGAGCCGCATGTATCTCCTCCAGTCTGATCATGGCACGCCGTAACAAAGAAGAAGAACACGAGAACCACGAGCGCTGGCTCGTCTCGTATGCTGATTTCATCACGCTGCTGTTCGCGTTCTTCGTCGTGATGTATGCGATCTCCTCGGTCAATGAGGGCAAATACCGCGTGCTGTCGGATTCGATCGCGGCGGCCTTCCGCCACATTCCGGGCAGCAGCGTCGGGGCGATGGTGGAGATCAATCCTGCCGCGCCGCTGCCGGTGATGATTCCCTTCAAAAAACCGCAGGTCACCAACCTGAAAAGAGATCCGCAGCGCGAGAAAAACCGCGAACTGCTACGCAACAAGGCCAAGGAGATCACCGAGGCGCTGGCGCTGCTGGTCGAACAAGGGCAGGTGCGCATCACCGAAGGGGCGCTCGGCATCACGGTCGAGATCAATGCCAGCGTACTTTTCGATTCGGGCGAAGCACGTCTGCAGCCCACTGCCGTGATCGCCTTGACTGCGGTGGCGCAGATTCTCGCCACTACCGACTTCCCGATCACCGTCGAAGGGCATACCGACAACGTGCCGATCAATTCCTTGCTCTATCCATCGAACTGGGAGCTGTCGGGTGCCCGTGCGGCGAGCGTCGTGCGGCTGTTCATCGACAACGGCGTCGATCCGCGTCGTCTCACTGCAGTCGGCTATGCCGATCAACGACCCGTGGCTGACAATGCAACGCCCGAGGGTCGTCAGCGCAACCGGCGCGTGGCGATCACGATCGAATCGCGCACACCGGATACGCCGGTAGAAATCGCATTGCCGGAATGATCGGCGGGCCGAGGGGACGCGCCGTCACGCCTTGCCCAGCGAGCGAGAGCCGAGGCTGGAAAGTTGCTGGCCGTCGGGACCGTAGGTCGGTGCCTGGCCGGCAGCGGCGAAGAGAACATTTAGTGCCTGCTGGTTGCGCTGGATGCGCACGGCGATCAGCTGGCCATTGGTTTGATTGAGATCGCGGGCCGTCGCGGCAAGCTCTCGCAGTTGCCCTGCTTCGCTGGGAGAGATTGCATTCAAGCGTTCGCTGAGCGCGGTTTTCTCTGGCAACAAAGCGGCGAGTGCCTCGATGTCACCATCGATCAGTGCCGTCTGCTCGCGACGCAGCAATTCGATGAAAGCTTGCAGCGTTTCGGCAGCGGACATGGCTCGATGGGAGACTCAACGCAGACGCGACAGCAGCGCGCGCACCTCATCGATCAGACGTGCTGCGATGCGATCCGGGTGAATTACGAACCGGCCATCGCTGATCGACTGCTGGATTTCAGCGACGCGTGTGGCATCCAGGGGTGGTTCGCCGGCATGGGTCTCTTTGAGACGGGCGGCCAATGGCGAAAGCTCGACACTCTCGGACTCCGGCAGGTCAGCAGATGCCGCGCTACTTTGGGGGGAAGGTTTTTCTGGCCGCGCTGCTGTCGTTGCCGGGCTACCAATGCGGTGGGCTGGATTGTCGATTCTCACGAGAGTGTCTTTGCTTGATTTCACTTGCCCTATTACGGCAGTCGGGCAAAAAACATGAGTATGGCAATCTTCCTTCCAGATGGACGGTTCGTCAATAGCTGACTTCGACGGTGCCATCGGCACGCACTGTC
>CAYZII010000122.1:0-1749 GCA_964478415.1 uncultured Methyloversatilis sp.
CCTCATCCCACCCAGCGTTCTCGGCAATGCGGTTGTCCGCGATCACCAAGGCCCGACGTTGGGCGGGCGTGAGATGATCCAGCACCACCACCGGCACGGTGGATAGCCCCAGTTTGCGCGCCGCGGCCAGTCGCCCGTGACCGGCCACGATCACGCCATCCGAGCCTGCCAGGATCGGATTCGTGAAACCGAACTCGGCAATACTGGCGGCGATCTGTGCGACCTGCTCGACCGAGTGCGTGCGGGCATTCCGGGCATAAGGGATGAGCTTGTCCGTCGGCCAGTGCTCGATCTTGTCGGCAAGCATTTGTCGGGTCATAGTTGTACAATAGGTCTGTCCAATTAGAAGGAGGCCGTCATGACCATCGAAACCACCTACAGCCAGGCCCGCGAGCAGCTCAAGACGCTCATGGATCGTGCGGTCGATGATCGTGAAGTGGTCTTGGTACGCCGTCGCTCCGGGGATGCTGTGGCGATCATTGCCGCCGACGAGTTGCAAAGCCTGATGGAAACGGCACATCTGCTGCGCTCGCCCAGAAACGCCGAACGTCTGCTGACCGCCTTGGCGCGCGCCCGAGCCGGTGATGTGTCACCTACGCCCGTTGATGCCATCGAGAAGCGCTATGGCCTCGAAGCCTGAGGTCAAGCGCGTCGCGGTGTTTCAACCTGAGTTTCTGGAAGATTTGAGCTACTGGGTAGAGACGGAGCGACGCACGGCCAAGCGTCTTCTGGAACTCGTCAAAGCCGCGCTGCGTGATCCCTTCAAGGGCATTGGCAATCCCGAACCGCTCAAGTACCTGGGCTCGGATGTCTGGTCACGACGCATCACGCAGGAACATCGCTGCGTCTATCTCGTGAAGGCGGATCGAATCGAGTTTCTGCAGGGGCGCTACCACTACTGATCAATCTTTCGCATTCGACCTCGGCAAAGGTCTGCCCGGTGGCCATCAAGGTCACCGACACACCTGGGAAGTTCTGCCGGAAGCGCTTGACCGCCACATCGACGTATTCCGGGGCGATCTCGACGGCCCGAATCCGACGTCCCGTCCTTTGACCCGCCAGCAAGGTCGTGCCCGAGCCACAGAACGGTTCGAACACGATCTCACCCTCGTCGGTGTAGGTATTGATCACGAACTGCGGCAGCGCCACAGGAAACACCGCCGGATGGTCGATGCCCTCGCCGATCCCACTTTTTTGGCGCGTGATGCGGATCACGCTGTCGGGTTTGCGAAAGTCTTGGATCGGTTTGCCGGCATGGGTCCAGGCCCTGCGGCTGCCGTCTTTGTTGCGGATGCCGACGCTAGGATGGGGGCGCCCAGCGTTGACGCAGGGCACGATCTTGTTTGGGTAGCGCGGTTTCGTGCCCTTGCGGTTGAAGTGGAATATGAATTCAAAGGCCGGCGCGAGCCGGCCATTCCAGTCGCCGGGCAACCCCGGCCCCTGATCCCAGACATACCAGGCAAAGCGCCGCCAGCCCTGGCTGCGCATCCAGTCGAGCCAGCCGTCCCAATAGGGAACGACCTCATGCTCGCGGTGGATGAGGCCAAGATTGACCAGCACCTGGCCGCCCTCGGTCATCGGCAGGTTGGCGAACACGCCCCGCATCAGCGCATCCCAATCGGCGATGCCTTTGGTATAGTCGCGCTGGTTGCCGTAGGGCGGCGAGGTGAAGCACAAGGCCGCCTGCTCGCCGGCCATCAGCGTCCGGATGACTTCCGGATCGGTGGCATCCCCGCAGATCAGGCGGTG
>CAYZII010000123.1:0-1705 GCA_964478415.1 uncultured Methyloversatilis sp.
GTGTCCAATCAATTGCGGGCGGGACAGTGACAATTTTTGTCAGCCGTCCAAGCAGTTCGAGCACTCGACGCATGCGTTCCGAGCGGCAGGAGTGGCGGCCAAGCCCCATTCCCGGCGGGCATACCTCAGGCCAGATCGACCTGCGCAGGGTCGAGGAAGGCTTTGGCATAACGCAGATAGACCCGCTCGAGGATGAAAACCTCATACAGGTCGGGATCGATGTGCCCGTTGGCGGCGAATTGCTTCATGATCTCGAGCGCCTGCGAGAGTTTCATGCCCGGCTTGTAGGGCCGGTCCTTCGCGGTGAGCGCCTCGAAGATGTCGGCGAGCGCCATCATGCGCGCCGGCAGTGACATTTGTTCGCGTGTGAGCCCCCGCGGGTAGCCTTTGCCGTCCATTCGTTCGTGATGGCCACCGGCGTATTCCGGCACGCGCTTGAGGTGTTTCGGCCAGGGCAGCGCTTCGAGCATCCTGATCGTCGACGATGTGATGGTTGATGATCTCGCGCTCGCGGGCATTTAGTGTGCCGCTGCGGATGGTCAGGTTTTCGATTTCGTCGGCAGTCAGGAAGTCTGTTTCGACGCCTTCGGGGTTGCGCCAGCGCCGCTCGGTGCCGATCTGGCGCACACGACCTTGTTCTTCTTCGCTCATCTTTTCACTGCCGCGGTTGGCTTGGCGCAGGAATTCGCGGTCGGCTTCGAGCTGGCTGATTTCTTCTTGCAGCGCCTGCCAGCAGCGCGCTTCGGCGTCGGCATCGCGAGGCTCGCGCAGTTCCAGCAGGCGGCGCAACGTGGCGATCTGGGCATCGCGCTTGAGGACTTCGAAGCGCGTATCGATCAGTTCGATGCGATCGAAGAGGGTCTGCAGCTTCGTCGCCTTGTCGACGACATGCACCGGCGTGGTGACCTTGCCGCAATCGTGCAAAAGTGCAGCGATCTTCAGCTCATGCAGATCGACCGGGCCGAGGATGTAATCGGCGAGCGGGCCTGTCCGTGTCGCATTGACGGCCTCGGCGAGCATCATCGTGAGTTCCGGCACACGCTGGCAATGTCCGCCGGTATAGGGGGATTTTTCGTCGATCGCCAGGTTGATCAGCTTGATGAAGGATTCGAACAGGTTTTCGAGCTGGTCGATCAACTGCCGGTTGGTCAGCGCGATCGCCGCCTGGGAGGCAAGTGATTCGGCCAGATGCTGGTCCGCCGTCGAAAAAGCCCGCACCGCGCCGGTTTCCGGATCGAGGGCATTGATCAGTTGCAGCACGCCAATGATTTCGTTTTCATGGTTCTTCATCGGCACGGTGAGAAAGGATTGCGAACGGTAGCCGGTGCGCCGGTCGAACTCACGGGTGCCGGAAAAGTCGAAGCCGTCGGCCGCATAAGCATCTGGGATATTGATGGTTTGCTCGTGGAGCGCGGCATAGACCGCAACGAGATGGTCATTGGGCGCGCCGCTTTCGTCTTCGAGCAGCAGATCAGGAAAATCGATGGATCGTTCAGAACTGCCGCCAAGTACCAAGCCGAGGCTGTCGTTGCGCACGAGGGCAAAGCGTAGAGCATGGCGATCCGGCGTCATCGTGTAAAGCGTGCCGGCATCGGCGTGGGTGATGCTTTTCGCCGCTTCGAGGATACGCTCGAGCAGATGCGTGATGTCCCGCTCACGGGAGAGTGCCGCACCGATCTCGTTGAGCTCTTCGAGTCGCGCGAAG
>CAYZII010000124.1:0-1623 GCA_964478415.1 uncultured Methyloversatilis sp.
CCACCCGATTTACAGCAGTTTACGGACTCAATCCTGCAACTCGCCGCCAAGGTATTCACCTCCAGTCTGGATGCGATCTTCATCACCCACCCCGACATGACGCTGCTCGACGCGAATCCCGCCTGCGAACGGCTCACCGGCCAGGCACGCGAGGAGCTGCTCGGCAAACATGCCTACGACATCCTCGGCGATATGGTTTCGCGCGAGCATTTCGCCAACCAGGTCGAAACCATGCTGCAAACACATGGTTTCTGGGAAGGCGAAGCCTGGCACCGCAACCGCAGCGGTGCCACTCTGCCGTGCCAAGCCTCTCTGGTGCGCGTGCTCGACAATCAGGGCGCCTTGCTGCATTACATCGGCTTTTTCAAAGACCTCTCGGAAACCGTCAATGCCAAGAAGCGTATCGAGGAAATGGCCTACACCGATGCCTTGACCGGGCTGCCGAACCGGCTGCTGCTCAATGAGCGTATCGAATTCGCGCTCGGGCTGGCCCATCGCGAAAAGATCGGTTTCGCGCTGCTGTTCATTGATCTGGACCGCTTCAAGCAGATCAACGACTCGCTCGGCCACATGTTCGGCGACCGCGTACTGGTCTGCGTCGCCGAGCGCATCAAGGACTGCCTGCGTCAGGTCGATACCGCCGCGCGCCTCGGCGGCGACGAGTTCCTGATCCTGCTGCACAAGACCGATGCGCGCGGCGCCGAAATCATCGCGCGACGCATCCTCAACAGCCTCTCGCAGCCTTTCGTGCTCGACGATTTTTCCTTCACGATCACCTGCAGCATCGGCATCGCGCTTTATCCCGACGATGGCGAGACGATGGACGATCTGATCAAGAACGCCGATGCGGCGATGTATCACGTCAAAGAACGTGGCCGTGCCGGTTTCCGTTTCTATCAGCGGCAGATGAACGTCGGCCTGCTCTCAAGGATGAAGATCGACCACGCGATGCGCCAGGCGCTCGCCAACCCGACGCCGCAGAGCCATTTTCTGCTCCATTACCAGCCCCAGGTGCGCTTTGGTGACAACGCCATCACCGGTGTCGAAGCCCTGCTGCGCTGGCACGACGCCGAGCTGGGAGAAATCCCGCCCTCCCAGTTCATCCCGATCGCCGAAGAATCCGGCGTGATCGTCCATATCGGCAACTGGGTGCTCGACAGTGCGATCGCCCAGTGCGCCGCCTGGCATGCCAAAGGTATGGATGTGACGATGGCCATCAACGTCTCACCGCTGCAGTTCCAGCAAGCCGATCTCGTCGACCGTGTCGGCCAGACCCTGAAAAGGCACCATCTGCCGCCGTCTCTGCTGGAGCTCGAACTCACCGAATCGATCCTGATCCAGGACGCAGACGAAACCCTGCGCCGCCTCGAAGCCCTCGCCGCGTTGGGCGTAAAACTGGCGATCGACGACTTCGGCACCGGCTATTCGAGCCTGTCCTATCTGAAGCGCTTCCCGATCCACCGCCTGAAGATCGACCGCTCCTTCATCCAGGACCTGCCGGATGTAGAAAGCACTGCCATCGTCAATGCCATCATCCAGCTCGCCAACGCCCTCAAACTCGACGTGATCGCCGAAGGCGTCGAAACCCTCGCCCAGCATGACTTCCTGATCGCCGCCGGCTGC
>CAYZII010000125.1:0-1577 GCA_964478415.1 uncultured Methyloversatilis sp.
CTTCGCCACGGATTTTGATCCGAGTCAATTTGTCGCAGGGATTCCCGCCGTGCCGGCCCTGTCGGGGCGGTGGGGAATAATGTAGTTCGATCTCGAAGGCAAGTCTTTCTTTCTTGAGGAGATGTGGAATCCATGCAAACGCAAGCGACTTACAATTACAAGGTCGTGCGCCAGTTTGCCGTGATGGCCGTGATATGGGGTATCGTCGGCATGCTGGTCGGCGTCATCGTCGCCGCCCAGCTGGTCTGGCCACAATTGAGCATCGTCGAATGGCTCTCCTATGGGCGCCTGAGGCCGCTGCATACCAATGCGGTGATCTTTGCCTTCGGCGGATCAGCCTTGTTCGCCACCTCATATTATGTGGTGCAGCGCACCTGCCATACCACGCTGTTCGCGCCTGGGCTGGCAACTTTCACCTTCTGGGGCTGGCAGTTGGTGATTGTGCTCGCCGCGCTCAGCCTGCCGCTGGGCTTTACCTCTGGTAAAGAGTATGCCGAACTCGAGTGGCCGATCGATCTGTTGATCACCGTGATCTGGGTGGCCTACGCGATCGTCTTCTTCGGCACCGTTGGCACGCGCAAGACCAAGCACATTTACGTTGCCAATTGGTTCTATGCTGCCTTCATCATCGCCGTCGCGCTGCTGCATATCTTCAACAGCGCCGCAATCCCGGTCTTCGAGGCCGGCATCCTGACGCCGAAGTCCTACTCGGCCTACGCTGGTGTGCAGGATGCGATGGTGCAATGGTGGTACGGCCACAACGCGGTCGGCTTCTTCCTCACCGCAGCCTTCCTCGGCATGATGTATTACTTCGTGCCGAAGCAGGCAGGTCGCCCGGTATATTCCTACCGGCTGTCGGTGGTGCACTTCTGGGCGCTGATCTTCACCTACATGTGGGCCGGTCCCCACCACCTGCACTACACCGCGTTGCCTGACTGGACGCAGTCCCTCGGCATGGTGTTCTCGCTGATCCTGCTGGCGCCGTCCTGGGGCGGCATGATCAACGGCATCATGACGCTTTCGGGCGCCTGGCACAAGCTGCGTGATGACCCGATCCTGAAGTTCCTCGTCACCTCGCTGTCGTTCTACGGCATGTCGACATTCGAAGGCCCGATGATGTCGGTGAAGACCGTGAATGCGCTGTCGCACTATACCGACTGGACCGTGGGCCACGTTCATTCCGGCGCCCTTGGCTGGGTCGGCATGGTGTCGATCGGTTCGCTCTACTATCTGATTCCGCGCCTCTTTGGTAAGACCGAGATGTACTCGGTGCGTCTGATCAACGTCCATTTCTGGATCGCCACGCTCGGCACCGTGCTCTACATCGCTGCGCTGTGGAGCTCCGGCGTGATGCAGGGTCTGATGTGGCGCGCCACCAACCCCGACGGCACGCTCACCTACGCGTTTGTCGAAGCGGTCAAGGCGTCCTATCCGTTCTGGACCATCCGCGTCATCGGCGGCTTGCTGTACCTCGCTGGCATGGTGCTGATGGCCTACAACATGTTCAAGACGATCGCCTCAGGCAAGGCGGTGGACAATGCCCCCGTCCTTGCTCCTGCCGGCGCGCACTGATCAAC